>NZ_NRRU01000036.1 GCF_016583785.1 Rubrivivax gelatinosus | reverse complement strand
CACGCAGAGCACGCAGGAGGCCGCGCCGGCGTCGGCCGCACCGGCGCCTTCGTCGCCCGGCTCGGCGCCCCACTGCAGGCGCAGATGGCCCGAGGCGCTGCAGACGATCTGCGCGCTGTCCGCCGCCCAGACGCTGCGCGCCATCGGCAGCAGCCAGGCGGCGATCAGCACGAGGCTGAGCCAACGCAGGCTGCGCGGACGGAGGCGCCAGGAACTCATCGGGTGGGGGGCGGTGGTTGCGGCTTGAGGGGCATCAAACCGGTGACGGGATCGTAACGACGGCCTGGCAGAGCCGAAACAATGGCGGAGGGATTCGCTCGGAGCGCCGTACCGCCGTGGCAGCCGGATCAGCGCGCGGCCGGATGGCGCCGGCGCGCGCGCCAGACCCAGGGCGCGACCGGACGGGCGTCGGCCCATAGCCCGGCACGTTCACGCCGCGCCTGCCACTGCAGCGCCGGCAGGTTCAGGTCCGAGGCGTAACCCTCCATCACCCAGGCCAGGCCGGCACGCAGCTGCGCCGCCTGGGCGTCGACACCGCCGCAGCGCACGTGAGCGACAACGCGGCCGTAGCGGTCGTGGCCGGCGGCGCCGGGCAGCGGCCGCAGCTCGGCCTGGCGGCGCAGGCACAGCGCCGCGAGCTGGCGCCGCGACTGCGCTCCGAAGGCCTGGCGCTTCTCGGGTGCGTCGATCTCGGCCAGGCGCACGTGCAAGGGGCTTGGGCTGCCGGCGCAGCGCGCCGTCAGCGTGTCGCCGTCGGCGACGGCGACGACCAGGCAGGACAGGACGATCGCGCTCAGCATCGGGGGAAGAAGCGCCGGCCACGGCCGGCGCGCATCAGACCGGGGTCGGCGGCAGCCCCAGGCGCTCGGCAAAGCTGTAGGCGACGAACTCGTCGCCACGCACGAAACCGGCCAGCAGCAGGTTGCAGGAAAGCGCCAGCTCGACCGCCATCGTCGTCGGTGCCGACACCGCAGCCAGCGCCGAGGCGCCCAGGCGCGCCGTCTTCTGCACCATTTCGAAACTGGCGCGGCTGGTGATGGCGACGAAACCCTCGCCGGGCGCGATGCCGCCGCGCCGCATCGCGCCGACCAGCTTGTCGAGCGCGTTATGGCGGCCGACGTCCTCGCGCACCAGCAGCGCCGCACCGTCGCGGCTGCACCAGGCGGCGGCGTGGGTGGCGCCGGTCAGGCGCTGCAGCGCCTGGCCGGCGCGCAGCTCACGCTGCGCACGCGCCAGCGCCGCGGGCTCGAAGCGACGTGCCGGCAGCAGCGGCAGCGGCTGGCGCACCTGGCTCAGGCTGTCGGTGCCGCACAGGCCGCAGCCGGTGCGCCCGGCCAGCGTGCGCCGGCGTTCGCGCAGCCGCCATTCGCAGGCGGCCGACACCTCCAGCCGCAGCTCGATGCCTTCGGCCACCGCCACCGCCTCGACGGCGCGCAGCTCGCCGGGTTCGGCCAGGCCTTCGGTGAAGCAGAAGCCGTGGGCGAAGTCCTCGAGGTCGGCCGGCGTGGCCATCATCACCGCGTGCGAGATGCCGTTGAGCACCAGCGCCACCGGCAGCTCGTCGGCCAGCCAGTCCTCGCCGGCGCGCGCGACACCGCCACGCAGCGCGACCACGGGCACGCGGCTGGCGCCGGCGGTAGCGGGATCGGGGGCAGTCATCGGTTGGGCGGGACGCGGCGGCAGGGCCGCGATTGTCGTCCAGCGTGACGGAATGCGCCGTCGCCGACCGCGCCGCCGGGACTAGGGCAAGCGCTCTGACGCATCTTGCAACACGCTGCTAGCATCCGCCCCGCTCCCGGTCCATGCAGCATGTTCGCGGGGGCAGCGCCCGGGGCCAGTGGCCGGCTGCCGGGACGCCCCCTCACAACAAGGCCGCAGCCGCCGGGCGTCGTCGACCCACCTCTTCCACAGCCACGGGATTGCGCTCATGAAGCAACTCTCAAGGCGCCAGTTCATGAAAGTGACTGGCTCCACGCTGGCGGGTTCGAGCCTGGCGCTGATGGGCTTCTCGCCCGCCACCGCGCTGGCCGAAGTCCGCCAGTACAAGCTCGCCGCCACCACGGTCACGCGCCAGACCTGCACTTATTGCTCGGTCGGCTGCGGCATCCTGATGTATTCGCTCGGCGACGGCGCCAAGAACGCCAAGCGCTCGGTGATCCACGTCGAGGGCGACCCCGACCACCCGGTCAACCGCGGCACGCTGTGCCCCAAGGGCGCGAGCCTGCTGGACATCATCAACAGCCCGAACCGGCTGCTGCACCCCGAGGTGCGCGAATCCGGCTCCAGCGAGTGGAAACGCATTTCCTGGGACGAGGCCAACACCCGCATCGCCCAGTTGCTGAAGGAAGACCGCGACGCAAACTTCGTCGAGAAGACCGACGACGGCCTGACGGTCAACCGCTGGACCACCACCGGCATGCTCGCGGCTTCGGCCTCCAGCAACGAAGCCGGCTACATCACCCACAAGATTGCCCGTTCGCTCGGGCTGCTCGCATTCGACAACCAAGCCCGTGTCTGACACGGCCCGACGGTGGCAGGTCTTGCCCCGACGTTTGGCCGTGGAGCGATGACGAACCATTGGGTCGACATCAAGAATGCGGACGTCATCCTCATCATGGGCGGCAATGCCGCCGAAGCCCACCCCTGCGGCTTCAAGTGGGTCACCGAGGCCAAGGCGCACAACAAGGCGCACCTCATGGTGGTCGACCCGCGCTTCAACCGCTCGGCTGCGGTAGCGGATTTCTATGCCCCGATCCGTTCGGGCAGCGACATCGTCTTCCTCGGCGGGGTGATCAACTACCTGCTCGAGAACGACAAGATCCACCACGAGTACGTCCGCAACTACACGGACTTCAGCTTCATCGTGCGCGAGGACTTCGCGTTCGAGGACGGCATCTACTCGGGCTACAACGCCGACAAACGCAGCTACGACAAGACGAGCTGGGACTACGAGCTCGGCGCTGACGGTTTCGTCAAGACCGATGCGACGCTGGAGCACCCGCGCTGCGTCTACCAGCTGCTGAAAAAGCACTACAGCCGCTACACGCCGGACAAGGTCGAGAGCATCTGCGGCACGCCCAAGGCGAAGTTCCTGCACGTCTGCGAGAAGCTCGCGTCGACGGCGGTGGCCGGACGCGCGGCGACGATGCTCTACGCGCTGGGCTGGACGCAGCATTCCATCGGCGCGCAGATCCTGCGCACCGGCGCGATGGTGCAGCTGCTGCTGGGCAACATCGGTGTCGCCGGCGGCGGCATGAACGCGCTGCGCGGGCACTCCAACATCCAGGGCCTGACCGACCTGGGGTTGCTGTCGGCCAGCCTGCCGGGCTACCTGACGATGCCGATGCAGGCCGAGCAGGACTACCAGAAGTACGTCGACACCCGCACGCAGAAACCGCTGCGCCCGGGCCAGATGAGCTACTGGCAGAACTACCCGAAGTTCCACGTCAGCCTGATGAAGGCCTGGTACGGGCCGAACGCGACGGCCGAGAACAACTGGGCCTTCGACTACCTGCCCAAGCTCGACAAGCAGTACGACATGCTGCAGGTCTTCGAGCTGATGAACCAGGGCAAGGTCAACGGCTACATCGCCCAGGGCTTCAACCCGCTGGCGGCGCTGTCGAACAAGGACCGCGTGCGCGACGGCCTGGCCAAGCTGAAGTTCCTCGTCGTGATGGACCCGCTGGCCACCGAGACCAGCGAGTTCTGGAAGAACCACGGCGAGTACAACGACGTCGACGCGTCCAAGATCCAGACCACGGTCTTCCGCCTGCCGACGACCTGCTTCGCCGAGGAGGAAGGTGCGGTCGTCAGCTCCAGCCGCGTGCTGCAGTGGCACTGGAAGGCGGCCGAGCCGCCGGGCCAGGCGCGCACCGACATCCACATCATGTCGGGGCTGTTCCTGCGCCTGCGCGAGCTCTACAAGAAGGACGGCGGCACCTTCCCCGACCCGATCCTGAAGCTGTGGTGGCCCTACGCCCAGCCCGAGGAGCCGTCGCCCGAGGAAGTGGCCAAGGAGTACAACGGCCGCGCGCTGGCCGACGTCTTCGACCCCAAGGACCCGACCAAGCTGGTGCGCAAGGCCGGCGAGCAGCTCGGCGGCTTCGGCGAGATGCGCGACGACGGCTCGACGATGGGCGGCTGCTGGATCTTCGCCGGCTGCTGGACCCAGGCCGGCAACCAGATGGGCCGGCGCGACAACGCCGACCCCACCGGCATCGGCAACACGCTGAACTGGGCCTGGGCCTGGCCGGCGAACCGGCGCGTGCTCTACAACCGCGCCTCCTGCGACGTCGACGGCAAGCCCTTCAACCCGCGGCGCAAGCTGATCGGCTGGACCGGCAGCGCCTGGGCCGGCCCCGACGTGCCCGACATGGCGCCGGCGCTGGCGCCCGAGACCGGCGCCGGGCCGTTCATCATGAACCCCGAGGGCGTGGCGCGTTTCTTCGCGCGCAAGGGCCTGGCCGAAGGGCCCTTCCCCGAGCACTACGAACCCTTCGACACGCCGCTGGGCTACAACCCGCTGCACCCGAAGAACCCGCTGGCGACCAACTCGCCGGCGGCGCGTGTGTTCAAGCCGATCTGGGACACCTTCGGCAAGGCCTCGGAGTTCCCGCACGTCGGCACCACCTACCGCCTGACCGAGCACTTCCACTACTGGACCAAACACGCGCTGCTCAACGCGATCACGCAGCCCGAGCAGATCGTCGAGATCGGCGAGACGCTGGCGCAGAGCCTGGGCATCGCCGCCGGCGACATGGTCAAGGTGTCGTCCAAACGCGGCTACATCAAGGCGCGTGCCGTCGTCACCAAGCGCATCAAGGCGATGACGATCGAGGGCAAGCCGGTGCACCACGTCGGCATCCCCATCCACTGGGGCTTCAAGGGCGTCACCAAGCCGGGTTTCCTGGCGAACACGCTGACGCCCTTCGTCGGCGACGGCAACACCAACACGCCCGAGTTCAAGACCTTCCTGGTCAAGGTCGAGAAGGTCTGAGGAGCGCCCATGTCACTGCAATCTCTCGACATCAAGGCGCGCTCGGCCACGACCACGCCCTCGCCGCAGGCGCGCACGCCGGCTTCGGGCGAGGTCGCCAAGCTGATCGACGTCTCCAAGTGCATCGGCTGCAAGGCCTGCCAGACCGCCTGCATGGAGTGGAACGACCTGCGTGAGGAGCCCGGCTCCAACGTCGGCGTCTACGACAACCCGGCGGACCTGACGGCCGCCGCGTGGACGGTGATGCGTTTTGCCGAACACGAGAACACCGAGTCCGGCAACCTGGAGTGGCTGATCCGCAAGGACGGCTGCATGCACTGCACCGACCCGGGCTGCCTGAAGGCCTGCCCGGCGCCGGGCGCGATCGTCCAGTACAGCAACGGCATCGTCGACTTCCACCAGGAAAACTGCATCGGCTGCGGCTACTGCATCACCGGCTGCCCGTTCAACATCCCGCGCATCTCGAAGAAGGACCACAAGGCCTACAAGTGCACGCTGTGCTCGGACCGCGTCGCGGTCGGCCAGGAGCCGGCCTGCGTCAAGACCTGCCCGACCGGCGCGATCATGTTCGGCACCAAGCAGGCGATGAAGGACCAGGCCGAGGAGCGCATCGAGGACCTGAAGGAACGCGGTTTCGAGAAGGCCGGCCTGTACGACCCGGCCGGCGTCGGCGGCACGCACGTGATGTACGTGCTGCAGCACGCCGACCAGGCGCCGCTGTACCAGGGCCTGCCGCAGGACCCGTCGGTGAGCCCGGTGGTCGGTTTCTGGAAGGGTGCGCTCAAGCCGCTGGCGGTGGCGGGGCTGGCGATCGCCGGTTTCGCCTCGCTGTTCCACTACATCACCAAGGGCCCGAACGACGTGTCCAAGGCGCTGGAGGACGAGATGGAACGCAAGGACCGCGAAGCCGAAGCCGCCGAAGCTGACGAGGAGACGCCGCGATGAGACGCAACCCACGCGACATCAAGCGCTACGACGCGTCCGAACGCGCCAACCACTGGGCCGTCGGCTGGCTCTTCCTGGGCGTGATGCTCTCGGGGCTGGCCTTCTTCCACCCGGCGCTGTTCCCGCTGACGATGTTTTTCGGCGGGCCGACCTGGGCGCGCATCCTGCACCCGTACATCGGCGTCGGCATGGCGCTGCTGTTCGCGCTGATGGCCTGGCGCTTCTGGAAGCTCAACGTCATCGGCGCGGCCGACGTCGAGTGGCTGCGCAACGTCGGCAAGATGGTCGACGGCGACGACCACGACATGCCGGCGCAGGGCAAGTACAACGGCGGCCAGAAAGTGCTGTTCTGGGCGCTCGTCGTCTGCATGGCGGTGATGCTGCTGACCGGCATCCCGATGTGGCGCGCCTGGCTGACGCTGCCGGTGGGTGTCGTGCGTGTGGCCTCGCTGCTGCACGCCGTCGCCGGCATCGGCATGATCCTGCTGATCGTCATGCACGCCTACGCCGCGATCTGGACCCGTGGCACGATACGCGCGATGTTCTACGGCACCGTCACGCGTGCCTGGGCCAAGCAGCACCACCGCAACTGGTACCGCAGCGTCACCGGCGACGACAGCTGAAGACGCCGTGACACCAGCCGCCCGCGTGCTGCCACCGGCAGCCGCGGGCTGTTTTTTGACCGAAGAAGGAACCCGCGTGCAGCGCATCCTCCAGCCGGGCGAGATCGAGGCCCTGGACGCCATCGACTTCCCCCGCATCCGCCTGCCCCGGCCGACGGAACTGTTTGCCGAACGCGCCGCGCGCCTGCGCCAGCTGGCACCCGGCAACCCGATCGCCGACTACCTGCTGTTCATCGCCCGCGTCTGCGAGGCCCAGGCCGGCATCGCCGCGACGCTGCAGACCACGGCGCCGGATGCCGCGGTGCTGGAGCGTGCGCTCGAACACGGCATGCCGCCGCTGCCGCTGCAGGACCGGCCCGACCCGGCCTGGCAGGCTGCGCTGGCGCAGTTGCTGGAACGCGTGCTGGCCGGCGCCGCCGATCTGCCGGCGGTGCTGGTCGCCCATGCGCGCCGGCTGCAGGCGCTGGACGCCGCGGCGCTGGACCAGCTGGCCGCCGACCTGCTGAACGAAGACGGCGACGCCGACGCGCTGGCGGTGCAGCCGCTGGTGATGGCGGCGCTGCAGCTCGTCTGGGCCGACCGCGCCAGCCGGCTCGACGCCGCACGCCTGGCACCCGCGGCCGAACCCACCGTCTGCCCGGCCTGCGGCAGCCCGCCGCTGGCCAGCGTGCTGCGCATCGGCGGCAGCGCCGAAGGCCACCGCTACCTGCACTGCGGCCTGTGCGCCACCGAGTGGCACATGGTGCGTGTCAAGTGCAGCCACTGCCAGTCGACACGCGGCGTGCGCTACCTGGGTGTCGACGGCGATGGCAAGGCGGTGCTCGCCGAGACCTGCGACCACTGCCGCAGCTACCGCAAGCAGGTCGACCAGCACGCCGACCCGCTGGCCGAAGCGCTGGCCGACGACCTGGCCACGCTGCGCCTGGACCTGCTGATGGCCGAGACCAACTTCGAGCGCGCCTCGGGCAACCCGCTGCTGGCGCTGCCCGAGCCCACCGACGACGCATGACGGCGCCGAGCGTGCGCCTGCCTGCCGTCGACCGCGTGCTCGGCTGCGCCGAACTGGCGCCGCTGCTGGCCGCACACGGCGCGACCCGCACGACGGCCGCGGTGCGTGCGCGGCTGCAGCAATTGCGCGAACGCCTGCTGGCCGGCGAGGCGCCGGAAGCCGAACTCGCGCTGCCGGCCATCGCCGCGGCGGTGGCCGCCGCACTCGCCGCCGAGGACGTGCCGCGGCTGCGTGCCGTCTTCAACTGCACCGGCACCGTGCTGCACACCAACCTGGGCCGCGCGCTGCTGCCCGACACCGCGGTGCAGGCCGTCGTGCAGGCGCTCACCGCACCGGCCAACCTCGAGTACGACCTGGCCACCGGCGGCCGCGGCGACCGTGACGACGTCGTCGACGAACTGCTGCGTGAACTCACCGGCGCCGAGGCGGCGACGGTGGTCAACAACAACGCCGCCGCGGTGCTGCTGATGTTGTCTTCGCTGGCGCCGCGAAAGGAAGTCATCGTCTCGCGCGGCGAGCTGGTCGAGATCGGCGGCGCCTTCCGCATCCCGGACATCATGGCGCGTGCCGGCGCCAAGCTGGTCGAGGTCGGCACGACCAACCGCACCCACGCGCGCGACTACGAAGGCGCGATCGGCACCCGCACCGCGCTGCTGATGAAGGTGCATTGCAGCAACTATGCGGTCGAGGGCTTCACCGCCAGCGTGGCCGAGGCCGAGGTCGCACGCATCGCCCACGCGCACGGGCTGCCGCTGGCCGTGGACCTGGGCAGCGGCACGCTCGCCGACCTGGCGGCGCACGGCCTGCCGCGCGAGACCACGGTGCGCGAGACGGTGGCCGCCGGTGCCGACGTCGTCAGCTTCAGCGGCGACAAGCTGCTGGGCGGGCCGCAGGCCGGGCTGATCGTCGGCCGCCAGGATCTGATCGCGAAGATCAAGAAGAACCCGCTGAAACGTGCGCTGCGTGTCGGCAAGCTGACGCTGGCCGCGCTGGAGCCGGTGCTGCGCCTGTACCGCGAGCCCGAACACCTGGCCGCACGCCTGCCGACGCTGCGGCTGTTCACGCGGCCGCAGGCCGAGATCCGCGCCGCGGCCGAGCGCCTGCGGGTGCCGCTGCAAGCGGCGCTGGGCGAAGCCGCCGCGGTCGAGGTCGTGGCGCTGAGCAGCCAGATCGGCAGCGGCGCGCTGCCGGTGGACACGCTGCCCAGCGCCGGCCTGCTGCTGCGTCCGGCGGGCAAACGCAGCGGGCGCGCGCTGGCGCGGCTGGAAGAAGCCTTGCGCGGCCTGCCGCGGCCGGTGATCGGCCGCATCGCCGACGGCGCGCTGTGGCTGGACCTGCGCTGCATCGAGGCTGTAGACGAGGCCGTGTTCGCGGCCCAGTTCGGCGCGCTGGCCGAGGCCCTGGGGACGCCGGGATGATCGTCGGCACCGCCGGCCACATCGACCACGGCAAGACCGCGCTGGTGCGCGCGCTGACCGGCGTCGCCACCGACCGGCTGAAGGAAGAGCGCGAGCGCGGCATCTCGATCGAGCTCGGCTACGCCTACGCCCCGCTGGCCGACGGCACGGTGCTGGGCATCGTCGACGTGCCGGGCCACGAACGTTTCGTGCGCACGATGGTCGCCGGCGCGGTGGGCATAGACCACGCGCTGCTCGTCGTCGCCGCCGACGACGGCGTGATGCCGCAGACACGCGAACACCTGGCGATCCTGGACCTGCTGGGCGTGCACCACGGCTCGGTGGCGCTGAACAAGGCCGACCGCGTGCCGCCGGAACGGCTGGCCGAGGTGCGCGCCGAGATCGCCTCACTGCTGGCCGACACGCCGCTGGCCGGCGCGCCGGTGTTCGAGACCGTCGCCACCGCCGACGCCGACCCCGGCGTCGCCGCGCTGCGCGAGCACCTCGAAGCCGTCGCGCGAGAACGTTCCGAACGCAGCGCCGACGGCGGTTTCCGGCTCGCGGTCGACCGCGTCTTCACGCTCGCCGGCCAGGGCACGGCGGTGACAGGCACGGTGTTCGCCGGGCGCGTGCGTGTCGGCGACAGCCTGCAGCACTCGGCCAGCGGCCAGACCGTACGCGTGCGCTCGATCCACGCCCAGAACCAGCCGGCTGAAGAAGGCCGCGCCGGCCAGCGCTGCGCGCTGGTGCTGGCCGGCATCGACCGCGAGACCATCCAGCGCGGCGACTGGATCGCCGCGCCCGCCACGCTGCAGCGCTGCGAACGCCTGGACGCCCGCATCCGCCTGCTGCCCGACGCGCCGGCACTGGCGCACTGGGCACCGGTGCACGTGCACGTCGGCACCAGCCACCATGTCGCGCACCTCGTGCCGCTGGACGCACAGCCGCCGGCCGCGGGCGCCTCGGCGCGCGTGCAACTCGTCTTCGAGACGCCGGTCTGGGCCCTGCCCGGCGACCGGCTGATCCTGCGCAACGCCCAGGCCAGCCGCACGATCGGCGGCGGGCGCATCGTCGACGTCTGGGCGCCCGAGCGCCGGCGCCGCAGCGCCGAACGCCTGGCCTGGCTGGACGCGCTGGAAGCGGCGCAGGCCGAGCCGACGCCGGCCGCCGTCACCCGGCTGCTGGCGCTGGCGCCGGCGGGGCTGGCACGTTCTCGCCTGTTGCTGCTGCTCGGCCAGCCGCTGCCGGCGCTGCCCGACGCGGTGACGCTGGCCCTGGCCGGCGACGACGCGCTGTGCCTGGCCTCCAGCGTCTGGCAGCGCTGGCGCGAACGGGTGCTGGCGGTGCTGGCCGACTTCCACGCACGTTCGCCCGACGAACCCGGCCTGAACGCCGCGCGCCTGCGGCGCATGGTGCAGCCGGGCGCCGACGACGGCGCCCAGGCCTGGTGGCCGGCGCTGCTGGATGCGCTGCTGGCCGACGGCGCGCTGGCACGCCAGGGCGCCTGGCTGCACCTGCCCGGCCACGCGGTGAACCTGAGCGCCGACGAGGAGGCGCTGGCGCAGCGCCTGCGCCCGGCCCTGGCCGCCGGTGGCGCCGACCCGCCCTGGGTACGCGACCTGGCGGCCTCGTGCGCCGCGCCCGAGGCCCAGGTGCGCAGCGTGCTGCGCAAGCTGGCGCGCCGCGGCGAACTCCAGCAGGTGGTGAAAGACCTGTTCTACCCCGAGGCGGCGATAGCCCGCCTGCTGGCGCAGCTGGACGAACTGGCCGCCGCCGCGCCGCGCGGCGAAGTCGGCGCCGCGGCCTTCCGCGACGCCAGCGGCCTGGGCCGCAAACGTGCGATCCAGGTGCTGGAGCATTTCGACCGCGCCGGCTACACACGCCGCGTGCGCGACGCACGTGTGCGCCGCGACCGCCCGGATGCTGCAAAAGACACGGATCCGGGCGCCATGGGAGACGCGGGGCGCTGATACGATCCGGCGCCCTGTCCTGGAGCTATCCGGGATCAAGGAAGGCAAACGCACCCGGTGGTGCGCCCGGGCTTCAAACCCGGTCGGGGGCGTCAGCCGCTCCCGGGTAGGTTCGACTCCTGCTGCCTTCCGCCACGCTCAGCGCAAGGCGCGCGCGTGGTGCTCCAGGTGGTCGGCGACGAAGCTGGCGATGAAGTAGTAGCTGTGGTCGTAACCCGGCTGGCGGCGCAGCGTCAGCGGGTGGCCGGCGGCAGCGCAGGCTTCTTCCAGCCATTCGGGCTTCAGCTGCCCGGCCAGGAACTCGTCGGCCTCGCCCTGGTCGACGAGCAGCGGCAGGCGCTCGCCGGCGCCGGCGATCAGCGCCGTCGCATCGTGCGCGGCCCAGGTGCTCTCGTCGTCGCCCAGGTAGGCGGCAAACGCCTTGCGGCCCCAGGGCACACGCGCCGGCGCGACGATGGGCGAAAACGCCGAGACGCTGGCGTAGCGCCCCGGGTGGCGCAGCGCCAGTGTCAGCGCGCCGTGGCCGCCCATCGAGTGGCCGAAGATGCCGCGCCGGCCGGTCGTCGCGACCTGGCTTTCCACCAGCGCCGGCAGCTCGTGCACGACGTAGCTCTCCATGCGGTAGTGGCGCGCCCAGGGCTCCTGCGTCGCGTCGAGGTAGAAGCCGGCGCCCTGCCCCAGGTCGTAGGCCGGGTCGTCGGCGACACCCAGCGTGCCGCCCGGGTCGCGCGGGCTGGTGTCCGGCACGACGAGGATGAGCCCCAGCCGCGCCGCATGCGCCTGCGCGCCGGCCTTGGTGATGAAGTTCTGCTCGTTGCAGGTCAGCCCGGAGAGCCAGTACAGCACCGGGCAGGCCTGGCCGGCCAGCGCCTGCGGCGGCAGGTACAGGCCCAAGCGCATGGTGCAGCCCAGCGTGGACGATTCGTGGCGCCAGACCTCCTGGCGGCCGCCGAAGCTGGCGTGGTGTTCGACGCGTTCCACGGCCGGCCTCAGAAGTGCACCACGCTGCGGATCGACTCGCCCGCGTGCATCAGCTCGAAGGCTTCGTTGATCCCGGGCAGCGGCATCGTGTGGGTGACGAAAGGCTCCAGGCGGATGCGGCCGGACATCGCGTCCTCGACCATGCCCGGCAGCTCGCTGCGGCCCTTGACGCCGCCGAAAGCCGTGCCCAGCCAGCGCCGGCCGGTGACGAGCTGGAACGGCCGCGTCGAGATCTCCTGGCCCGCGCCGGCGACACCGATCACGACCGACTGGCCCCAGCCGCGGTGCGCGCTCTCCAGCGCCGCACGCATCACGTGCACGTTGCCGATGCACTCGAAGGAATGGTCGACGCCCCAGCCGGTCATCTCGACGATGACCTGCTGGATCGGCTTGTCGTGATCCTTCGGGTTGACGCAGTCGGTCGCGCCGAAAGTGCGTGCCAGGTCGAACTTCGTCGGGTTGGTGTCGACCGCGATGATGCGGCCGGCGCCGGCGAGCTGGGCGCCGTGCACGACGGCCAGGCCGATGCCGCCGAGGCCGAAGACCGCGACGCTGTCGCCCGGCTGCACCTTGGCGGTGTTCTTCACCGCGCCCAGGCCGGTGGTGACGCCGCAGCCCAGCAGGCAGACCTGCTCGGGGTTGGCCTCGGGGTTCACCTTGGCCAGCGAAACCTCGGCGACGACGGTGTACTCGCTGAAGGTCGAACAGCCCATGTAGTGGTAGAGCGGCTGGCCGTTGTAGGAGAAACGGGTCGTGCCGTCGGGCATCACGCCCTTGCCCTGCGTGGCGCGCACCGCGACGCAGAGGTTGGTCTTGCCCGACTTGCAGAACAGGCACTCGCCGCATTCGGCGGTGTAGAGCGGGATCACGTGGTCGCCCGGCGCGACGCTGGTGACGCCTTCGCCGACCTCGACGACGATGCCGGCGCCTTCATGGCCCAGCACCACCGGGAACAGGCCCTCGGGGTCGTCGCCGCTCAGCGTGAAGGCGTCGGTGTGGCAGACGCCGGTGTGGGTGATCCTGACCAGCACCTCGCCCTTCTTCGGCGGGGCGACGTCGATCTCGACGATCTGCAGCGGCTGGCCGGCTGCGAAGGCGACGGCGGCTCGGGACTTGATCATGGGGTCTCCTGGTTGGACGTTGTTCAGCGCGTGAAGGAGCGCACGAGGAGCACGAGGCGGTCGACCTCGGCCTGCGGGTCGGCCGCCGGCAGCGCGCGTTCGGCGTTCGCGCCGAAGGTCTCGCGCAGATGGCCTTCGAGCACGTCGGCCATCAGCCCGTGCGCGGCGCCGCGCAGCGCCGCCAGCTGCTGCAGCAGGTCGCCGCACTCGGTGCCGGCTTCGACCGCACGTTCCAGCGCCTCGGCCTGGCCCTTGATGCGGCGCAGCCGGGTGACGACACGTTTGCGTTCGGCCGGCGAGTGCGGCATCGGGTGGCTCCTTCGTACTGGGGGGGAGTATAGGACGCGAATCGCCGCCGTGCTCAAGCCCTGCCCTGGCCTTCGTTTCGAACACCGCCGGCCGCCGGCAGGCCGATGAAGGCCTTGATCGTGCGCAGCAGGTCCTCCAGCTCGGCCGCAGCGAGCGTGTCGTAGTGGTGATCGTCGGCCACGGCCTGCACCGTGGTCGCCGGTGACAGCCGGTAGCGGCGGCGCGCCTCGTCGGCCGAGCCGTATTCGTCGCGCTCGCCCTGCACGATCAGGAAGGGTTTGCCGACACGCTCGAGCGGCTCGGTACGGCGCGGCTCCGGTGGCCGCCCGGGATGCTGGAACGGGTAGCCGAAGCAGACGTGGCACAGCACCGGCGGCGCGCTCTCGACCAGCGCCCCGGCGATGCCACCGGCCGAATGGGTCAGCAGCACGACCCGCCGGCCCGCGAGGCTGCCGATGAAACGCCGCAATGCCGGCGCCGCGGTGTGATGGCGCTCCTGCCGGCGGGTGAGCACATAGTCCCAGCGGTCCGGGCGGCTCAGCAGCAGGGCGGCCTTGACGAGGCGGGTCAGCAGCCGCCCGGCCACCAATCCGGCCGGCAGCGCCATCAGCACCTGTTCGGCGCGGGCCTCCAGCCAGCGCCGTGTGCGGCTGGTCCGGCTTTCGTAGCGAAGCACGGCCATGCCGGCGCGGCCCAGTTCCTCGACCACACGGTTCAGCGTGCTCGACCCCCGCTTCCAGTTGTTGCGGCCGACGATCAGCAGCACGGTGCTGGCCGGATCGATCGGCGGCGGCGACAGAGAATCACGATGCATTCACGGCCCACTCCGAATCAGTTTGCGCGCGGCGCCGGCGATCGGCGCGGGCCGCCGCCCTGCAACGCGCCCTGCAGCCAGGCTGCACCGTGCCGAGGCTCGGACCCGGGCGCCCGCGCCTGGTCGCGGCACGGGCGATGCTTGCCCGTGAACCATCGAGTATCGGCGGCGGCGCCGCCACAACAGGACATCGTGATGAAGGTTTCCGTGATCGGAATGGGTGCCGTCGGCACCGAAATCGTCGGTCTGCTGGTGCACATGAGCGAGGTGACCGAGATCGTCGCCGTCGACAAGCTGCGCGAACGCGCCGAGGCCGAGATCTGGGACTTCTCCCACACGACGCCGTTCACCTACGCGAAGAACCCGACGCTGGTCGCCGGCGACTACCCCGCGACGGCGGGCAGCGACATCGTCGTCATCACCGCCGGCGCGCAGCTGCAGCAAGGGCAGACACGCGACGACCTGGTGCGTATCAACAGCACGATCCTGCGGGGCATCATCGGCAAGGTCGAACGCCACTCGCCCGGCGCCATCGTCATCAACGTGACCAACCCGGTCGACGTGATGACCCAGGTGATGCTGCGCGCCTCGAGCTACCCGCGCGAGCGCCTGCTGTCGGCCGGCACGCTGATCGACACCGCGCGTTTCCTGCGCATCCTGTCCGAGCACGTGAAGATCGACCCGAAGAACCTATACGGCTACATGCTGGGCGACCACGGCGCGACCGGCTTCATCCCCTGGAGCCTGTGCCGCGTCTGCGGCGCCGAGCTCGACACCTTCTGCCGCCTGAACAGCCTGCCGCCGGTGGACCGCGAAGACATACGCCGACGTACTCTGGACGCGGGTTTCCGCATCTTCGAACGCAAGGGCAACACCAACCACGGCATCGCCGCGAGCGTGTTCCGCATCGTGCGCGCGATCGAGGGCAACGAGCAGTCCATCCTGCCGCTGGGCGTGCTGCTGCAGGGCGAGTACGGCGTAGCCGACCTGGTGATGAGCGTGCCCTGCGTCGTCGGCCGTGGCGGCGTGCAGCGCATCCTGGCGCACGAGTTCACGGCCGAGGAGGACGCCGCGTTCCGGGCGTCGGAGCGGCATCTGCGCCATCTGCTGGCGCTCGTGTAGCGGGGGGCGCATGGCGCCCAGCCGTCATCGGCGACGCAAAAACAAAAACGGCTTGGCGCAATGCCAAGCCGTTTGTAGTTGGTGGGCCCTGAGTGACTCGAACACTCGACCAACGGATTAAGAGTCCGCTGCTCTACCAACTGAGCTAAGAGCCCTGAATTTTCACCGCCGGTTGCGTGGTGGGTCGTGCGTGACTCGAACACGCGACCAACGGATTAAAAGTCCGCTGCTCTACCGACTGAGCTAACGACCCCGTCGTCTAGCGGAGCCTCGCATTGTATGTCGGTCTCAAACGACCTTGCAAGCACTTTTTGCGGCCAGTATCTTTGCCAGAGCCTCGGCCGCGGCGACGAAGCCGAAGGTCGCGGTGACGGTGACGCTGGAACCGTAGCCGGCGCAGTTCAGGCTGCCGTCGGTGGCGCAGGCGGCGTCCACCGGCGCCGCGACCGGCTCGCGCGAAAACACGCAGGTCAGGCGCGCCGGCCCGCTGCGTGCGACGACGCCGTCGCGGCGCAGGCGCTGGCGCAGGCCGGCCAGCAACGGGTCATGCGTCGTTTCAGCCAGGTCGGCCACCTCGACACGCTGCGGCTGGGTCTTGCCGCCGGCGGCACCGACGCAGATCACCGGCACGCCGCTGGCCAGCCCCCAGGCCGCCAGCGCCTGCTTGGCGCGCGTCTGGTCGCAGGCGTCGATCAGCACGTCGACCGGGCACGGCAGCAGCGCCGGCCAGTTGCCGGGTTCGACGAACTCTTCGACGCGCAGCACCTCGCAACCCGGGTGGATGTCGGCGATGCGCGCCGCGAGCGCGTCGACCTTGGCGGCGCCCAGCGTCGCGCCCAGCGCCTGGATCTGGCGGTTGACGTTGGATTCGGCGACCTGGTCCAGGTCGATCAGCACCAGCCGGGCGACGCCGCTGCGCGCCAGCGCCTCGACGGCCCAGGAGCCGACGCCGCCGACACCGACGACGGCGACGCTGGCCTGGCGCAGACGCTCGTAGCCGGCGTCGCCGTACAGGCGGCGCAGGCCGCCGAAACGTCGTTCCAGGTCGGCCGGCGCGTCCGCGGCGACGCTCACTTCAGCGAAGCCAGGCGTTCCTTGCCGGCAGCCGCGGCCTCGGACTGCGGATAAGCCTTCAGCAGTTCCTCGATCGTGCGGCGCGCGGCGCGCGTGTCCTTGGCTTCGGCCTGGCTGTTGGCCAGCGCCAGCAGCGCTTCGGGTGCACGCGGGTGCTGCGGCGCAGCGGCGACGAAGGCGCGGAAGGTCGCGATCGCGCCCTTGTAGTCGCGCCGCCCGTACTGGGCGTTGCCGAGCCAGAAACGCGCCGAGTCGACATACCCGCTGGTCGGATAACGCGCCACGAAGCCCGAAAGCGCGCTGCTGGCCTTGTCGAAGTCGCCGGTGCGCAGCACGCCCATCGCTTCTTCGTAAGCCGCACGCTCGTCGGTGCTGACGGCGAACTCGCGACCGTCGATGCTGACCTTGGTCGGCTCGAGCTTGCGCAGCCGGTCGTCGAGCACCTGGCTCGCGTCCTTCTGGCGGCGCTGCAGGTCGGTGACGTCGCGCACCAGCTGCTCGTCGCTGCCGCGCAGCCGCGCGACCTCGGCGCGCAGCGCCTCGAGTTCATTGTTCAGCGACAGCAGGTTGCGGCGCAGCGACTCGATGGTCTCGTTCTGCTGGGCCGCGGTGGCTGCCGATTGCTCCTCGGTCGCCCGCACACGCTGGCGCAGGTCGAGGATGGCCTTGCGGGCCTCCTCGTCGTCGAACAGCCCGGCTTGCGCCGGGCCGCCGACGACGACGAGTGCCGCCAGCGCCAGCGCCGCAGCGCCGGGCAGGCGGCCCACCACACCCCGCAGGCCCGGCAGTCGGCCCGACGGAGCACTGCGGCCCATCAAGCTGCCGCCATGCCCCGGCTTTGCCGGGGCATCGGCGGCGCCCCCCTGGGGGGGAGCGCCGAAGGCGCTACGGGGGGGGTTCATCACTTGCCCTTCAGCTCGGCGCGGCGGTTCTTGGCCCAGGCCGCTTCGTCATGGCCCGGATCGGCCGGACGTTCCTTGCCGAAGCTGACCGGCTCGAGCTGCTGCTCGCCGGCACCCATCAGGGTCAGCGACTTGACGACGGCTTCGGCACGCTTCTGGCCCAGCGCCAGGTTGTATTCGCGGCCGCCGCGTTCGTCGGTGTGGCCTTCGACGCTCAGGCGCACGGCCTTGTCCAGCGTCAGCAGCTTGGCGTTGGCGTCGATGACGGGCTTGTACTCGTCCTTGACCACATAGCTGTCGAAGTCGAAGTAGACGACGCGCAGCTTGGCCGCAGCAGCGGCGGCGGCATCACGCGGCGAGAGTTCGACGGTCGTCACCTTCGACTGCGGCGTCGCGTTCGCGCCGGCACCGGCGTTCGCGTCGACGGCGGGGCGCGTCTCGACCGGGGCCTTTTGGTCGGCCAGGTCGGTCGTGGTGCCGCAGGCAGCCAGCAGCACGGCCGCGGCGGACAGCGCGGAAACGAGCGGCAGGCGGTGGAATCGGGTCATCGGGATAACTCCTCTATGGGAAACAGTAACAGGAAGAACAACGTCGGCGAGGCGCAACCGGCCGACACGGTCAGCGTTCGAACGGCCCCCAGGCAGGCTCGCGCATGTCGGCGCCGCTGGTCACCAGCCGCGTCTTGAACGAACCGTCGAGCGTGGTCGTCATCAGCACGTCGCGGCCTTGCTGACGCGTCGCATAGACGATCAGCTTGCCGTTGGGCGCGAAACTGGGACTTTCGTCGTCGCGGGTGTCGCTGAGCATGCGCACACCGCCGCCCGCGTCGAGATCGAGTGTCATCAGCTTGAAGCCGTCGCCTTGGCGCGTGACGTAAGCAAGCGTCTTGCCATCCGGGCTGACTGCGGGACTGATGTTGTAGTTGCCGCTGAAGGTGACGCGCTGCGGGCCGCCGCCGTCCAGCGGCAAGCGGTAGACCTGCGGGCCACCGCCTCGGTCGCTGACGAAAAAGATCGAGCGGCCGTCGGGCGCGTACACCGGTTCGGTGTCGATCGACAGGCTCGAGGTCAGCCGGCGCGGCGCACCGCCGGCGCGCGAGATCGTGTAGAGCTGCGAGCCGCCGTCGCGCGACAGCGTGACGGCCAGCTCGCGGCCGTCGGGCGACCAGGCCGGGGCGCTGTTGGAGCCGCGGAAGTCGGCCAGCTTGCGCCGGCTGCCGGTGATCAGGTCCTGCACCCAGACCACCGCCTTCTGCGTCTCGAACGAGACGTAGGCGAGTTCGCGCCCGTCGGGCGCCCAGGCCGGCGAGATGATGGGCTCGGGGCTGGCCAAAGCGATCTGACCACCTTCGCCGTCGGCGTCGGTGACGTTGAGCGTGAAGCGCCGGCCGGCCTTGACGACGTAGACGATGCGCGTCGCGTTGACGCCGCGCTCGCCGGTCAGGGCCTCGTAGATCGCGTCGGAGATGCGGTGCGCGGTCAGGCGCAGGTCGGCGGCCAGCACCAGCTTGCCTTGCGACACCAGCTGCTGGCCCTTGACGATGTCCCAGAGCGCGAAGCGGATGTCCAGGCGGCCGTCGGCCAGCCGCGACACCGAGCCGGCGACGACCGCGTCGACGCCGCGCGCCCGCCACTCGGGCGCGGCAACGACACTGCGTTCGTCCAGCGCGACCGGCGAGCCGTTGACGCGGAACATGCCGCTGCGTGCGAGGTCGGCGCCGACGATGCCGGAGATCGGCGTCGGCAGCTGCGTCTCGTCGCGGAACGGCGCGATGGCGATGGGGATCTGGCGCGCGCCGACGCCGGAGACGTCGATGCGGAACTGTGCGGCAGCCGGGAAGGCTGCACCCGCGGTGGCCAGGGCGGTGAGGAAACGTCGGCGCGGCCACAAGAGGCCGGAGGACCGGTTTTCGAAGGCTATGTTCAAGACAGGATGCGGCTTCGCGTCTGCAACCGGAAACACCGCATTGTAGGCAGGCAGCGCAGTGCCCCCTCGTGACACCGGTTGTAAACGCTGCCGCCGGCGCGGGTCGCCCCGGGTGGCGGCGGCGCGCGGCGGCCGGCAGACTGCCTCGTCGATGCCACTCGCCACGCCGCCCGATGCCGATCTCGCGCTACCCCGTGCCCGAACTCCGCGACCTGCCCGAAGACCTGCGCGCGCGCATCCTCGAGGTGCAGGAGAAGGCCGGTTTCGTGCCCAACGTCTTCCTCGCGCTGGCCCATCGCCCGGCCGAATGGCGCGCCTTCTTCGCCTACCACGACGCGCTGATGCTGAAGGACGGCGGCCTGAGCAAGGGCGAGCGCGAGATGATCGTCGTCGCCACCTCGGCGCGAAACCAGTGCCTGTACTGCGTCGTCGCGCACGGCGCGATCCTGCGCGTCTACGAAAAGCAGCCGCTGCTCGCCGACCAGGTGGCGGTGAACCACGGCAAGGCCGACATCACGCCGCGCCAGCGCGCGATGCTGGACTTCGCGCTCAAGGTCTGCAGTGCCTCGCACGCGGTCGCCGACGCCGACTTCGAAGCCTTGCAGGCACACGGCTTCGACGCCGAGGACATCTGGGACATCGCCGCGATCACCGCCTTCTTCGGCCTGTCCAACCGCATCGCCAACGTCATCGGCATGCGGCCCAACGACGAGTTCTTCCTGATGGGCCGCGTGCCGCGGCCGCCCAAGGCCTGATCAGGGTGCCATCAGCGCACGCAGCGTCGCCAGCGTGTCGGCCTCGTGCAGCGGCTTGTCGGGCCGCAGCCGCAGCATGCGCGGGAAGCGCACGGCGATGCCGCTCTTGTGCCGGTTGCTGCTGTTGAGCCCTTCGAAACCGAGCTCGAACACCAGCGTCGGCCGCACGCTGCGCACCGGGCCGAACTTCTCCAGCGTGGTCTGGCGGATGACACGGTCGACGGCGGCGAACTCGGCGTCGCTGAGTCCGGAATAGGCTTTGGCGAACGCCACCAGGCGCAACGCGTCGGCGTCGTCGTTGCGCTCGCCGGCGGCGATGGCCTCGACGACGGCCTGGGCCTCGGCGGCGTCGCGTGGCGCGCGGTTCCAGACGGCGAAGCTGTAGTCGGTGTAGACGCCGGCACGGCGGCCGTGGCCGGCCTGGGCGTAGATCAGCACGCAATCGACCGCAAACGGTTCGACCTTCCACTTCCACCAGACGCCTTCGAGCTTGGTGCGGCCGCTGCCGTAGGCGCCGTCGCGCTGCTTGAGCATCAGGCCTTCGACGCCGCGCTCGCGCGCGCCGGCACGCAAGGCCGCCAGCGCCGCCCAGCCGCCCGCCACCACCTCGGGCGAGACGCGCAGGGGCCCGCCTTCGAGCAGCGCCAGCAGCCGCGCGCGCCGGGCCTGCAGCGGCTGGCCGCGGCAGTCGGCGCCATCGGCTTCGAGCAGGTCGTAGGCGACGAAGACCACCGGCGTTTCGGCCAGCAACTTCTTCGGCAGCGCCTTGCGCGTGATGCGCTGTTGCAGCAGCGTGAACGGCGCCGGGCGCTCGTCGCCCGCGCGCCAGACCAGCAGTTCGCCATCGAGCACCGTGCCGTCCGGCAGCGTGGCGGCGGCCGCCGCGACCTCCGGGAAACGTTCGGTGATCAGCTCCTCGCCGCGCGACCAGATCCAGCAGCGGCCCGCGCGGCGCACCAGCTGCGCGCGGATGCCGTCGTACTTCCATTCGGCCAGCCAGGCGCCGGGCGCGCCCAGGGTCTCGGGCGGTGCCGGCAGCGGGTGCGCCAGGAAGAAGGGATAAGGCTGGCCGGCCTCGGCCGGCGAGTCGCCGGCGGGGGCGACGAGCGCCAGGTAACGCGCGCCACTCGGTGTCGCACGCGCGTCGGTGTAGCCCATCAGGCGCTGGGCGACGAGCTTGGCGTCCAGGCCGGCGGCTTCGGCCAGCGCGCGCTGCACCAGCAGCCGGCTGACGCCGACACGAAAACCGCCGCCGATCAGCTTGACGTGCAGGAAGCGCCCCTCGGCGTCGAGCCGGCTCCAGTGTTCGGCCAGGTGCGCCGCTTGTTCGGCCGGAGCCAGGCCGCGCAGCGCCAGCAGGCGTTCGACCCAGGTCGCCAGGCCGGCTTCGTCGGCCCCGCCGGCCGGCGGTGGCGGCAGCACGTGGGCGATGGTCTCGGCCAGGTCGCCGGCGGCCTGGTAGCAGGCTTCGAACAGCCAGTCGTCGAGCGCCGCGCACTGCTCGGCGGTGGCGCGCAGCAGCGCGGTCGTCACCACCTGGCGCGGCCGGCCGCCGGCGAGGAAATACACCGCCCAGGCGGCGTCCTCGGGCGGTGCGGCGCCGAAGTAGCGCACCAGCGCCGCCACCTTGTCGCCGGTGGCGGTGCTGGCGTCGAGCTGCTGGTAGAGCGCGGCGAAACGGCGCATCGCGGCGCCGCGGGCCTCAGGCTTGTTCGTCGGCGGGTTCGGCTGCCGCCGGTGCCCGCACCACGGTCACCGGCACCGGGCAGTGTTCGAGCAGCGCCATCGCGACCGGGCCTATGCCCTCGCCTTCTTCCTGGGCGCCCATGACGACGGCGTCGCAGCCATAGGTCTCGACCAGGTCGACGAGCACGTGACCAGGGTCGCCGCCAGCGACCTCGCTCTCCCAGGCCGCACCGGCGCCCTCGAGCAGGGCTTCGGCCGGCGCCAGCAGGTCGGCGCCGGCGGCGCGGCGCATGTCGTCCAGCACCGCCGGGTCGTGCGCGGTGACGACTTCGTACAGCGAGGGCGGGGTCTGGACGTTGGCGAGCACGAAGTTCGCGTCCAGCCCTTCCCGGCGCAGGCGCAACGCGTGCTGCACGGCGTGCAGCGAACTGGGGGTGCCGTCCACGGGCAGCAGGATCTTCATCACCGGACTTTCGGGTTGTGCGTCAACTACGGCGACTAGGTTAACCCTAGACTGGCCGCATGAGCACCCGCCATCTGGATTCGTTGTTCGAACCCCGCTCGGTGGCGGTGTTCGGCGCGTCCGACCGCCCCGGCAGCGTCGGCGCCACCGTCTGGGCCAACCTCGCCGGCGGCGGCTTCGACGGGCCGGTCTGGCCGGTCAATCCGCGCCGCCCCACGCTCGGCACGCACAAGGTCTATGCCCGTGCCTCGCAGCTGCCCGAAGCGCCCGAGCTGGCGGTGATCTGCACGCCGCCGGCCACCGTCGCGCCGCTGGTGGCCGAGCTGGGCGCGCGCGGCACCCGCGCCGCCATCGTCATGAGCGCCACGCTCGACGCGCGCCAGCGCCGGGCGCTCCAGGACGCCGCACGCCCGCATCTGCTGCGTGTGCTGGGCCCGAACTGCCTGGGACTTTTGAACCCGCGGCTCAAGCTCAACGCCAGCTTCGCCCATGTCGCCGCGGCGCCGGGCTCGCTCGCCTTCGTGTCGCAGTCGGGGGCGCTCGTCACCGCGATGCTGGACTGGGCGGCGGCCCGCGGCGTCGGCTTCTCGCTGTTCGCGTCGATCGGCGACCGGCTCGACGTCGACTTCGGCGACATGATCGACTACCTCGCCAGCGACCCGCACACGCGCGCGATCCTGCTCTACGTCGAGGCGGTGGAGTCGGCGCGCAAGTTCATGTCGGCGGCGCGTGCGGCGGCGCGCAACAAGCCGGTGCTGATCGTCAAGGCCGGCCGCACCCCCGCCGGGCAGCGCGCAGCGGCTTCGCACACCGGGGCGCTGGCGAGTTCCGATCTGGTCTTCGACGCCGCGATCCGCCGCGCCGGCATGCTGCGTGTGGGCACGCTGCAGGAGCTGTTCACCGCCGCCGAGATGCTGTCGCACCACCGCGGCCCGGCACGCGCCGTCGGCGCCGGGCCGCACGAGCGCCTGACGGTGCTGACCAACGGCGGCGGCGCCGGCGTGCTGGCGGCCGACGCGGTGCAGGCGGCCGAACTCGCGCTCGCCGAACCCAGCGCCGCGGTGCTGGCCGCCCTGACCCGGGTGCTGCCGGCGGGCTGGTCGCACGCGAACCCGGTGGACATCGTCGGCGACGCGCCGGTCGCACGTTATGTCGCCGCGATCGAGGCGCTGCACACCGATGCCTCGCCGGGCACGCTGCTGTTCATCCACGCACCGACGGCGATCGTGCCTTCGGCCGATGTCGCCCGCGCCGTCGTGCCGCTGCTGCAGCGCTCGCCGCTGCAGCCCATGACCTGCTGGCTCGGCGGCGACGCGGTGCGCGAGGCGCGGGCGGCGAGCCGCGCCGCCGGGCTGCCGACCTACGACACGCCCGAGGAAGCGGTGCGCGCTTTCTCGATGCTGCAGACCTACCGCCGCAACCAGGAGCTGCTGCTGCAGACGCCGCCGGCGGCGCCGGCCGAGCCCTTGTGGCACGCGACCCAGGTGCACGCGCCGATCGAAGCCGCGCTTGCCGAAGGCCGCGAGTGGCTGACCGAGCCCGAGGCCAAGGCGGTGCTCGCCGCGGTCGGCGTGCCGGTGGTCGCGACCCGCGCCGTCGCCGCCGAACCCGAGGCCGCGGTCGCCGCCGCGCAGGCGCTCGGGTTCCCGGTGGCGCTGAAGATCATCGCCGCCGAACTGCAGCACAAGAGCGACGCCGGCGCCGTCGTGCTCGACCTGGACGACGCCGCCTCGGTGCGCGACGCCGCCGGCGCGATGCTGCGCCGCGTGCACGAGCGCCTGCCGGGGCTGGCGGTCAGCGGCTTCTCGGTGCAGACCATGGTGCGGCGCCCGCGCGCGCTGGAGCTGATCGTCGGCGCGACGCTGGACCCGCTGTTCGGCCCGGTGATCCTGTTCGGCAGCGGTGGCACCGAGGTCGAGGTCGTGGCCGACCGCGCGGTCGCGCTGCCGCCGCTGAACCGGCCGCTGGCGCGTGCGCTGGTCGAACGCACCCGCGTCGCCCAGCTGCTGGCCGGCTGGCGCGACGTGCCGCCAGCCGACGTCGACGCCGTCTGCGACGTGCTGGTGCGCGTCTCGCAGCTGCTGGCCGACGAGCCGCGCATCGTCGAACTCGACCTGAACCCGCTGCTGGCCGACGCCCACGGCGTCGTCGCGCTCGACGCCCGCATCCGCGTCGACCGCCAGGCGCCCGGCGGCAGCGCGCGCTTCGCGATCCGCCCCTACCCCGCCGACCTGAGCGAAACCGTCGCCTGGCAGGACCGCTGGCTGACGCTGCGGCCGATCCGCCCCGAGGACGAGGTGCAGCACCTCGAGTTCCTGGCCCGGCTGGACCCGGCCGACATCCGCATGCGCGTCTTCTACAGCCGCCGCAGCATCGAACACAGCGAGCTGGCGCGGCTGACGCAGATCGACTACGAACGCGAGATGGCCTTTCTCGCGACCGCGCCCAAGAGCGACGGCAGCGGCGAGGAAACACTCGGCGTGGTGCGCGCGCTCTGCGACCCCGACAACGTCGAGGCCGAGTTCGGCATCGTCGTGCGCTCGGACCTGAAGGGCGCACGCCTGGGCGAGCGCCTGATGCGCAAGCTGATCGACTACCTGCGTGCGCGCGGCACACGCCGCCTGGTGGCGACGGTGCTGACCGAGAACCGGCGCATGCTCGACCTCGCCGGGCGCCTGGGTTTCGACTACGAGGTCGAGCAGACCGAACCCGGCACGCGCCGCATCGTGCTCGCGCTCTGAGTCAGTCGGCCGCGTCGTCCTGGGCGCCGTAGTCGGTCTCGAAGCTGCCGGCGTCCAGCCCCTGCTGGCACAGCCAGCGCACCATCACCGCCTCGTAGCCGTGGGTGACGATGACGCGCGACGCGCCGGTGGCGGCGATCGCACGCTGCAGCCCGGGCCAGTCGGCGTGGTCGCTGAGCACGAAACCGCGGTCGACGCCGTAGCGCCGGCGCGTGCCGCGCAGCTGCATCCAGCCGCTGGCGAAGGCGTCGCCGTAGTCGCCCAGGCGCCGCGTCCAGGCGCTGCCGACGACGGCCGGCGGCGCGACGACGAGTGCACGCGCCAGGTCCGCCTTGGCAAGCTCGTCCAGCGAGCGTGTCGCCGGCAGCACGACGCCGGCGGCGCGGTAGGCCTCGTTCACCGACTCGACGCTGGCGTGGGTGACGATAGGCCCGATCGAGGCGTCGACCCCGGCCAGCAGGCGCTGCGCCTTGCCGAAGCTGTAGCCCAGCAGCAGGCTGGGGCGGCCGGCGGCGGCGTTGGCCGCCCACCAGGCGTCGATCGCGGCGAAGACCTCGGCCTGCGGCCGCCAGCGGTAGATCGGCAGGCCGAAGGTGCTCTCGGTGATGAAGCAGTGGCAGCGCTGCGGCTCGAAAGCCGGGCCGATCGTGTTGCGCTCGCCGTCGACGCCGCTGGCGTAGTAGTCGCCCGAGACCACCCAGACCTGGCCGCCGTGTTCCAGCCGCACCTGGGCCGAACCGAGCACGTGGCCGGCCGGATGCAGGCTGACGCGCACGCCGTTGATCTCCAGCGCCTCGCCCCAGGCCAGCGTCTGCAGATTGATGTCGCCCAGGCGCGCGCGCAGCACGCCGGCGCCGTCGGCCTGCGCCAGATAGGCGCCGTGGCCGCGGCGCGCGTGGTCGGCGTGGGCGTGCGTGATCACCGCGCGTGCCACCGGGCGCCAGGGGTCGACGTGGAAGTCGCCCGGCGGGCAGTACAGGCCCTCGGGGCGGCGCACGATCAGGTCATCGCTCATCGTGTGCAACATTCCCCCGCGAGCGTGGTGTGGCGGTGTTGCGCCGGCGCCCGCAGCGCCGGAGGCAGGGCCCGGCCCGATGACAATGCAGCCATGACCGGCACCCGTGAACTTCGTCTGCTGGACGACGACGACAGCAGCAACCCGCTGCGTGTGTTCCTCGACCCCCGCGGCCGCCTCTCGCGCCGCGGCTTCTGGCTGTACGGCATCGTCGCGCTCGGCGGCCTGGGGCTGATGGGGCGTGCGCTGCTGGACATCGCGCGCGTCGATGCCGAACACCGCGACGCCATGCTGAATGCGCTGCTGGTCTGGCCGGGCATCGCGGTCTCGGCCAAACGCTGGCACGACCGCGACCGTTCGGCCTGGTGGGTCGCGATCGGCCTGATCCCGGTGATCGGCCAGATCTGGATGCTGCTGGACAACGGCTTCAAACGCGGCACGGGCGGCCCCAACCGTTTCGGCCCGCCGCCGGCAAGCTGATTCAGCGCCCCTGCTGGCGCAGCCAGCAGGCGACCTGGCGCCCTGCCACCGGCGCGAGCAGCGGCCGCTCGCTGCGGCATTGCGGCTCGGCGATCGGGCAGCGGGTGTGGAAGGCGCAGCCCGAAGGCGGCGCCAGCGGCGACGGCATCTCGCCGGCGAGCACGATGCGCTGGCGCCGCGCCGCCGGGTCCACGGTGGGCGTCGCCGACAGCAGTGCCTGCGTGTACGGGTGCTGCGGCGCCTCGAACAGCGCCTCGCGCGCACCCTGCTCGACCGCGCGGCCGAGGTACATCACCAGCACCTCGTCGGCCATGTGGCGCACCACGCCCAGGTCGTGCGACACGAACACGTAGGCGACACCGAGTTCGGCCTGCAGGTCGGCCAGCAGGTTGAGCACCTGGGCGCGCACCGAGACGTCGAGCGCCGACACCGGCTCGTCGAGCACGAGCACACGCGGGCGCAGCATCAGCGCGCGCGCAATCGCGATGCGCTGGCGCTGGCCGCCGCTGAACATGTGCGGCCAGCGGCCGAAGTGTTCGTCGCGCAGGCCGACGCGGCGCAGCATCTCGCGCGCCGCCGCCTCGCGCGCACCGGCGTCGCCTTCGCCGTTGACCTGCAGCGGCTCCATCAGCGCGGCGCCGACGGTCTGGCGCGGGTTGAGCGAGCCGTAGGGGTTCTGGAACACGATCTGCACCGCACGCCGCAGCGCGCGCCGGCGCGCGGCGTCGGCAGCGGCAACGTCCTGGCCGTCGAGCAGCAGCCGGCCGCCCGAGGGCGGCTCGATCATCGTCAGCACTCGCGCCAGCGTGCTCTTTCCGCAGCCGGATTCGCCGACCACCGCCAGCGTGCGCCCGGCCTCGACCTCGAAAGACACGCCGGCGAGCGCGTGCACCAACGCCGGCCGGGCAAACAGCCCGCGGCGCAGCTCGTAGCGGCGCTGCAGGTCCTCGGCGACGAGTACGGCACTCACAGGGGCACCCTTCGGCCTGCGGCCGGTCCCGCCGAGCGGGAATGAGCCCCGGACAAGTCCTGAGGGCTCACTGGAGCACCCTCCGGCCTGGCGGCCGGTCCCGCCAGGCGGGAATGAGCCCCGGACAAGTCCTGAGGGCTCATGTCGGCCTCCCGTGCACCAGCGGGAAGTGGCACAGCGCACGCCCGAGCGCCGCGTCGGCGGGCGCGGGCGGCGTCGCGCAGCGCGGCTGGACGAAGGCGCAGCGCGGTGCGAACAGGCAGCCGCCCGGCCGGTCGAACTGCCCCGGCACCAGGCCGGGGATCGCCGCCAGCCGCGCCCCGGCCGCGGCGCGTTCGGGCAGCGCCGCCAGCAGCGCGGCGGTGTAGGGGTGGTGCGGGTCGGCGAACAGCGCGTCCACCGCCGCGGTCTCGACCTGGCGCCCGGCGTACTGCACGACGACGCGGTCGGCGGTCTCGGCGACGACGCCCAGGTCGTGCGTGATCAGCACCAGCGCCATGCCGGTCTCGCGCTGCAGGCCCAGCAGCAGGTCCAGGATCTGGGCCTGGATCGTCACGTCCAGCGCCGTCGTCGGCTCGTCGGCGATCATGAGCCGCGGCTTGCAGGCCAGGGCCATCGCGATCATCACGCGCTGGCACATGCCGCCCGAGAGCTGGTGCGGGAACGCCTGGGCGCGGCGTGCGGCGTCGGGGATGCCGACCAGTTCGAGCAGTTCGACGACCCGCCGGTGCCGCGCGGCACGGTCCAGCCCGAGGTGGATGGCCAGCGCCTCGCCGATCTGCCAGCCGACGCTGAAGCAGGGGTTGAGCGAAGACATCGGCTCCTGGAACACCATCGCGACGTCGCGGCCGACGAGCGCGCGGCGCTGACGCGCCGACAGCGTGCGCAGGTCCTGGCCGTCGAAGTCCATGCGCTCGGCGCTGACGCTGGCCGTCCACGGCAGCAGGCCCATGATGGCCAGCATCGCCACCGACTTGCCCGAGCCCGATTCGCCGACGATGGCCAGCACCTCGTCGCGCTCGACGACGAGGTCGATGCCGTCGACCGCGGTGAAGGCGCCGTGGCGCGTCGCGAAGCTGACGCGCAGGTTGCGGATGTCGAGCAGGCTCATGCGGCGGACCAATCGAAGAACGCGGACCACCGCGTAGGCGGCGGCAGCGGCGGGCGGAGCGTGCGGCAGCCGCCGGGGATTCCTCCTCGGCGGTCGGCATGCCTCCTGGTGGCATACCTGGACGATGTCGGGCGCGGCGGGCGGCGGCCGTCGGGGGTGACTGTCGGCGGCGAGCAGCGCAGGCTTCGCGGTCGGCGCGCGTCAGCGCGCATCGTGATCTGACTCGCGGCCGACTGTTTGAGCGGAGCGAACGCAGTGAGCGCAGCGAGTTGGGCCGCGCGACCGCGAAGCCGAGCAGCGCAGCGCAGTCGGCCCGCAGGGCCGACCGCCGAGGAGGAACCCCCGGCGGCCGCCGCCCGCCGCGCCTGCGCCAGTCGCTCGCACGCGTGTTCCACGAAACTAACGGCGCCGCCCATCACGACCGCCTCATCTTCGGGTCGAGCGCGTCGCGCAGCCCGTCGCCCATCAGGTTGATCGAGACCACGGTGACCAGGATCGCCAGCCCCGGCAGCGTCACCAGCCAGGGGTCGGAGCGGATGAACTCGCGGGCGTCGGCCAGCATCGTGCCCCACTCGGCCGTCGGCGGCTGCGCGCCCAGGCCGAGGAAACCGAGCGCGGCGGCTTCGAGGATGGCGTCGCTGATGCCGAGCGCCGCCTGCACGATCAGCGGCGACAGGCAGTTGGGCAGCACGGTCACGAACATCAGCCGCAGCGGGCCGACGCCGGCCACGCGCGCGGCGACGACGTAGTCCCGGCCGAGCTCGGCCAGCGCCGAGGCACGCACCAGGCGCACGTAACGCGGCAGGTAGACGATGGTCACCGCGACGATGGTATTGACCAGGTTGGGCCCGAGAACCGCGACGACCAGGATCGCCAGCACCAGGCTGGGCACGGCCATGATCAGGTCCATCAGCCGCGTCACCGCGGTGTCGATGGCGGTGCCGAGCGCGCCGCGGAAGGACACGCAGGCCAGCCCCAGCAGCACGCCGACGACGAAGGACACGCCCATCACCGCGACGCCGATGAACAGCGACACGCGCGCGCCGTGGATCAGGCGCGACAGCATGTCGCGGCCCAGGCTGTCGGTGCCGAACACGAAACGCGAGCTGCCGCCGTCGGCCCACACCGGCGCGGCGCGCACCGCGTCGCGGAACTGTTCCGTCGGCGAATAGGGCGCGATGACGTCGGCCAGCAGCGCCAGCAGCACGACGAAGGCGACGACGGCGAGGCCGGCGACGGCGCCGCGGTTCTCGCGGAACGCGGCCCAGAAGGCGCGCAGCGGCGAGAGTTCGGCGGCGCCGGCCGCGCGCGCGTCGGCTGCTGCCTCAGCCATGCCGGATCCTCGGATTCAGCAGCCCGTAGGCCAGATCGACGAGCAGGTTGACGCCGATGACGATGGACGAGATCAGCATCACCCCGCCCTGCAGCGCCGGGTAGTCGCGGCGCGAGATCGACTCGATCAGCCACTTGCCGACGCCGGGCCAGGAGAAGATGGTCTCGGTCAGCACCGCGCCGGCCATCAGCGTGCCGACCTGCAGGCCGATGATCGTCACCACCGGGATCATCGCGTTGCGCAGCGCGTGCAGGCCGACGACGCGCCACGGCGGCAGGCCCTTGGCGCGTGCGGTGCGCACGTAGTCCTCGCCCAGCACCTCGAGCATCGCCGAGCGTGTCATGCGCGCGATCACCGCCAGCGGGATCGTGCCCAGCACGATGGCCGGCAGCACCAGGTGGTGCAGCGCGTCCTTCACCGCGCCCGCCTGCCCCGAGAGCCAGGCGTCGATGACCATGAAGCCGGTCACCGGCTCGAAATAGAACTGGATCAGGTCGATGCGGCCGGACACCGGGGTCAGGCCCCAGCGCTCGGCGACGAACATGATCAGCAGCAGGCCCCACCAGAAGATCGGCATCGAGTAGCCGGTGACCGACAGGCCCATCAGCACCTGGTCGTAGACGCTGCCGCGGCGCGCCGCGGCGATCGTCCCGGCCGGGATGCCCAGCAGCACCGCCAGCACCATGCCGGCGGCGGCCAGTTCCAGCGTCGCCGGGAACAGCGCCGCGAACTCGGCGAGCACCTTCTGGTTGGTCGCCAGCGAGGTGCCGAAGTCGCCGTGCAGCAGCTGGCCGCAGTAGTCGAGGAACTGCTTCCAGACCGGCTGGTCCAGGCCCAGCTCGTGGCGGAACATCGCCAGCCGCTCGGGGCTGATGCCGCGCTCGCCGACACGCACCTCGACCGGATCGCCCGGCACCAGACGGATCGCGACGAAGGTCACGAACATCAGCGCGACAAAGGTCGGCAGCGTCAGCGCCAGGCGGCGCAGCAGGAAGCGGAACATGGGGGAATGAAGTCGCGGGGAGAGGCCTGTTGCTCCCTCTCCCGCTGGCGGGAGAGGGTCGGGGTGAGGGTGGCGGCAGGACCGCAGCCCTCACCCCCCGCCCTCTCCCGCGTTGCGGGAGAGGGAGCCTCGTGGCTCAGGCAAGCAGCATCACTTCAGGCCCACGCCGGTGAACTCATGGGAGAAGAACGGGCTCTGCTTGTAGCCCGTCACTTCCTTGCGCATCACCTCGTAGACCACCGAGTGCGCGATCTTCATGTCGGGCACCTCGGCGGCCTCGATGGCCTGCATCTCCTGGTAGAGCTTCAGGCGCGCCTTCTGGTCGGCGATCGTGCGCGCCTTCTCCATGCGTTCGTCGAAGGCCTTGTTGCACCACTTCGACAGGTTCTGCCCGCCGGCGCGCGCGGCGTCGCAGCCGTGCAGGAAGAAGAAGTTGTCGGGGTCGCCGTTGTCGCCGTTCCAGCCCAGCATGCCGGTCATGTGCTCGCCCTGCTGCATGCGCTTCCTGTACTCGCCCCACTCGAAGGTGACGAGCTTGGCGTTGACGCCGATCTTGGCCAGGTCGGCCTGCATCATCTCGGCGATGCGCTTGGAGTTCGGGTTGTAGGGGCGCTGCACCGGCATGTACCAGAGGTCGATCTCCAGCGGCGTCTTCACGCCCGCCTTGGCCAGCAGTTCCCTGGCCTTGGCCGGGTCGTAGGGGATCGGCTTGATCTTGTCGTCGTAGGCCCACATCGTCGGCGGGATCAGGTTCTTGGCCGCGGTGCCGGCGCCGAGGTAGACGTCGCGGATGATCGTGGCCTTGTCGATCGCCAGGTTGAAGGCCAGGCGCACGTCCTTCTTGTCGAACGGCGGCTTCTGGTTGTTGAAGGCCCAGTAGGCGACGTTCAGGCCCGGCTTGCTGATGACCTGCAGCTTCGGGTCCTTCTGCATCTCGGGCAGGTCGGCCGGCCGCGGCGCGACGACGAAGTGGCACTCACCGGCCTTCAGCTTGCTGTAGCGCGCCGTCGGGTCGGGCGTGATCGCGTAGACCAGGCCGTCGACCAGCGCCTTCTCGGCGCCCCAGTAGGCCGGATTCGCCTTGTAGCGGATCACGGCGTCCTTCTGGTAGGCGACGAAGCTGAAAGGCCCGGTGCCCACCGGCACCTGGTCGAACTGCTCCTTGCGGTTGGACTTGGCCAGGAAGTCGGCGTACTCGGCCGAGTGGATCGCGGCGAAGTCCATCGCCAGGTTGGCGATCATCGTCACGTTGGCGCGCTTGAGCGTCAGCCGCACCGTGTACGGGTCGAGCTTCTCCAGCGCCTCCAGGTCCTGCGCCAGGCCCATGTCGGCGAAGTAGTCGTACTTGCCGCCCGAGACCTTGGCGTAGGGGTGCTCGGCCTTCCACTGGCGCTCGAACGAGAACAGCACGTCGTCGGCGTTGAACTCGCGCGTCGGCTTGAAGCCGTTGACGCCCGAGTGGAACTTCACGCCCTTGCGCAGCTTGAAGGTGAAGACCCGGCCGTCGGGCGACACCGTCCAGCTCTCGGCCAGGCCGGGCTGGACCTCGGTGCTGCCGCGCACGAAGTGGGTCAGCTTGTCGTACACCGGGCGCGCGGCGTCGAAGCTGGTGCCGGTGGTGTTGAGCGCCGGCGTGAAATTCTCCGGCGAGCCTTCGGAACAGTAGACCAGGGTCTTGGCCTGGGCCGCGGCGGCGAGCGCGAACAGCGCGGCGGCGACGGTGGCGAGACGGACGCACGGGTATCGGGTCATCGCAAGTCCTCCTGTGTAGTGCGGGCGATGCTAATCACTCGGCGGCGCGCCGCGACCGCGACGCCCCCGTTCGTGCACGCCCATCGCGCCGGCCGTACCGCCGCCGCGACAGGCGCCACCTAGTAGCGCCCGCCGATGCCCGCCAGCCGCAGGTAGGCGCTGGCACACCAGGCGACGAAACCCCGGTGCAGCCAGCTGCGCCAGCCGCGTGCGGCCGGCTGGCTGCGCACCTCGCGCGAGGCCTCGACGGCGGTGTCGAAGCGGTCGGCCAGCGCGCGTGCGAACAGCGGGTCACGCACGACGACGTTGGCCTCCAGGTTCAGCAGCAGCGACAGCGGGTCGATGTTGGAGCTGCCCACCGTCGCCCAGTCGTCGTCGACGACCGCCACCTTGGCGTGCAGGAAGGCCGGCGTGTACTCGTAGATCTGCACGCCGTGGGCGCGCAGCTCGTCGTAGAGCGCACGCGCGGCGAGCGCGGCGATGCGGTAGTCGATCTTGCCCTGCAGCAGCAGCCGCACCTGCACGCCGCGGCCGGCGGCGTGGCGCAGCGCGCGGCGGAAGGTCTGGCCCGGGTAGAAGTAGGGCACGGCGATGTAGACGCGCTGCTGCGCGCCGCGGATCGCCTCGACGTAGCTGCGCTCGATGGCGCGCCGCTGGCGGATGTTGTCGCGCACGACGAAGGCGGTGCGCACCGGCGCCAACGACTCCTCGCCCACCGGCGGCTGCGGCCGCGCGCGCAGCTGGCGCAGCAGCTGCACCGTCTGCTCGACCGGCGCCGCGCTGCGCGCCAGCGAACGCAGCTCCTCGCCCCAGAAGTGGCCGAGGTGGGCGCGGGCCCACATCGCACGCGCGGTGTCGCGCACCTGCTGCGCGATCGGGCCGTGCAGCTCGACGGCGTAGTCCAGCCGCGGCGCGTCGCTCCAGCCGTGGTGCAGGTCGTGGCGGTCGTCGATGACGTTGATGCCGCCGACGTAGGCCAGCGCCTCGTCGACGACGCACAGCTTCTGGTGCAGCCGCCGCAACTGCCCCGGCTGCAGCCAGGCCCACCAGCGGTCCAGCGGCCGGAACACCTCCAGCCGCACGCCAGCCGGCCTGAGCCACTGGCGCAGCGTGGCCATGGTCTGCAGCGAGCCGAAGCCGTCGACGACGACGTGCACCGCGACACCGCGGTGCGCGGCCGCGGCCAGCGCCTCGGCGATCTCGCGCGAGGCCTCGTCGGTGTGGAAGATGTAGGTCGCGAGCCAGACCTCGGTCTGCGCCGCGGCGATGGCCGCGCGCATGCTCGGGAAGAGTTCGTCGCCGCCCTGCAGCAGGCGCACGTCATTGCCGCCGACGAAACGGGGCCGGGGCACCCCCGACCAGGCCCAGGCCGAGGGGTCGTCCAGCGGCACCGGCATCAGTCCGGCTCCAGTTCCGCGACCAGAGGCAGGTGGTCCGACATGCGCGCCCAGGCCATGCCGCGCGGCACCATCGTCGAGACGCAGCGCAGGCCGCGCAGGTAGAAGCGGTCGAGCGCGAACACCGGCGCCAGCGACGGGAAGGTCAGGCGCTGCAGCCGTGTCGCGCGCGGTGCGACCGCTCGCTGCAGGCCGATCGCCGCCATCGGCGGATCCAGGCGTTCGTTCCAGTCGTTGAAGTCGCCGGCGACGATCAGCATCTCGCCCGCCGGCACGGTGGCCTCGATGAAGGCCGCCAGGCGCGCGACCTGGCGCACCCGGCTCGAATGCACCAGGCCGAGGTGGGCGACGACGGCATGCACCGTCAGCCCCTGCCAGCGCACCGGCACGTGCAGCAGCCCGCGCTGCTCGAAGCGGTGGTCGCTGACGTCGTGGTGGCCGATGTCGCCGATCGGCCAGCGCGACAGCAGCGCGTTGCCGTGTTCGCCGTGGCGCGTGACCGCGTTCGTGCGGTAGGCGACGTCGTAGCCCTCGGGCGCGAGGAACTCGGCCTGGCCCTGCTCGGGCCAGCCGAACGAGGTGCGCTGGAAGTGGCGCGACTCGCGCGTGTTGAACAGCCGCACTTCCTGCAGGAAGACCATGTCGGCGTCGAAGGACTCGACCGCCAGGCCCAGGTTGTGGATCTCCAGCCGCTTGCTGCGGCCGACGCCGCGAACACCTTTGTGGATGTTGTAGGTCGCGACGCGCAGGGCCTCCAGGCCGGTGGCCGGGGGCATCTGGGTGGACTGCAGCGGGTTCAGCCGGTTCACACGAAGTTCACGAAGCGGGGCAGTTGCAGTATGGCCTCGGCATTGCTGGGCGAGAAGCAGCGGTCTGCGGCCTCGCGCCAGGGCAGCCAGCACCAGGCGCCGTGTTCGCGCGGGCACAGCGTCACCGCCGTGTCGGCCGGCACCGTCAGCCCGAAGACGTGCTCGGTGTTGCGCGTGACACCGGGCGCGTAGCGGTGCTGCCACATCGGGTAGAGCTCGTAGACGTTGGACAGCTTCCAGTCGACGAGCTCGCCGCCGGTGATGCCGGTCTCCTCGGCGACCTCGCGCCGCGCCGCCGCCTCCAGCGGCTCGTCGTCGTAGTCGATCGCGCCGGTGACGCTCTGCCAGAAACCGGCGGGCCGGGTGCGCTCGATCAGCAGCACCTGGCCGTCGAGCCGGTGGATGACCACCAGCACCGAAACCGGGATCTTGTAGGGCCGCGTCATCGCGCGCGGCGCGCGCGCACGGCCTCGGCGAGGCCGCGCAACAACGGCTCGGTGTCGTTCCATCCCAGGCAGGCGTCGGTGATGGAGACACCGTGGGCGAGCGGCGTGCCCGGCTTCTGGTCCTGGCGCCCCTCGTGCAGATGGCTTTCGACCATGACGCCGACGATGCGGGCGTCGCCGCCGGCGATCTGGCGGCCGACGTCGGCGGCAACCTCGATCTGGCGCCGCGGCTGCTTGGCCGAGTTGGCGTGCGAGCAGTCGATCATCACCTGCTCGCGCAGCCCGGCGCGGCGCAGCACGGCGCAGGCGGCCTGCACGGCGTCGGCGTCGTAGTTGGGCACCTTGCCGCCGCGCAGGATGACGTGGCCGTCGGGGTTGCCGCGGGTCTCGAAGATCGCGGCCACGCCCATCTTGGTCATGCCCATGAAGCTGTGCGGCGCGGCCGCGGCCATCAGCGCGTCGGCGGCGACCTGCACGCCGCCGTCGGTGCCGTTCTTGAAGCCGACCGGGCAGGACAGGCCGCTGGCGAGCTGGCGGTGGCTCTGGCTCTCGGTCGTGCGCGCGCCGATCGCGCCCCAGGCGATCAGGTCGGCCAGGTACTGCGGCGACAACAGGTCCAGGAACTCGGTCGCCGCCGGCAGGCCGATGGTACTGACCTCGAGCAGCAGCTCGCGCGCGCGGCGCAGGCCTTCGTTGATGCGGAAGCTGTCGTCCAGGCGCGGGTCGTTGATGAAACCCTTCCAGCCCACCGTCGTGCGCGGCTTCTCGAAGTAGACGCGCATCACGGTGACGAGCTCGCCCGAGAGCTCGTCGGCCAGGGTCTTCAAGCGCCGCGCGTATTCGATCGCGGCGTCGAAGTCGTGGATGGAGCACGGGCCCACGACGGCGACGAGGCGGTCGTCGTGGCCGCGCAGCACCGCGCCGATCGCACGGCGCGCGGAGTCGACGACGGTCTGCACCGGGTCGGTGGCCGGCAGTTCGTCCAGCAGCACCGCCGGCGAGACCAGGGCGCGCACCGCGGCGATGCGGGTGTCGTCGGTGCGGGTGCTGTCCTGGGTCGCGTCGTCGCGGCGCCCGGCTTCGTGGTCGTGGCCGGCGGGGGTCTTCGGGGGTGTCATGGGCGGCGCTCTGTTGAACCGCGGCAGGCGGCTGGACCGCCCACCGGAGGGCGAAGCAGTATAGCCAGCGCCCCCCCGTAGCCCGGCGGCGTTCACGCCGCGGACACCGGCCGGTCATCGGCGGCCACGAGCATGCGCGCGGCATCCCGTCGTCGGCGGGGCCACCCTATCGGAGGAACGATGCACAAGTCCCTGATTGCCGCGGCCGTCACCGCGCTCGCCGCCGCCCTCGCCCCCGCCGCCCAGGCACAGACGCTCACCGGCTGGGCGCTGCTGCCGGCCGCGACCTTCGCCGACGGCCCGACGTCGGGCCAGTTCGCGTCGCCCAACCCCTACGGCACGAACCTGCCGCCGTTCGCCGGCCAGCCGGTGCAGGGCTTCTCGGCCGTGCTGCCGGGGCCGGTGCCGGGCAGCTTCCGCGTCATGCCCGACAACGGCTTCGGCGCCCAGAACAACTCCGCCGACGCGCTGCTGCGCATCTACACCGTGCTGCCCGAGTGGCGCACCAGGTTCGGCGGCCGCGGCATCGTGCATCCGGCCGACTGGAGCACCGGCCGGGTGCGCCGCAGCTTCGACACCGCCACCCACATCGGCCTGTCCGACCCGGACCACCACATCGGCTGGACGATCCAGGCCGACCTGACGCACTACTACGGCGTCGAAACCAACCCCGCGGTCGATGCCTCGATCCGCACGAACCGGCTGCTGACCGGCGCCGACTTCGACATCGAGTCGGTGCGCCGCACGGCCGACGGCCACTACTGGTTCGGCGACGAGTTCGGCCCCTTCCTGCTCGAGACCGACGCCAGCGGCCGGCTGCTGGGCGCGCCGATCCCGCTGCCGGGCGTGCGCTCGCCGCAGAACCCCGAGGTGCTGGCCGGCAGCGCCAGCGCCAACCTCGGCAGCTCGGGCGGCTTCGAGGGCATGGCGCTGTCGCGCGACGGCAAGAAGCTCTACGCGCTGCTCGAGAAGACCGTCGCCGGCGACGCCGACAAGACGCTGCGCATCAACGAGTTCGACCTCGCCACGCGCGCCTACACCGGCGTGCGCTACGTCTACCCGCTGGCGCCCGACGGCACTGCCATCGGCGACATGACCGCGGTCGACGAGCACCGCTTCATCGTCATCGAACGCAACGGCTCGACGGCCACCAGCGGCACGCCGTTCAAGAAGCTCTACCTGATCGACATCGAGGGTGTGCAAGCCGGCGGCACGGTGAAGAAGACCGAACTCGTCGACCTGATGGCGATCGCCGACCCCGACGACCTGAACAGCGACGGCAGCAGCACCTTCTCGCTGCCGTACACGACGATCGAGGACGTGCTGCCGCTGGACGCGCGCACGCTGCTGGTCATCAACGACAACAACTTCCCCTATGGCGGCGGGCGCGCGCTGGCCTCGGACGACACCGAGTTCATCCGCATCCGGCTGCCCGAGGGGCTGAAGGTCTGCGTGCGCTGCGACGGCACGCGCTGAGACACCGCGGCAACGAAAAAAGGCGGCCCCGAGGGGCCGCCTTTTCGTTCATGCCGGCGCTTCAGGCCTGGCCGGGGTTGCGCAGCCGGATGTGCAGCTCGCGCAGCTGGGCTTCGTCGACGTTGCTCGGCGCGCCGGTCAGCAGGCACTGGGCGCGCTGCGTCTTCGGGAAGGCGATGACGTCGCGGATCGACTCGGCCTTGGCCATCAGCGTGATCAGCCGGTCCAGGCCGAAGGCCAGGCCACCGTGCGGCGGCGCGCCGTACTGCAGCGCGTCGAGCAGGAAGCCGAACTTCACCTGCGCGTCCTCGGCGTTGATGTTCAGCGCCTTGAAGACCTTGCTCTGCACCTCTGCGCGGTGGATACGCACCGAGCCGCCGCCGAGCTCCCAGCCGTTGAGCACCATGTCGTAGGCCTTGGCGATGCAGGCACCGGGGTCGGTGTCCATCAGGTCCTCGTGCCCGTCCTTGGGCGCGGTGAACGGGTGGTGCACCGCGTTCCAGCGGCCAGCTTCGTCGTCGTGCTCGAACATCGGGAAGTCGACGACCCACAGCGGCGCCCACTTGTCCTCGAACAGGCCGTGGTTGCGGCCAAACTCGCTGTGGCCGATCTTCACGCGCAAAGCGCCCAGCGCGTCGTTGACCACCTTGGCCTTGTCGGCGCCGAAGAAGATCAGGTCGCCGTTGCAGGCGCCGGTGCGGGCGATGATCTCGGCCAGCGCGGCGTCGTGCAGGTTCTTCACGACCGGGCTCTGCAGGCCTTCACGGCCCTTGGCGGCGTCGTTGACCTTGATCCACGCCAGGCCCTTGGCGCCGTAGATCTTGACGAACTCGGTGTAGGCGTCGATCTCGCCGCGGCTCATCTCGCCGCCGCCGGGCACGCGCAGCGCCGCGACGCGGCCGCCCTTCATCGTCGCCGGGCCGGCGAAGACCTTGAAGTCGACCGTCTTCATCACGTCGGTGAGTTCGGTGAACTCGAGCTTGACGCGCAGGTCGGGCTTGTCCGAGCCGTACTTGTGCATCGCCTCGGCGTAGGTCAGCTGGCCGTACACCGGCAGCTCGACACCCAGCGCCTTGCGGAAGACGGTGCGCACCATGCCTTCGGTGATCGCGCGGATCTCGGCCTCGTCCAGGAACGAGGTCTCGATGTCGATCTGCGTGAACTCGGGCTGGCGGTCGGCGCGCAGGTCCTCGTCGCGGAAGCACTTGGTGATCTGGTAGTAGCGGTCGAAGCCCGCGACCATCAGCAACTGCTTGAAGAGCTGGGGCGACTGCGGCAGCGCGAAGAACATGCCGTCGTGCACGCGGCTGGGCACGAGGTAGTCGCGTGCGCCTTCGGGCGTGCTCTTGGTCAGCATCGGCGTCTCGATGTCGACGAAGCCCTGGTCGTCGAGGTACTTGCGCACCTCCATCGCCACGCGGTAACGCAGCATCAGGTTCTTCTGCATCATCGGCCGGCGCAGGTCGAGCACGCGGTGCGTCAGGCGCACCGTCTCCGACAGGTTGTCGTCGTCGAGCTGGAACGGCGGCGTGACGCTGGGGTTCAGCACTTCCAGCTCGTAGGCCAGGACCTCGATCTTGCCGCTGGTGAGGTTGGTGTTCTCGGTGCCGGCCGGACGCGCGCGCACCTTGCCGACGATCTTCAGGCAGAACTCGTTGCGCACGGCTTCGGCGGCCTTGAACATCTCGGCGCGGTCGGGGTCGCAGACGATCTGCACCAGGCCTTCGCGGTCGCGCAGGTCGATGAAGATCACGCCGCCGTGGTCGCGGCGGCGGTGGGCCCAACCCATCAGGGTCACGGTCTGGTCCATCAGCTTCTCGCTGACCAGGCCGCAGTACGTCGTTCTCATCGGATCACTCCAGGTATTCGGGGGGATGTCTGTATTCAGGTGGCTTGGAGGCGGGCTCGTTCGAGCCTCAGGACCGGCCGCGTGCCGTGGGGGCCGGCCCCGTCAATTTCGCAACGCGGGCGGCTCGGCACCCGGCGGGGCGACGACGCCCATCGAGATCACGTACTTCAGCGCCTCGTCCACGCTCATCGTGAGCACGTGCACGTCCGAGCGCGGCATCATCAGGAAGAAGCCCGAGGTCGGGTTCGGCGTCGTCGGCACGTAGACGCTGACGTAGTCGCCCGGCAGGTAGTGTGCGACCTCGCCGCCGGGTTTGCCGGTGACGAAGGCGATGGTCCACGAACCCTGGCGCGGGTACTGCACCAGCACCGCCTCGCGGAAGGCGTTGCCGCTGGACGAGAACAGCGTGTCCGAGACCTGCTTGACCGAGCTGTAGATCGACTTGACGATGGGGATGCGCGCCATCAGCGCGTCCCACTGCCGCAGCCACCACTGGCCGACGAAGTTGGCGGCGAACACGCCCGACAGCAGCAGCACGAGCAGCACCACCGCCACGCCCAGCCCGGGCACGCCGCGCAGGTATTCGACGGTCTGGTGCGTGGACTGCGGCAGGACGAACTGGGTCGCCGACAGCAGGCTGGCGAAGACGCCGTCGAGCACGCCCAGCAACCAGGACAGGACCCAGATCGTGACGGCCAGCGGCAGCCAGACCAGCAGCCCGGCAACGAAGTACTTTTTCACGGGTGGCTTTCGGCTTGCGCGCCTCAGGTGCTGCTGCCCGGCGTCGGGGTCGACGCCGGCGCGGCTGCGGCAGGCGCGGCCTCGGCGGGTTTGTCCGCCTTCGGGGCGGGCGTTTCGGTCTTGACGTCTTCGCTCTTGGCCGTGTCGGTCTTGGCGGCGGCGCTCTTGCCGCTGTCGCCACCGCGGAAATCGGTGACGTACCAGCCCGAACCCTTGAGCTGGAATCCGGCGGCGGTGACCTGTTTCTCGAAGGCCTCGGCACCGCAGACCGGACAGACCGTCAGGCGCGGATCGGAGATCTTCTGCAGCACGTCCCGGGCGTGCCCGCAGGCAGCGCAGCGGTACGCATAGATCGGCATGGCTAAACCCTTGATTTGAAAAGCGTAAATTCTAGTCGTTCGAGCCGGCGGCTCAGACGCCGGCGGCGTGCAGCATGACGCGGGTGACGAGCAGGCCGCCGATGAAGCCGATCGCGGCCCAGATCAGCGCCTGCAACAGCCGGTTCGTGCGCCGCTGCTCGGTCAGCAGCGCCAGCAGCGCCGCCGAGGGCCCCGGGTCCGGGCGCCGCTGCAGCGCCGCATGCACCAGCCGCGGCAGCTCGGGGATGATCTGCGCGTAGTGCGGCGCTTCGTGCTGCAGCCGGTCGAGCAGGCCGCGCCAGCCGATCTGCTCGTTCATCCAGCGCTCGAGGAAGGGCTTGGCGGTGGTCCACAGGTCGAGCTCGGGGTCGAGCTGGCGCCCCAGGCCCTCGATGTTCAGCAGCGTTTTCTGCAGCAGCACCAGCTGCGGCTGGATCTCGACATTGAAGCGGCGCGAAGCCTGGAACAGCCGCATCAGCACCTGCCCCAGCGACAGATCCTTCAGCGGCCGGTCGAAATGCGGCTCGCAAACCGCACGGATCGCCCCTTCCAGCGCGTCGACCCGCGTATTCGCCGGCACCCAGCCACTTTCCACGTGTAACTCGGCCACTCGCTTGTAATCCCGGCGGAAGAAAGCCAGGAAGTTGTAAGCGAGGTATTCCTTGTCGGTCTCGGTCAGCGTGCCGATGATCCCGAAGTCCAGCGCGATGTAGCGGCCGAAGGTCTCGGGCGCCAGGCTCACCTGGATGTTGCCCGGGTGCATGTCGGCGTGGAAGAAGCCGTCGCGGAAGACCTGGGTGAAGAAGATCGTGACGCCGTCGCGCGCCAGCTTCTTGAAGTCGACACCGGCTTCGCGCAGGCGCTCGACCTGGCTGATCTGCACGCCGTACATGCGCTCCATCACGATGACCGAGGACGTGCAGTAGTCCCAGATCATCTCGGGCACCAGCAGCAGCTCGAGCCCGTCCATGTTGCGCCGCAGCTGGGCCGCGTTGCTGGCTTCGCGCACCAGGTCGAGTTCGTCGTGCAGGTAGATGTCGAACTCGGCGACGACCTCGCGCGGGCGCAGCCGCTTGCCGTCGGCAGACAGGCGCTCGACCCAGCGCGCCAGCGTGTGCAGCAGCGTCAGGTCGTCGTCGATGACGTCGAGCATGCCCGGGCGCAGCACCTTGACCGCGACCTCGCGCCCGTCCTTGAGCGTCGCGAAGTGCACCTGCGCGATCGACGCGCTGGCGACCGGGTCGGTCTCGAAGTGGCTGAAGATCTGGTCGATCGAGCGGCCGAAGGCGCGTTCCACGAGCGCACGTGCGACCGCCGGCGGGAACGGCGGCACGCGGTCCTGCAGCCGCGCCAGTTCGTCGGCGATGTCCAGCGGCAGCAGGTCGCGGCGCGTGGACAGCACCTGGCCGAACTTGACGAAGATCGGCCCCAGGCGCTCGAAGGCGCGGCGCAGGCGCACGCCGCGCGGCGCGTCCAGGCGCCGGCCGACCGTGACCAGGCGCACCAGCACCCGCACCCAGGGCTGGCGGAAGGCCGACATCGCGACTTCGTCCAGGCCGAAGCGCAGGACGGTGAAGACGATGAAGATCAGGCGGGCGACTCGCCGCATCGTGGGTCCGGGAGACTGAAGTTCAGCGCGGACGCGCGCGGCCCAGGCCCTGCACGGCGCTGCGCAGCGCGTGCGCGAGCGCCGAACCCAGGCGATGCAGTTGCTGCGCGACGACCGGGCCGAAGAAACGCTCCAGGTCGGCGGCGACGTCCCAGCGCAGGTTCTGCAGCAGCCAGTTGACGTCGCCGGCGAGCTGGGCGTCGCCGTCTATCGCCACCGGCGGCAGTTCGCCGCCGAGCGAACGCGCCAGCAGCAGCGCCGGGTTGGCGGCGTCGACACGCAGCGCCAGGTCGCAGGCGGCCGGGCGGTCCAGGCCGCACCATTCGAGCAGCCCGGCCGGGGTGATGCGGAAGGCCAGCACCGGCGGCGGCGGCAGCAGCGAGGGCCAGGCGCTCGCGGCGAGCTCCAGCGTGCGGCCGGCGTGCGGCTTGAGCCGCTCGGTGGCCACCGGCTCGCCGGAGAGCACGTGGTTGATGACCAGCGTCAGCCGTTCGAGCACGGCTGGCGCGAGCAAGCTGTTGAGGGTTTGCAGCATTGCCGCATTGTAGGCAGCCGCCACCGGGCATCGATCTTGCGCGGTTGCAGCTTGCGACGCGTTCCAAGGCCTGGCCCGGGTAAAAGATGCCGGTCGGGACGTTGCTGCCCGTCGCCTCCGCCACTTTTAGACGGCAAGGCCTTCCGGCCCCTCCATGTTCGAAGACCGCAGCACCAAACGCATTTTCTACAGCGCTCCGCAGTCCGTGACGTCGCTGGTCGCGGCCTTCATCGAGCCCACGATCACCGTCGGCGTCTACGTCCTGGCGGCGAGCTGGTTCGACGAGCCGATCCTGCGCGCCGACCTGACGCTGTGCCTGCTGGTGTTCGCGCTCACCTTCCCCGGGCGCAACCGCTTCGGCGACCGGCCGCTGAACGCCGCGGTCGACATCTCGACCTCGTGGCTCAGCCTGCTGGCCATCCTCGCGCTGTGCGGCTACGCGACGCGCAGCCTGTCGTTCTTCGACCCGGCCGTCATCGCCTGGTGGGCGCTGCTGACGCCGACGCTGCAGTGGCTGGCCTTCTACGGCGGGCGCCAGCTGCTGCGCCAGGCCGCGGCCCGGCCGCAGAACCGGCGCCATGCGCTCGTCGTCGGCGCCGGGCCGCTGGGCGTCAAGGTCTCGACCGCGTTCCGCGCGCGCGGCGACATCGGCCTTTCGTTCCTGGGGTATTTCGACGACCGCATCGACGAACGCATAGACGCCGAGGCGGCGGCACAGCGCCTGGGCGGCCTGGCCGACGTCGCGCGCCACGTGCGCGAGCACCGCGTCGACGAGGTCTACATCACGCTGCCGCTGGGCTCGCAGCCGCGCATCGTCGCGCTGCTCGAGCAGCTGCAGGGCACGACGGCCTCGCTGTTCTACGTGCCCGACGTCTTCGGCATCAGCATCATCCAGGGCCGGCTGATGGACATGAACGGGGTGCCGGTCGTCGGCATCTGCGAGACCCCGTTCACCGGCAGCAACATGGTGGCCAAGCGCATCAGCGACATCGTGCTGGCCTCGCTCATCCTGCTGCTGATCTCCCCGATCCTGCTGCTGCTGGCGCTGGGCGTGAAGCTCAGCTCGCCCGGGCCGGTGATCTTCCGCCAGCGCCGCAACGGCCTGGCCGGCGAGGAGATCGAGGTCTACAAGTTCCGCTCGATGCGCTCGATGGACAACGGCGCGGTCATCAAGCAGGCGACCAAGGGCGACCCGCGCATCACGCCCTTCGGCGCCTTCATCCGCCGCACCTCGCTGGACGAGCTGCCGCAGTTCGTCAACGTGCTGCAGGGGCGCATGAGCATCGTCGGACCCCGCCCACATGCGGTGGCGCACAACGAGCAGTACCGCGAGATCATCAAGGCCTACATGGTGCGGCACAAGGTCAAGCCCGGCATCACCGGCTGGGCGCAGGTCAACGGCCATCGCGGCGAGACCGACACCGTCGAGAAGATGCGGGCCCGCGTCGAGTACGACCTCGAGTACCTGCGCAACTGGTCGATCGGGCTGGATCTGCAGATCATCGCGCGCACCGTGAAGCTGGTGTTCTTCGACCGCAATGCCTACTGAGCCAGGAGAACCCTCGATGGCCCGATGGTTGACGACCTGCCTGCTCGCCACCCTGGCCGGCAGCCCCGCATGGGCCCAGACCAGCCCGTACTACGTCGGCGGCATCGCCTCGGTGACGCGCGAGGACAACCTGCTGCGGCTGGGCGACGGCCAGGCCGCGCCGAGTGGGCTCAGCAAGTCCGACACGATCAGCTCGCTGGCGCTCACCGGCGGCGTCGACCAGCCGATCGGGCGCCAGCGCGTGTTCGGCAACGTCACGCTGCGCGAGAGCCGCTTCGCCGAGAACGATGTCTACGACAACCGCAGCTACGCACTGAACGCCGGGCTGGACTTCGCCACCGTCGAGCGCGTCTCCGGCAACCTGCGTCTGGGCGCCACCCGGCGGCTGGCGCAGTTCAACACCGACACGCTGGGTCTGGTCACCGAGAAGAACGAGGAGAGCACGCGCCGCATCGACGCGACCGTGCGCGTGGGTGTCGTCACGCGCTGGAGCTTCGAAGCCGGCGCCGGCCACCGCAGCATCGACTACAGCTCCGACGCCTATGCCTCGCGCGTCTTCAACCAGGACCACGCGTCGTTGGGCATCCGCTACCGCCCGCAGGCCGCCAGCAGCTTCGCGCTGACGCTGCGCGACGCGCGCGGCCGTTATCCGCGCTCGCGCATCGACCCCGTCAACGGCGGCTATGACGAAGAACGCTTCGACCGCCGCGACCTCGACCTGGAGGCGACGCTGCAGCCCTCGGCCGCCAGCCGGCTGCTGGCGCGGCTCAGCTACGGCGACATCGACTACGAGCTGCTCGACGCGCGCGACTTCCGCGGCGTCACCGGCCTGCTGAGCTGGGACTGGCGACCGACGGCCAAGCTGGCGTTCGACACCCGGCTGACACGCGACCCGAGCCAGGACGCGTACTTCGCCGACAGTGAGCTCGAGCCTGAGCGGACCGTCGAGTACAGCCGCATCACCGATGCGCTGCGGCTCGGCGTCAACTACCTGGCCACCAGCAAGGTCTCGTTGTCGGCCCGGCTCGCCCTGTGGCGGCGCTCGACCATCGCCAACGATGCCGGCGTCACGCTCCGTGATACCGAGCGCGGCAACGCGGCGACGCTGGGCCTGTCATGGTCGCCCACCCGAACCCTGCTGGTCGGCTGCGAGATCTCGCGCGAGCGCCGCCGCGGCGACGGCGTGCTGTCGCAGGACATGACGGCCAAGAGCGCGAGCTGCCAGACCCGCCTGACCTTGCAATAAGCTCTCGGTATGCCTTCCATCCTGCTCACCGGTGCGACCGGCTACATCGCCTCGCACACCTGGCTGGCGCTGCAAAGCGCCGGCTTCGACGTCGTCGGCGTCGACGACTTCTCCAACAGCTCGCCCCGGGTGCTCGAGCGCCTGCGCACGATCAGCGGCCGCGAGCCGGTCTTCGAACGTGCCGACGTGCGCGACGCCGCGGCGATGCAGTCGCTGTTCCAGCGCCACCGCATCGACGCCGCAGTGCACTTCGCCGCCTTCAAGGCGGTGGGCGAGTCGACGCAAAAACCGCTGGAGTACTACACCAACAACATCGGCGGCCTGCTCAACGTCTGCCAGGCGATGCGCCGCCACGGCGTCTCGCGTTTCGTCTTCAGCTCCAGCGCCACCGTCTACGGCGACCCGGAGTCGCTGCCGATCCGGGAAGACGCACGCCTCACCGCGACCAACCCCTATGGCCAGACCAAGCTGATCAGCGAGCAGATCCTGCGCGACCTGGGCGCCGCCGACGCCGGCTGGCAGACCGCCTGCCTGCGCTACTTCAACCCGGTCGGCGCACACGAGAGCGGCCTCATCGGCGAGGACCCGCGCGGCATCCCGAACAACCTGATGCCCTACGTCACCCAGGTCGCGGTCGGCCGACGCGAGTTCCTGCAGGTCTTCGGCGACGACTACCCGACACCCGACGGCACCGGCGTGCGCGACTACATCCACGTGATGGACCTCGCCGAAGGCCACGTCGCCGCACTGCGCCACCTGCTCGACCAGCCGGGCTCGCTGACCGTCAACCTCGGCACCGGCCGCGGCTACTCGGTGCTCGAGGTCGTCGCCGCCTTCGCGCGCGCCAGCGGCCGCGACCTGCCCTACCGCGTCATGCCGCGCCGGGCCGGCGACGTCGCCGCCTGTTATGCGGACCCGTCGCGTGCACACGAGCTGCTCGGCTGGCGCGCGCGCCACGACCTGGACCGCATGTGCACCGACAGCTGGCGCTGGCAGCAACACAACCCCGGGGGTTTCGAAGCATGAGCATCGCCGTCCAGCCGGTCGTCATGGCCGGGGGCTCGGGCACGCGGCTGTGGCCGCTGTCGCGCGCCGCCTATCCGAAGCAGTTCCTCGTGCTGTCGGGCAACAGCAGCCTGTTCCAGCAGGCGGTGCAGCGTTTGCAGGCGCTGGCCGGCGGCACGACCGCCGCGCCGCTGGTCGTCGGCAACGAGGAGCACCGCTTCCTGGTGCTGGACCAGCTGCGCGAGATCGGCGTCGACCCGG
>NZ_NRRU01000035.1 GCF_016583785.1 Rubrivivax gelatinosus | reverse complement strand
GGTGGGGGGCCGCGATCGGGCCGTCGTTCGGCGATGCGGGGCGCAGCATGGGTCGCAAGATGACTCTGATCGCTCGACGCCCGAGTATGACGCGTCGCCACCCCGTTTTGGGGTGACGCCGGCTACGTGCAGGGCGCAGGTGCGACGGCTGTCACATCGGCTTGAAACGCCAGGCGTAGGCCTGGCTCACCGCCAGGCGCTCGCCGTGGCCACGCAGCTGCAGCGTGATGCGGCCCAGGTCGTCGCGGTGGGCGCGCGCGATGGCGCTGGCGCGCACGATGCAGCCCCGGTGCACCTGCCAGAAGAGCTCGCCGTCCAGGCCTTCGGCGATCTCCTTGAGCGGCTTGCGCACGTGGGCCTCGTCGGCCGCCGTGACGACGCGGGTGTACTTCTCGTCGCTCTGGAAGAACAGCACCTCGTCGATGCCGAACATCTTGATCGTGTCGCCGACGCTGGCGCTGATCCAGCGCAGCCGCGTCGCCGCGTCGCGCTGCGCGAACTGCGTGCCCAGGCGCTGCAGCAAGGCGTCGAGTTCGGGCGCCGCGGCACGTGCCGCCAGGCGCTCGCGCAGCCGCGCCACCGTCTGCGCCAGGCGCTCGGCGACGATGGGCTTGAGCAGGTAGTCGACGGCGCCGGCGTCGAAGGCTTCGATCGCATAGCTGTCGTAGGCGGTGGTGAAGACCGCGTGGCAGCGGCCGCTGGCCGCGCGCGCCACGTCCAGGCCGCTCAGGCCCGGCATGCGGATGTCGAGGAAGGCGATGTCGGGCTGGAACTTCTCGATCGCCTCGACCGCGGCGGGGCCGTGTTCGCACTCGGCGACGATGCGCAGTTCGGGCCAGGCGGCGGCGAGCATGCGGCGCAGCTCGGCGCGCGGCAGGTCCTCGTCGTCGGCGAGCAGGGCGGTGGTCTCGGTCATGCGGGGCTCCCGGTTCAGGCGTCTTCCAGCGGCACGGTGATCGTCGCCGAGACGCCGCCGCCGGCGCGCGCCTTCAGCGTCAGCGCGGCGCGCTCGCCGTGCAGCTGTGCCAGGCGTTCTCGGATGTTGGCCAGCCCCAGCCCGGTGCCGGCGGTGGAGGCACCGAAGCCGGCGCCGTCGTCCTCGACGATCAGCGCCAGCCGGCCGTCTTCGCTGCGTTCGGCGCGCACGTCGACACGCACCGGCCCGATCTTGGGCTCGACGCCGTGTTTGACCGCGTTCTCGGCCAGCGAGATCAGCATCAGCGGCGGGCAGGGCCGCCTCAGCAGCGACTCGTCGGCCTGCACCGACCAGGCCAGCCGCGGCATGCGTGCGGCCATCAGCCCGAGGTAGGCGCGCACGATCTCGAACTGGCCGCCCACCGTGGCCTGGGCCGAGCCGTCGCTGCGCAGCCGCGGGATCGCCGCGCGCAGGTACTCGACGAGGCGGTCGATCATCTCCGCAGCACGGACCGGGTCGGTGGCGATCGCGCTGCGCACGCCGGCCAGGGTGTTGAACAGGAAGTGCGGCTCGACCTGTGCCGCCAGCACCGACAGCCGCAGCTCGGCCTCGCGCCGCTGCGCCTGCGCTTCGGCCAGCGCGCGTTCGCGCGCCAGCGCGGCCAGGCCCTCGCGTTCGCGGCGCAAGCCACGCAGCGCCAGCCCGCCGGCCAGCAGGAAGGCGACGCCGGAGCGCACGACGAAGTTGGAGATCTCGCCGGCCGGGTCGTCGGGGTCGCTGTCGTCGCGCGCCGCTCGGGGCTTGGCGGGCCCATCGTCGGGCGAGCGGATCGTCATGCCGATCATCATCACGATGCGGCGGCGCTTGCCGTTTTCGTCGACGTTGCCGGTGCGCTCGGCGACGAACTGCTTCAAGGGCTCGGAGCCCCAGGCGTGGAAGGCCTGGGTCGCGCCGACGACGGCGACGATGGCGCCGAGCAGCGCCCACCATTCGCGGCGCTCGTCCCAGCGGCGCCGGCGTACCCAGACGCCCAGCGCCGGGCCGGCCAGCGCCGGGCCGATGAGCGTGATCACGAGTTCGGCGACGCCGGGCCAGGGGCGGTCGGCCGGGCTGCCGTTGGTCAGCACCGTCAGCACCAGCACGCCGAAGACGCAGCCCAGAATCAGCGCCATGCGCCAGAGCCGGCCGCGCGCCCAGGGCGTGCTGAACACCGGCCAGCGGCGGTAGCGTGTGAACCAGCCGTGCTCGCGGCCGGTGAGTTCGGCCGGCAGCGGCTGGTCGAGCGCGGTCACGGGAAGCGTCATGGGCGCGAGCGTAGCGCCTGCCCGCAGGGCGCCGCGGCACGCGCGACGAAAGCGGCGCCGCGGGCGACGAAGGCCGTCAATCGGCGATCGTGTCGGCGCCCACCGCCGACGCCGGCTTCGGCGCCGCGCCGCGCAGGTTCAGCCAGGCGCTGGCGGCGCCGCAGGCGGCGATCACCGCCATGCCGACCCAGGCCCAGCCGTCGGGCAGGTGCCGAAAGACCAGCCAGCCGACCAGCGCCGCGGCGCCGATCTGTGTGTAGACGAAGGGCATCAGCGTCGCCGTCGGCGCCATGCCCATCGCCAGGATCAGCAGCAGGTGGCCGGCGGTGCCGAGCAGGCCGACGAAGGCGATCAGCGCCCACTGCGCGGGCGTCGCCGCGCCGAGCGCGCCGGCCACGTCCAGCGGCGCCGCGGCCAGCAGCGGCAGCAGGATCGCGGTGCCGGTGAAGCCGGTCCAGAAGTGCGTCGTGAACGGGTTCTCCAGCGCGGCCATGCGGCTGGTCAGCACCTGGAACGAGGCGTAGCAGACGGCGCCGGCGAGCGGGAACAGCACCGCCCAGCCGAAGACGCCGCTGCCCGGGCGGATGACGATCAGCGCCCCGACGAAGGCGCCGATGACCAGCAGCCAGCGCAGCCGCGAGACACGCTCGCCCAGGAACCAGCCCGCCAGCAGCGTCACCAGCACCGGCGTCAGCATGTTGATCGCGGTGAACTCGGGCACCGGCATCGCCTGCACGCCGTAGAAGCTGAAGCCGCTGGTGGCCAGCAGCAGCGCGCCGCGCAGCGCCTGGAAGCGCGGGTGCGCGCTGCGAAAGCCGTGTTTCGGGTCGACCGCCAGCCAGACCGTCATCGCCAGCGCCTGGAAGGCGTAGCGCAGCGTCAGCAGCAGCAGCACCGGCAGCGCCGCCGCGCCGAGCCAGCGCACGGTGTTGTCCATGGTCGCGAAACACGCCGCCATGACGACGACGAGCGCAATGCCCAGCCCCGGCCGCTGCCGGCGGCCTGCGCCTGGCGCCGTCATGCGCGCTGCACGCGCGCGGCCAGCGCGCCCCACACCGGCGTCAGCCGGCCGGGCAGGTCGGGCAGGGTGCCGAGGTCGACGCGGCTTTCAGCGGGCGAATGGAAGTCGCTGCCACGCGAGGCGAGCAGGCCGAACTCGAGTGCGGTGTCGGCGTACTGCAGCTGTTCGGCCGCGGTGTGGCTGCCGGTGACGACCTCGACGCCGCGGCCGCCGTGGGCGACGAACTCGCTGAACAGCGCGTATTCGGCGCTGGGCGAGAAGCGGTAGCGCGCCGGATGGGCGATGACGGCGACGCCGCCGGCCTCGGTGATCCAGCGCACCGCGTCGCCCAGCCTCGCCCAGTCGTGCGGCACGTGACCGGGTTTGCCGCTGGCCAGATAGTGGCGGAAGACCTCGTGCGTCTCGGCGAAGTGGCCGGCTTCGACCAGCCAGCGCGCGAAATGGGTGCGCGAGACCAGGTCGGGGTTGCCGACGTGGCGCAAGGCCCCTTCGAAGGCGCCGGGGATGCCGGCCGCGGCCAGCGCCTCGCCCATGCGCCGGGCGCGTTCGCGCCGGCCGCTGCGGATGCCCGCCAGGCCCGCGGCCAGCGCCGCGTTGCCGGCGTCGAAGCCCAGGCCGACGACGTGCACCGTCTCGCCGGCGAAGCTGACCGAGATCTCGCAGCCGGTGAGAAAGCCCATGCCCAGGTCCAGCGCCGTCTCGCGTGCCGCGGCCAGGCCGCCGAGTTCGTCGTGATCGGTCAGCGCCCACAGCTCCACGCCCTGGGCGTGGGCACGCTGGGCGAGCGCTTGCGGGCTCAGCGTGCCGTCGGAGACGTTGGAATGGGAATGGAGGTCGGCGTTCAGCAGGTGCACTGCGGCCGATTGTAGGAAGCGGCCCGCGGATTCACCGGTTCAGGGTCATCGTCTGCGCGCAGCGTGCCGCCAGCGCCTCGTCGTGGGTGACGACGACGAAGGCCGTGCCCTGCTCGCGCGCCAGACCCAGCATCAGGTCGAAGACCGCGGTCGCGGTGCCGCGGTCGAGGTTGCCGGTGGGTTCGTCGGCGAGCACGCAGGCCGGGCGCGTGACGAGCGCGCGTGCGATCGCCACCCGCTGGCGCTCGCCGCCGGAGAGCTGCGCCGGATGGTGCGCGACCCGGCCGGCCAGGCCGACGGCGGCCAGCACCCGCTGCGCCGCGTCGCGCGCGGCTTCCAGCGGCTCGCGGCGGATGCGCAGCGGCATCGCCACGTTGTCCAGCGCGCTGAACTCGGGCAGCAGGTGGTGGAACTGGTAGACGAAGCCGAGGTGGCGGTTGCGCCAGCGGCCCTGTTCGGCCGCGTCCATAGACGCGAAGTCGCGGCCCATCAGCGTCACCCGGCCCGAGGTCGGCGCGTCCAGCCCGCCCAGCAGGTGCAGCAGCGTGCTCTTGCCCGAGCCGGAGGCGCCGACGACGGCCAGCGTCTGGCCGCGGCGCACCTGCAGGCTGACGCCGCGCAGCACGCTGACGTCGAGCTCGCCTTCGTGGAAACGTTTGTGCAGCTCGACGGCGTCGAGCACGCGGTCGGCGTCGGTCTCATTCATAACGCAGGGCCTCGGCCGGGTTCACGCGGCTGGCGCGCCAGCTCGGGTACAGCGTCGCGACGAAGGCCAGCAGCAGCGAGACGACGGCGATCGGCAGCACGTCGGACATCATCGGCTCGCTGGGCATGCGGCTGATGACGTAGACGCTGCTGGGCAGGAAGGCCACGCCCAGCACGCGCTCCAGCGCCGGCACCAGCACGTCGATGTTGAAGGCCACCAGCAGCCCGAGCGCAACGCCGCTGGCGGTGCCGATGACGCCGGCGGTCGCGCCCTGGACGATGAAGATGCCCATGATCGACCGCGGGCTCGCGCCCAGCGTGCGCAGGATGGCGATGTCGGCGCGTTTGTCGGTCACCGTCATCACCAGCGTCGACACCAGGTTGAACGCGGCGACCGCGACGATCAGCGTCAGGATGATCGCCATCAGCCGCTTCTCGATCTGCACCGCGTCGAACCAGTTGCGGTTGGTCTGGGTCCAGTCGCGCACCACGACCGCCGGGCCCAGCGCCTGCGCCAGCTCGTCGCCTACGCCGCGTGCCTGGTGCACGTCGGCCAGCTTCAGCTGCACGCCGGTCGGGCCGCCGGTCTGGAACAGGCGCGCGGCGTCGTCCAGCGCGATCAGCACCAGGCCGCTGTCGTACTCGTAGTGCCCGGCCTCGAAGGTGCCGGTGACGGTGAACTGCTTGAGCCGCGGCACGACCCCGGCGGGCGTGAACTGGCCGCCGGGTGCGGCGATCGTGATCGAGTCGCCGACGCGCACGCCCAGCAGCCGGGCGAGCTCGACGCCGATCACCGCGTGCCACTGGCCGGGCTGCAGCGCCGCGAGTTCCTGGTCGCGCAGGCGCCGGGCGAGATCGGTGACCCCGGCCTCGGCGGCCGGGTCTATGCCGCGCACGACCGCGCCGCGCAGCACGTCGCCGCGGCCGACCAGGGTCTGGGCGGCGACGAAAGGTGCGGCGCCGACCACCTGCGGGTTGGCGCGTGCAGCCTGGGCGGTGGCCTGCCAGTCGGGCAGGGCGGCGCCGCCGGCGTCGTGGATCTCGACGGCCGAGATCACGCTCAGCATGCGGTCGCGCACCTCCTTCTGGAAGCCGTTCATCACGCTGAGCACGATGATCAGGGCCGCCACGCCGAGCGCGATGCCGAGCACCGAGATCGCGGAGATGAACGAGATGAAGCCGTTGCGTCGGCCTGCACGTCCGGCGCGCGTGTAGCGCCAGCCGACGTGCCACTCGTAGGGCAGGTTCATGGGTGGGCGATGCTAACCCGCCGCGCCGGGCGTCCCGGCGCGGGGCCGGATAATGCGCGCCGTGCACCTGATCGTTCCTTTCGCGGCGCCGCTGTCGGACGCCGGCCGCGCCGCCCTCAGCCGCCTCGAACTGCCGCGTCTGCGCGAACTGCTCGCGCGCCTGCCGGTGCGGGTGCGTGACGACGGCGACGAGACCAGCTTCAGCCCGCCGCACGAGCGCGCCCTGGCGCGTGAACTCGGCTTCGCCGGCGGCGACGGGCAGCTGCCCTGGGCCGCCTGGCATGCCGCCGGCGACGGCGTCTCGGCCGAGATCCTGGGCGACCTCGCCTGGGGCGAGCTGACGCCGGCGCACTGGCAGCTGGGCACCGAGCAGGTCAGCTTCCTCGACCCGCTGCAGCTCGAGCTCGACGCCGCCGGCTCGCACGCCTTCTTCGAAGCGGTGGCGCCGCTCTTCACCAGCGAAGGTTTCGTGCTGCGCTGGGGCGCGCCGCTGCGCTGGTACCTGGCGCACGAGAGCCTGGCCGAGCTGCGCACCGCTTCGCCCGACCGCGTCATCGGCCGCCACGTCGACGCCTGGCTGACCGAGCAGCCAGCGGTGCGCCTGGTGCGCCGGCTGCAGAACGAGGTCCAGATGCTGCTGTACACGCACCCGCTGAACGACGAACGCGAGGCGCGCGGGCTGGCGAGCGTCAACACCTTCTGGCTCAGCGGCTGCGGCCCGGCGCAGGCCGTGCGCGGCCGCATGCCGCAAGTCGACGAACGCCTGCGCACGCCGGCGCTGAACGAGGACTGGGAGGCCTGGAGCCGCGAATGGGCGGCGCTGGACGCCGGCCCGGTGGCCGAGCTGCTGGCGGCGCGGGTGCGCGGCCAGACGGTGCGGCTGACGCTGTGCGGTGAACGTGCCGGCGTCTCCTGCGAAGCCGGCGGCGCCTGGCAGGCGCTGCGTGCGCGCCTGGCGCGCCCGGCGCCGCAAGCCCTGCTGGAGACGCTGTGATCCTGCACACCCGCGACGTGCCGCCGCGCGCGGCCTTCGCGCTCGAACAGGCCGGCGTGCACCCGCTGCTGGCACGGCTGCTGGCGGCACGCGGCGTGCGCGCCGCCGACGAGCTCGACGACGGCCTGGCGCGGCTGCTGCCGCCGGCGGCGCTGCACGGCGCCGCCGAAGCCGGCCGGCTGCTGGCCGACCTGATCGCCGCAGGCGGCCGCATCTGCGTCGTCGCCGACTACGACTGCGACGGCGCCACCGCCTGCGCCGTCGCCTTGCGCGGCCTGGCGATGCTGGGTGCGGCACGCGAGAACCTGGCCTACGTCGTGCCCGACCGCGCGGTGCACGGCTACGGGCTGACGCCGGCGATCGTCGAGCTGGCCCGCGAAAAGCGCCCGGACCTGCTGCTCACCGTCGACAACGGCATCGCCAGCCTGGAGGGCGTGGCGCATGCACGGGCGCTGGGCATGTCGGTGCTGGTCACAGACCACCACCTGCCGGCGCTGCAGGCCGGCGCCGTCGTGCTGCCGGCGGCCGACGTCATCGTCAACCCCAACCAGCCGGCCTGCGGCTTCGAGAGCAAGGCGCTGGCGGGCGTGGGCGTCGTCTTCTACGTGCTGCTGGCGGCCCGTGCCGAGCTGCGCGCGCGCGGGCGTTTCGACGCCGCCAGCCAGCCGCGGCTGGACGCGCTGCTGGACCTGGTGGCACTGGGCACCGTGGCCGACGTCGTCAGGCTTGACGCCAACAACCGCCGCCTCGTCGCCCAGGGCCTGCGCCGGGTGCGCGCCGGGCGCATGCAGCCGGGTGTCGCGGCGCTGTTCGCGGCCGCGCGGCGCCAGCCCGAACGTGCCTGCGGCTTCGACTTCGGCTTCGCACTCGGGCCACGCATCAACGCCGCCGGCCGGCTGGCCGACATGACGCTGGGCATCGAATGCCTGCTGACCGACGACGCCGGCCGCGCCGCCGAGCTCGCCGCCCAGCTCGACGCGATCAACCGCGAACGCCGCGACGTCGAAGCCGGCATGCGCGAGCTTGCCGAAGCGGCGGTCGAACGTTACGGCGCCGACAGCACGCCGCCGGCAGTCGCGCTCTTCGACCCCAGCTTCCACGAAGGCGTGGTCGGCATCGTCGCCGGGCGGCTGAAGGACAGGCTGCACCGCCCGACCTTCGCCTTTGCCTGCGGCGCCGACGGCGCGCTGAAGGGTTCGGGGCGCTCGATCCCCGGTTTTCACCTGCGCGACGCGCTCGACCTCGTCGCCAAGCGCCACCCGGGGCTGCTGCTGCGTTTCGGCGGCCACGCGATGGCGGCCGGCTGCACGCTGGCGCCGGCCGGTTTCGAGACCTTCGCCCAGGCGCTGCGCCAGGTGGCCGGCGAGTGGCTGGACGCGGCGACGCTGGAGCGCCGCATCGCCGTCGACGGGCCGCTGGACCCGCAGTGGTTCGACGCCGCCACCGTCGGCCTGCTCGACGCCCAGGTCTGGGGCCAGGGTTTCGAGGCGCCGGTGTTCTGCGACGAGATGCAGGTGCTGCAGCAGCGCCTGGTCGGCGAGAAACACCTGAAGCTGCGCCTGCGCCACGGCGCCAGCGTGCGCGAGGCGATCTGGTTCGGCCACGCCGAGCCGGTGGCCGAACGCGTGCGCCTGGCCTACCGCCTGTCGTTGGACGAGTGGAACGGGCAGGCGCGCGTGCAGATGGTGGTCGAAGCCGCCGCCTGAGGGCGTATGGCCCCAGCGCGCGTGCGGCACGGCCGTGCGCGGCAGCATGCGCCGATGAACACCCGATCTCGGCGCCTGCTGCCGCTCGTCGTCGCGCTCGCCGCCGGGCTGGCCGCCAACCCTGCGCCTGCGGCCGAGACCCTGCGCCCGGTCGTCGTCGCCAGCGGCCTGGACCATCCCTGGGCCATCGCCTTCCTGCCCGACGGCCGCGCGCTGATCACGGAAAAGGTCGGCCGGCTGCGCCTGCTGCGCGCCGACGGCACGCTGTCGGCGCCGCTGGCCGGGCTGCCGGCGGTCGACGTGCGCGGCCAGTGCGGGCTGCTCGACGTCGCCGTCGACCCCGACTTCAAGCGCAACGGCCTGGTCTTCTGGACCTTCGCCGAGCCCGGCGACGGCGGCAACAGCACGGCGCTGGCGCGCGGGCGCCTGGACGGCGACAAACTGAGCGAGGTGCGCACGATCTTCCGCCAGCAGCCCAAGGTGTCGAGCTCGGCGCACTGCGGCTCGCGCATCGTCTTCCTGCGCGACGGCACGCTGGCCGTGGGCCTGGGCGACCGCTTCTCGCGTCGCGACGACGCCCAGCTGCCGGGCAACCACCTCGGCAAGTTCGTGCGCGTCGACCGCGACGGCCGGGCGCCGGCGGACAACCCGCGTGCCGCCGGCATGGCGGCCGAGGTCTGGAGCCTGGGCCACCGCAACGTGCAGGGCGCGGCGCTGCATCCGCAGACCGGCGAACTCTGGGCCGTCGAACACGGGCCGCAAGGCGGCGACGAGGTCAACGTCGTCGAACGTGGGCGCAACTACGGCTGGCCGCTGCTCACCTACGGCCGCAACTACGGCAGCGGCACGCGCATCGGCGACGAAGGCCCGCGCGCCGGCTTCGAGCAGCCGCTGAAGGTCTGGGTGCCGTCGATCGCGCCCAGCGGGCTGGCCTTCGTCGGCTCCGAGCGTTACCCCGGCTGGCAGGGCAGCCTGGTGCTGGGCGCGCTGCGCGGCGAGGCCCTGGTGCGGCTGACGCTGGACGGGCGCCGTGTCGTCGCCGAAGAGCGCCACGAACTCGGGGCGCGCATCCGCGACCTGCGCCAGGGGCCTGACGGCTGGCTCTACGCGCTCACCGACGGTGCAGACGGGCGGCTCTGGCGGCTCGAGCGCTGAGGGCAGCGGCTGTGCGGGATTGCGTCGCCGCGGCGGCGGCGAACAATCGGCCGCGCAACCGATGGAGGTCACCCATGCCCGCTGCACTGCGCGACATGCCCGACGAAGGGCTGGAACTGGTCAAGAGCTTCGAGGGCATCCCTGACGGCGACCCGCGCACCGTCAACATCGACCCCTACCTCGACCCGGTCGGCATCTGGACCATAGGCTGGGGCCATGCGATCGCCGACAGCGCCGGGCGCTGGCTGCGCGGGCCGGCGGCGGCGGCGCAGGCGCGTGCGCTCTATCCCGGCGGCATCACGAAGGCGCAGGCCGAGACCCTGCTGCGCGCTGACCTGCTCGATGCCTGCCGCGACGTGCAGGCGCTGGCGACGGTGGCGCTGGACGACGGCGCTTTCGGCGCCCTGGTCAGCTTCTGCTTCAACCTCGGAGCTGGTGCGCTGCAGAAGTCCACGCTGCTGAAGAAGCTCAACGCCGGCGACGCCGCCGCTGCGGCCGATCAGTTCCTGGTCTGGGACAAGGCCCGCGTCGACGGCGTGCTGCAGCCGCTGCCGGGGCTGACGCGCCGGCGCCGGGCCGAACGTGCGCTCTTCCTCGGCCAGGACTGGCGCGCCGCCGCCGGCCTGCGCGCGGCTCGCGGCGCGGTCGTGCTGGCGCCGCCACGGCCCGACGAGGGGCGCTCGATCCTGCGCCGCGTCGAACGCGAGCAGGAGGTGGCGAAGCGCCCGCCGCGCAAGACCGCCGCCAAGGCGCGCGCCGCGGTGCTGCCGACGAGCGACCCGCTGGGCCTGCAGCTGCCGGCCACGCCGCGGCGCACCCGCGCCGGCAAACGAAAGCAGACGACGCCGGCCTGATCAGGCCACGCGCCCGAACCACCACAGCGACAGCGCCGACGCCACCAGCGCCAGCAGCGCGCCCAGCCCGGCGAACAGCGCCGTGACCTCGGTCTCCTTGCGCTCGACCACCATGCGTGCGCTCAGGCGCTCGTAGACCTTCTTCAGGTCTTCGGCGGTGCCGGCGTAGAAATACTCGCCCAGCGTCATCTGCGCGATCTGGCGCAGCGTGTCCTCGTCCAGCCGCACCCGCATCGACCAGCCTTCGAAGCCGATGATCTCGCCCTGGGTGGTGCCGACGCCGACCGTGTAGACGCGGATGCCGCGGTCGGCGGCCATCTTCGCTGCGTCTATCGGGTCGGGGCCGGTGGTGCGCTGGCCGTCGGTCAGCAGGATCATCGCCGCCGAGCCGTAGGAGCCGGGGGCCACCGGGCTGAAGTCCTTGGGTTTGTCGGGATCGCCCAGCATGCGCGGCATCGGGCGCTGTCCGGTCACCTGCTGGATGTCGATGCCGGCCTGCGGGAACAGCGTCGCCAGCGACAGCACGATGCCGCTGCCGATGGCGGTGCCGCGCTGCAGCTGGAAACGTTCGATCGCAGCGAAGACGTCGTCGCGGCTGGTGGTCGGCGCCTGCACCACGGCCGCGGTGCCGGCGAACGAGACCACGCCGACGCGCACCTCGCGCGGCAGCGAGGCGACGAAGGCACGCGCCGCCTCCTGCGCCGCGACCAGGCGGTTGGGCTTGACGTCCTCGGCGCGCATGCTGCCGGAGACGTCCATCGCCAGGATGATGGTGCGTTCGGCCAGCGGCAGCGTCAGCGTCGCCGTCGGCCGTGCCAGCGCCAGCAGCAGCGCGGCCAGCGCCAGCAGCATCAGCGCCGGCGGCAGGTGGCGGCGCCAGCCCGGGCCGCGGCCCAGCGCCTGGCGTGCGATCGCGATGCTGGCCAGGCGCACGGTCGCACGCCGCCGCCGGCGCAGCAGCCACAGGTAGAGCAGCACCAGCAGCGGCAGCAGCACCAGCGCCGCCAGCATCTGCGGCCAGATGAAGCTCATGCCGCGGCCCCCAGCGGCTCGGCGCGTTCGCGCAGGTGTGCCGGCAGCCGCGGCGAGGCCTTCAGGCGCGCGCGCTGGCGCCGCAGGTCGGCAAAACGCAGCAGCGCGTCCAGCAGGTCCTCGTCGGTGGCGAGTTCGAGCACGTCGGCGCCCGACTCGGCGAGCGCGGCGCGCAAGCTGTTCTCCTCGGCTTCGGCGATCGCGGCATAGCGCGCGCGGAAGGCCGGGTCGGCGGCGTCGACCAGCAGCTGCTCGCCGGTCTCGGCGTCTTCGACCGTGACCAGGCCGACGTCGGGCAGCGCCATCTCCGCCGGGTCGAGCACACGCACCGCGATCAGCTCGTGGCGCCGCGCCAGGCGCGCCAGCGAAGGCGCCCAGCCCGGCGTCGAGATGAAGTCGGAGACGACGAAGACCAGCGAGCGCCGCCGGATGATGCCGGCCGCGGCGTCCAGCAGTTCGGCCAGCGCCGTCGGTGTCGCGGCCACGGGCGGCTGCGCCGGCGGCTGCATGCGGCGCAGCAGTTCCAGCACCTGCAGCCGCGTCGCCGAGGGCTGCAGCACGTGGTCGACGCGGCGGCCGTAGAAGAGGGCGCCGACGCGGTTGCCGTGGCGCGTGACGATGCGCGCCAGCGCCCCGGCGAAGGCCTGCGAGACCTCGCGCTTGCTGCGTTCGCCCGAGCCGAAGTCCACGCTCGGCGACAGGTCCAGCAGGAACCAGGCCGTCAGGTCGCGGTCCTCGACGAACTGGCGCACATAGGGCTGCTGCAGGCGTGCGGTGACGTTCCAGTCGATGTGGCGCACGTCGTCGAAGAGCTGGTATTCGCGCAGGTCGGCGAGGTCGACGCCGCCGCCGCGCAGCAGCGTGCGGTAGTCGCCCTGCAGCAGGCCGTCCAGCCGCCGCAGCACCGTCCACTCGAGACGGCGCAGCAGGTGCTCGGGCGACTCAGGCACCGGCGCTCCCGTCGAAACGCCCGGCCGCCAGCGGCTTGTCGGGCGGCGCGATGCGCTTCATCACACGCTGCACGATGGCGTCGGCGCTGACACCTTCGGCCAGCGCCTCGTAGCTCAGCACCAGGCGGTGGCGCATGACGTCGGCCACCATGCCGGCGACGTCCTCGGGCAGCGCGTAACGCCGGCCGGCCAGCAGCGCCAGCGCGCGTGCGCCTTCGATCATGCCGATGGTCGCGCGCGGGCTGGCGCCGTAGGTCAGCAGCCGGGCGAGGTCGGGCAGTTCGTAGCGTGCCGGCGTGCGTGTCGCCGCCACCAGCTTGACCGCGTACTGGATCAGCGAGGGGTCGACGTAGACCTCGCGGCACTCGCGCTGCAGCGCCGCCAGCGCGAAGGTGTCGGCCACCGCGTCGATCTCGACCGCCGGGCCCGTGACACGCTGGGCGATGACGAACTCTTCTTCCTCGCTCGGGTAGTCGACCAGCACCTTCATCATGAAGCGGTCGACCTGGGCCTCGGGCAGCGGGTAGGTGCCTTCGGTCTCGATCGGGTTCTGCGTCGCCATCACGACGAAGGGGTCGGGCACGCGGTGGGTCTCGCCGGCGATCGTCACCTGGCGCTCCTGCATCACCTCCAGCAGCGCGCTCTGCACCTTGGCCGGGGCGCGGTTGATCTCGTCGGCCAGCACCAGGTTGGCGAACACCGGGCCGAGCGCGGTCGAGAACTCGCCGGTCTTCTGGTTGTAGATGCGCGTGCCGATCAGGTCCGAGGGCACGAGGTCGGGCGTGAACTGGATGCGCTTGAAGCTGCCGCGTACGGCGCGCGCCAGCGTCTTCACGGTCAGCGTCTTGGCCAGCCCGGGCACGCCTTCGACCAGCAGGTGGCCCTGGGCCAGCAGCGCGACCAGCACACGCTCGAGGAAACGGTCCTGGCCGACGACGACACGTTTGACTTCGTACAGCAGGCGCTCCATCAGCGCGGGGGTGTTTTCGGTCATCGACGACAAGTGTCTCTCCGGTGGCGGCGCATCAGAACGGCGGCATGCCGGCCGCGGCGGCGGCATTTTCGATCGGCACGGCAAAGCCGATGCCGACGAAGGTGCGTTCTTCCGACGGGTTGAGGATGGCGGTGACGATGCCGACGACCTGGCCGTCCATCGTCACCAGCGGGCCGCCGGAGTTGCCGGGGTTGGCGGCGGCGTCGAACTGGATCAGGTTGGTCAGCGTGCGTTTGCCTGCTTCCGAACGGAACTCGCGGTTCAGCCCGGATACGACGCCGTAGCTCACCGACGGCCCGATGCCGAAGGGGTGGCCGACGGCGATGACGTGGTCGCCGGGCCGCAGGTCGCCGGTGCTGCGCATCGTCGCCGCGGCCAGGTCGTCGGGGATGTGGTCGGCACGCAGCACCGCCAGGTCGTTCTCGGCCTGGACGCCGACCAGGCGCGCATTCGACTCGGTGCCGTCGGCGAAGATCACGCGCACCTTGTGCGCGCCCCAGACCACGTGCAGGTTGGTGAGGATGGTGCCGTTGTCGATGACGACGACGCCGGTGCCCAGACTGCGCTGCATCGCGCGCGCCTCGTCGCTGGCGGCGCGACCGTCGTCGTGTTCGTCCATCAGGCCGATGACGCGCACGACCGAGGCCTCGACCGCAGCGTAGGCCTTGGCCGCGGCCGAGGGCAGGGGTTCCTTCTCGAGCGAGGCGCGCACCGCGGCGTCGATGTCGGCCTGGGTCAGCGCGTGCCCGGGGCGCAGCGGGCCCAGGGCCAGCAGCAGCGCGGTGGCGATGACGGCGCCGCCGGCGGCCCACAGCGGGGCCTGCGGCAGGCGCTGCCTGCGGCGGGGCGGCGCTGCGGCCGCGCCGGGCGCCGCTGGCGGCGGGGCTTCGGCCGGTGGCGGCTGGGTGGCGTCGGCGGGCCGGCGCGAACGGCTGTAAAGCGGTGCCTTCTTCATCGTCCTCGGCTCCTGCACCCGGCAGCCTTCGCTGACGGTATCACGTCGGCCCGGCGGCCACACCCGGGATCACGGCATCATCGCGCCATGTGGCTGGACACGCATTGCCATCTCGACGCTGCGGAATTCGACGCCGACCGCGACGCCGTCGTCGCCCGGGCGCGGGCCGCCGGCGTCGGCCTGCAGGTGCTGCCGGCGGTGGAAGTTGGCAACTTCGATGCGGTGCGCGAACTCGCCCACCAGCACCGGCTGGCCTACGCACTGGGCATCCATCCGCTCTACACCGGGCGCGCCGCCGACGATGACCTGGAGCGCCTGCACGATGAACTCGACCGCCGGCGCGACGACCCGCGGCTGGTGGCGGTCGGCGAGATCGGCATCGACCAGTTCGTGCCCGGCCTCGACCTGGAGCGCCAGCGCCGCTTCTACCTGGCGCAGCTGGCGCTGGCGCGCGACTTCGGCCTGCCGGTGCTGCTGCACGTGCGGCGCTCGGCCGACCTGCTGCTGCACGGGCTGCGGCGCATCGAGACGCCCGGCGGCATTGCGCACGCCTTCAACGGCAGCGACGCGCAGGCGGCGCAGTTCGTCGCGCTCGGGCTGCGCCTGGGTTTCGGCGGCGCGATGAGCTTCGAGCGTGCGCTGCAGATCCGGCGCCTGGCCACGACCCTGCCCGAACACGTGCCGGTGCTGGAGACCGACGCGCCCGACATCCCGCCGCACTGGCTCTACCGCAGCGCCGCCGAACGTGCCGCTGGCGCCGCGTCCACCCGCAACGAGCCGGCCGAACTGCCGCGCATCGCGCTCGAGCTGGCGGCGCTGCGTGGCTGGACGCCGGAGCACACCGCGGCACAGACGACCGCCAACGCCATCGCGGCGCTGCCGCGGCTGGCGCCGCTGGTCGCGGCGCACGGCCGGTGAACACGCGCCTCGTCGGTCTGGCGCCGGTGGCCGACGCGCGCACCCGGCTGGTCGTGCTCGGCAGCTTCCCGAGCGTGGCCTCGCTTGCCGCCGGCCAGTACTACGCCCACCCGCGCAACCACTTCTGGCCCATCCTGTCCGCCCTCTGGGGCGTGGACCTGCGCGCGCTGCCATACCCCGAGCGCCTGGACGAGGTGCGCCGCCGCGGCCTGGGCATCTGGGACGTCTACGCCGCCTGCCGGCGCGAAGGCAGCCTGGACACGGCGATCGAAGACGCCGAACTCAACGACTTCGCCGCGTTGCGGCGGCTGGCACCACAACTGCACGCGGTGGCGCACAACGGCGGCGAGTCGGCGCGTGCGATGCGCCGGCTGCAGGCGCTGGGTCTGGCGACGCTGCGCCTGCCGTCCACCAGCCCGGCCAACGCGAGCTGGAGCTTCGAGCGCAAGCTCGCCGCCTGGCGCGAGGTCTTCGCCGCCCACGCTCTGCTCTGACACCAGCCCCGGCGCCGTGGTGGCGGCGACAATCGATCGATCCGATACATGGGGGCAGGGAGGCCTGGGTGTTGGCTAAATGGATCAGAAGAGCGCTGCTGGCGGCAGCCTGGCTGACCGCCGCCGCGGCCGCGGCCGCTCCGGCCGGTGTCGAACGTGCGGCCGAACCGCGCTGGGTGCAGCCGCTGGCCCTGGACGGCCTGGACGATGGGCTGCAGCCGGCGCCGCTGCAGGTGCTGCTGGTCGACCGCCAGACCCGCCTCGGCGCGGCCGGCACGGCCAGCCAGCGCTACCACCGCACGGTGCGCCAGGTGCGTGACGCTGCCGGGCTGGAGAGCGCGGCCCAGTTCGAGATCGAGTTCGACCCGGGTTACGAGCGCCTGGTGCTGCACCGGCTGGATCTGCTGCGCGGCAAGTCGCGGCTGGACAAGCTGGATCTGCGCCGCGTGCGCGTGCTGCAGCGCGAGACCGGGCTCGAGCAGCGCCGGCTCGACGGCCGCAGCACGGCCTCGATCGTGCTGGACGACGTGCGTGTCGGTGACCGCATCGAGATCGCCTACACGATCACCGGCGACAACCCGGTGTTCGGCGGCCGCTTCGTCGAGCTCGACTGGAGCCAGCAGGCACGCGGCCCGACCGGGCTGTACCGCTACCGGCTGCTGGCGCCGCCGCAGCGCACGATCCACCACCGCGCCGGTGCCGCCGAGCTGCAGGCCGCCGGCAGCGCCGGGGGCCTGCAGGCGACCGAGTTCCGCCGCCGCCGGGTGCCGCAGTTCGTCGGCGACGCCTACGCACCCTACGAGGCCTACATCGACGAGCAGCTGCAGCTCAGCGAGTTCGCCGACTGGGCCGACGTCGCGCGCTGGGCCGAGGGCCTGTTCCGAAGCGCGACCCGGCCCACGCCCGAGGTCGCGGCGCAGGCGGCGGCGCTGCGCGGCGGCGAACGCGACGCCCAGCTGCTGGCGCTGCTCGACTTCGTCCAGACCCAGGTGCGTTACTTTGGCACCGAGATCGGTGCCAGCTCGCACCAGCCGGCGCCGGCGGCGCAGGTGCTGGCGCAGCGTTATGGCGACTGCAAGGACAAGGTGGCGCTGCTGGCCGCGCTGGCCGAGGCCGCCGGCGTGCAGGCGACGCCGGTGCTGGTGTCCAACGGGCTGCGCCGCGACGTCCATAAGATGCTGCCCAGCCCGCTCGCCTTCGACCATGCGATCGCGGTGCTGGACCTGGGGGACCGCAAGCTGTGGGTGGACGCCACGCGTTCGATGCAGACCGGCACGCTCGACGAGCGCCAGGTGCGCGGGCTGGGCTGGGGCCTGCGGGCCCGCTCCGGCGCCGCGCTGGAGGCGCTGCCGGGCCAAGAGGGCGTGCTGCAGGCCGAGGCCGAGGACACGATCAGCTTCACCCGGCTGTCCGAGCCCGCGGTCTTCGAGGCGGTGCAGACCTACCACGGCGACCTGGCCGAAGGCGTGCGCGCCAACCTCGCGGCGCGCGGCGCAGAGGAGTTCGCGCGCGACCTGCGCTCCGACCACCTGCGCCTGTACCCGGGGCTGGTGCCCGACGGTGCGCTCGAAATCGGCGACGTGCCGCAGCGCAACGCCCTGCGCCTGGTGCAGCGCTACAAGCTGGCGCCGCCCTGGCGCTTCGCCGAGCAGCGGCTGTTCGTCGCCGACTACGGCCTGCCGCTGCCGATGTCGGTGCTGCGCCTGCCCGACACCTCCGACCGCAGCCGCGCCCTGCGCCTGTCCTACCCGGGCATCTACCGCCAGACGGTGGAGTTCCGCTACGCCGAGGACGTGCTGCCGCGCTCGGCTTCTTCGTCGGCCGACGAATCGGCGCCGGCCTTCCGGCTGCACCTGCGGGCCGACACCGCGCCGCGCTCGCAGCGTGTCGAGGCCGAACTCGAGATGCTGCAGGACCGCGTCGCCGCCGCCGACTTTCCGGCCTATCGTGAGAAGTTGACGCGTGTCTTCCCGCGCCTGGCGGGCGTGATGCAGCTGCCGCCGATCGCGCCGGCGCAGCTCGACACCCTGCGCCAGCGTTTCGCCGCGCTCGACACCGACTTGCGTGCCGGCCGGGTGCGCGCCGTGACACAGGTTCAGCGCGACGCGCTGATGCAGCGTCAGGTGCTCGCACTCGTGCTCGACTCCGACCGCCTGACGCCGGCGCTGCGGGTGCAGACGCTGACCGCGCGTGCGGTGGTACTGGACCACCTGGGGCGGCTCGACGATGCGCGCCAGGACCTGGCCGCCGCGTTCGAGCTGAACCCCGCAGCCGGTCCCACCCATGTCGTGGCCGCCGTCAACGCGTCGCTGCGCGGGGCCCAGGACGAGGCCCGCCGGCACGCCGAGGAGGCCTTGCGCCTGACCCCGGACGACGGCGAGATGCGGCAGACGCTGGCGCGCATCGACTACCTGAGCGGTGACGCCGCCGCCGCACGCGACGCGCTCCAGGCGGTGCTGCGGAACCGCGCCGAACGCGACGGCGGTTATGCCGGCATCTGGCTGTATCTGGCGACACGCCGCGCCGGCGGCGACGGCGTGGCCGCGCTGCGCCAGGCCTGGCCGACGGCGGCCAGACCGGCCTGGCCGCACCCGGTGGCGCGCTGGCTCGCCGGCGACATTGCTTTCGACGCCGCGCTCGCCGCCACGCGCGAGGGCGGCAGTGCCGACCCGGGGCGCGAATGCGAGCTGCAGTTCTTCGCCGGCCAGAAGGCACTGCTCGACGGCGACCGCGCCGCCGCGCGCCGCCACTTCCGCCGCAGCGTCGACACCGGCGTCACCGAGTTCGTCGAGTACGGCCTGGCCCGTCTCGAACTGCAGCGCCTGAACGACTGACAAGACTGGCCGATGACCCGTTCCCAAACTTCCGAACTGCCCGAAGCGACGATCAGCGAATCCGACGGCGTGCGCTTCCTGCATCTGGGCTCGATCTGGGTGCAGGGCGCGATGCGCATCCGCAAGCCCCAGGTCGTCGAGCTCGAATACGTGCAGCGCATGCTCGCCAGCCTGCTGTGGCTGCCCACCGACGCGCTCGGCCGCGGCCGGGCGCTGCAGCTGGGCCTGGGCGCGGCGGCGATCACGCGCTTCACGCACAAGGCGCTGCGCATGCCGACCACGGTGGTCGAGCTCAACCCGCAGGTCGTCGAAGTCTGCCGTCACTGGTTCCACCTGCCGGCCGAGGCCGACGTCGTGATCGCCGATGCCGGCGCCTGGCTGGCCGAACGTGCCGAGCCGCAGAGCGTGCAGCTGCTGCACGTCGACCTCTACGACCACGAGGCCGCGGCGCCGGTGCTCGACGACGAGGGCTTCTACGCCGGCTGCCGCGCGGTGCTGGAGGACGGCGGCCTGATGAGCGTGAATCTTTTCGGCCGCGACTCGAGTTTCGAGCGCAGCATCGCACGCATCGCTGCGGTCTTCGGCGCCGATCAGGTCTGGAGCCTGCGGCCGACGAAGGAGGGCAACACCGTCGTCGTCGCCGGCCGTCATGTGGCGATGCCGGAGCGCAACGTGCTCGCCGACCGCGCCGCTACGATCGAGCAGCGCTTCGGCGCCTACGGCCTGCCGGCGCGCAAGTGGCTGCGCATGCTGCGGCCCTATGCCGGGCCCCAACCCGCTTGAAGAGGCACGATGAAATCGAAGACGGCACGCGGACGGCTGGACTGGCGGCAACTGCTGGACTGGCTGCGTGACGACGGCTGGATCACCGCGGGCGACGCCGAACGTGTCACGCGGCGTTTCGGCGCCGGCGCCTCCAGCCTGCACGCGCTGGTGCGACTGGGCGGCGCGGGGCTGGTGCGCGCCGGCCGCGGCGAGGCGCTGGACACCGAGGCGCTGACCGGCTGGCTCGCCGGCCGCGCCGGGCTGCCTTATCTGCGCATCGACCCGCTGCGTGTCGACGTCGGCCGCGTCGCCGACGTGATGAGCGTGCACTACGCCGAGAGCCGGCGTGCGCTGCCCGTGGCGGTGTCGCCGACCGAGGTCACGGTGGCCACCGCCGAGCCCTTCGACGTCGACTGGGTGAGCGAGATCGAGGCCCACACCCGGCGCACGCTGCGCCTGGTGGTCGCCAACCCCGAGGACGTGCGCCGCTACACGACCGAGTTCTACGCCTTGGCCAAGTCGGTGCGCGCGGCGCAGAAGAGCGGCGAGGTCTCGGCGGTGGCGAGCTTCGAGCAGCTGGTCGAGCTCGGCCGCGCCAAGGGCACGCTGGACGCCAACGACCAGGGCGTGGTGCAGGTCGTCGACTGGCTCTGGCAGTACGCCTTCGACCAGCGCGCCAGCGACATCCACCTAGAGCCGCGGCGCGACATGGGCGCGATCCGCTTTCGCATCGACGGCGTGCTGCACACCGTCTACCAGGTGCCGCTGACGGTGATGAACGCGATGGTCGCGCGCATCAAGCTGCTCGGCCGCATGGACGTCGTCGAGCGCCGCCGGCCGCTGGACGGGCGCATCAAGACCGTGCGCCCCGACAGCGCCGGCCGCGGCGGCGAGGTCGAGATGCGGCTGTCGACCATGCCCACGGCCTTCGGCGAAAAGCTGGTGATGCGCATCTTCGACCCCGAGACCGTGGTCAAGGGCGTCGAGGCCCTGGGTTTCGGTGCCGCCGAGGCCAAGGCCTGGCAGGCGCTGACCGGGCGCGCGCACGGCATCATCCTCGTCACCGGCCCCACCGGCAGCGGCAAGACGACGACGCTGTACGCGACGCTGAAGTCGCTGGCCAACGAAGAAGTCAACGTCTGCACCATCGAGGACCCGATCGAGATGATCGAGACCTCGTTCAACCAGACCCAGGTGCAGCAGTCCATCGACATGGGCTTCGCCGAGGGGCTGCGCGCGCTGATGCGCCAGGACCCGGACATCATCATGGTCGGCGAGATCCGCGACCTGGCCACGGCCGAGATGGCGATCCAGGCCGCGCTCACCGGCCACCTGGTTTTCAGCACGCTGCACACCAACGACGCCGCGAGCGCCATCACGCGCCTGGTCGACCTGGGCGTGCCGCCCTACCTGATCTCGGCCACCGTCATCGGCGTGCTCGCGCAGCGCCTGACGCGCACGCTGTGTCCGGCCTGCAAGCAGCCCGACGAATCGAGCACGCGCGAGACGCTGGAGGCACTGGTCAAGCCCTGGCGGCTGTCGGGCGGCATCCGCGCTTACAAGCCGGTGGGCTGCCTGGAGTGCCGCCACACCGGCTACCGCGGCCGCGCCGGGCTCTATGAGTTGCTGGTGCTGAGCGAAGCCGCGCGCACGCATGTGCACCCGACGCTGGACGCCGACGCGCTGCGCCGCCAGGGCATCCAGGACGGCATGCGGCCGCTGCGATTGGCCGGGGCGATGAAGGTCGCCGAGGGCGTGACGACGATCGAGGAAGTGCTGCGCAGCACGCCGTCGCTGCAGTAGGCCGGCTTCAGCGGCGCGTCGGCGCCTCGAACTGCACGCCGTCGGCTGCCAGCGCCTGGCGCAGGCCGCGCGCGAAGGCGAGCGCACCGGGCTGGTCGCCGTGCAGGCACAAGGTGTCGGCGCGCAGTGCGACGAGGCGGCCGCTGCGCGCCTGCACGTGCCCGTCCAGCATCCGCCGCACCTGGGCCAGCGCGGCCTGCTCGTCCTCGATCATCGCGCCCGGCGTGCCGCGTGGCGCGAGCGAACCGTCGTCGTCGTAGGCGCGGTCTGCGAACACCTCCTCGGCGACCTGGAGCCCGCGGGCCGCGGCGGCGGCCACCATCTCGCTGCCGGCCAGGCCGTAGAACACCAGCCCCGGGTCGACGTCGTGCACCGCCTGCGCCAGCGCATCGGCCAGCGCGCGGTCTCGTGCCGCCATGTTGTAGAGCGCGCCGTGCGGCTTGACGTGGTTCAGCCGGCTGCCGGCGGCATGCACGAAGGCCGCCAGCGCGCCGACCTGGTAGACCGTCATCGCGTAGGCGTCGGCGGGCGAGACCTGCATCACGCGGCGGCCGAAACCCTGCAGGTCGGGCAGCCCCGGATGGGCGCCGACCCGCACGCCGCGCGCCACCGCCGCGCCGGCGACGCGGCGCATCGTCTGCGGGTCGCCGGCATGGAAGCCGCAGGCGATGTTGGCCGAGGTCACGTGCTCCAGCAGCGCCAGGTCGTCGCCCAGGGTCCAGGCGCCGAAGCCTTCGCCCATGTCGCAGTTCAGGTCCAGGGTATTCATCGTTTCGTCTCCTCGGTGGCGGCGCGCGGGTCGCCGTCGTGCGCGCCCAGCAGCGCCAGCCGCAGCCGCTGCAGCCGGCGTTCGCGGTCTTCGATCAGCGCCTGCGCCAGATCCAGCGTGACCAGCTCGAAGCGCACGCGCTGGCCCGGTGCCAGCTGCGCCAGCATCGGCAGGTCGACGCCGGCGACGTGCGCGATCTTCGGGTAGCCGCCGGTGCCGTGGCGGTCAGCCATCAGCACGATGGGCTGGCCGTCGGGCGGCAGCTGCACGGTGCCGAAGGCGACACCTTCGGACAGCATCTCGTCCATGCGCGCCGGGGCCAGCGCCCGGCCCTGCAGCCGGTAGCCCATGCGGTCGGACTGCGGGCCGATGCGCCAGTCCTGCGACAGAAAGGACTGCTGCGCCTCGGGGCTGAAAGCGCTCCAGTGTTCACCGGCCAGCACCGCCAGCGTGGCGCAGGCGTCGGGGGCCGGGTCGGGCAGCAGCGCCAGCAGGTCCGGCGCCGGCGCTCCGCGGCGTGCGGCCGCGGGTGCCGTGCGCCGCAGCGGCAGCCGGTCGCCGGCACGCAGCGCGCGCCCGTCCAGGCCGCCGAAGCCGCCGCGGGTGTAGGTGCTGCGGCTGCCCAGCACCGGTGCCAGGTCGAAACCGCCGGCCACCGCCAGGTAGGCGCGCAGCCCGGCTTCGCGCGTGCCGAAGCCGAGCACGGCGCCAGCGGGCAGGTCCAGCGCCTGCATCGTCGGCACCGGCCGGCCGTCGACCTGGGGCCCGAGTTCGGCGCCGGTGATGGCGATGCGCACCGGGCACTCGAAGCGCAGCGTCGGCCCTTTGAGCAGGATCTCCAGCGTCGCTTCGTCGGCGGCATTGCCGACGAGCAGGTTGGCCAGGCGGTGCGACCAGCCGTCCATCGCGCCGCCCACCGGCACGCCTTCGCGCTGCCAGCCCCAGCGGCCTTCGTCCTGCAGCAGGGTCTGCAGGCCGGGTTCGACGACCTCGATGTTCATCGCCGCTGCGCCGCCTGCAGATCGTGGAAACGCGCCTCGTCTATGGCCTCGAAGCGGATGCGGTCGCCCGGGCGCAGCAGGCTGGGCGCGGCCGCCTGCGGGTCGAACAGGCGCAGCGGCGTGCGCCCCAGCAGCTGCCAGCCGCCGGGGGTTTCGAGCGGGTAGATGCAGGTCTGCTCGCGGGCGATCGCCACCGAGCCCGGCGCGATGCGCGTGCGCGGCGTCGCGCGCCGCGGCATGCGCAGCGCCGGGTCCAGCCCGGTGATGAACGGAAAACCGGGTGCGAAGCCGAGCATGCAGACCTCGTGCGCCGACGCCAGGTGGCGGCGCACGACCTCGGCGGCGTCCAGGCCGCAGGCGGCCGCGACCGCTTCCAGGTCGGGGCCGGCTGCGCCGCCGTACCAGACCGGCACCACGACCTCGCGAGCGGCGCCGGCGCGCGGCAGGCGCAGCCGTGCCAGGCTCTGCTGCAGCCGCTCGCGCAGGCGTTCGTACGGTGGCCGCAGGTCGCCCGCTTCGCCCGGCACGCGCTCGGGCCGGTAGTGCACGGTGACGCTGGTGTAAGCCGGCACCACCTCGTGCACGCCGGCGGGCGCGTCGCGTTCGAGCTGGCGTGCGGCGGCGCGCACGCGCCGCGTGGTCTCGGCGCCGACCTCGTGGCCCAGGCGCAGGATCAGCGCGCTGTCGCCCAGGGGTTCGATCCGCAGGTCTGTCACGCCGGCTCAGCCCATCGCGCCCGGCAGCGCCAGCACGATCTGCGGGAACACCGTGATCAGCACCGTGGCCAGCACCAGCAGCAGGAAGAAGGGCAGGGCCATGCGCGCCAGCTGCAGCAGCTGCAGCCCGGTGATGCCCTGGATCACGAACAGGTTGAAACCCACCGGCGGCGTGATCTGCGCCATCTCGACCACCAGCACCAGGTAGATGCCGAACCACAGCGGGTCTATGCCCGCGGCCTGCACCGCCGGCATCAGCACCGCCGCGGTCAGCACGACGATCGAGATGCCGTCGAGGAAGCAGCCGAGCAGCATGAAGAAAAGCGTCAGCACCACCAGCAGCTGCCACGGCGCCAGCCCCATCGCACCGATCCACGACGCCACCGTCGACGGCAGCCCGGTGAAGCTCATCGCCGAGGTCAGGTAGGCCGCGCCCATCAGGATGAAGGTGATCATGCAGGAGGTGCGGGTCGCGCCCAGCAGGCTGGCGACGAAGCTCTGCCGGTTCAGCGAGCCGCCGAACGCGGCGATCGCGAGCGACCCGATGACGCCGACCGCGGCGGCTTCGGTCGCGGTCGCCAGGCCGGCGTAGATCGAGCCGATGACGGCGACGATCAGCACCGTCACCGGCAGCAGCAGGCGCAGCCGCTTCAGGCGCTCGGCCAGCGGCACGCGTTCGCCTTCGTCGGGGATCTGGTCGCGGTGGCGCAGCGACCACAGCGCGATCCAGCCCGAGAACAGCGCCATCAGCATCAACCCGGGCAGCACGCCGGCGGTGAACAGGCGCACGATCGACACCTGCGCGGCGACGCCGTAGACGATCATCACGATCGACGGCGGGATCAGCAGCCCCAGCGTGCCGGCGCCGGCCAGCGAGCCGATGGCGATCGCCTGCGGGTAGCCGCGGCGCGCCAGTTCGGGCAGCGTGATGCGGCCGATCGTCGCTGCCGTCGCCGCCGACGAGCCGCTGACTGCGGCGAAGATGCCGCAGCCGATGACGTTGACGTGCAGCAGCCGCCCCGGCAGGCCGCGCACCCATGGGCCCAGGCCGGCGAACATGTCTTCCGCCAGCCGCGTGCGGTAGAGGATTTCGCCCATCCAGACGAACAGCGGCAGCGCCGTCAGCGCCCAGCTCGCGGTCGAGTTCCAGACCGTGGTCGAGAACAGCAGACCCGGCGGCGTCGAGGTGAAGAGCAGCAGCCCGGCCAGGCCGCAGCCGAGCAGCGCGAGCGCCACCCAGACGCCCAGGCCGAGCGCGATCAGCAGCAGCACCATCAGGAGTGCTGCCTGGGAAAGTTCGTTCATGTCGGTTGTGGGCGCGGCCCGTGCTTCATTCGGTGGCGGCAACCGGGCTGCTGCCCGGTGCCGGGTCCAGCCCGCGCAGCAGCCGCCCCAGGCGCTCGGCCAGCAGCGCCGCCAGCAGCGTCAGCCCGATCGGCATGCACAGCTGCGGGATCCACATCGGCAGCGCCAGCATGCCCTGTGCGACCTCGCCGTACTGCCAGGAGTCGTAGACGAAGACTGCGGCGTTCCACGCCGCCCAGGCCGCCAGGCCGAAGCCGATGGCGCTGGAGACGATGTCGAGCAGGCGCGCGGTGCGCGCCGGCAGCCGCTGCAGCACCAGCGTCACGCGGATGTGTTCGCCGTGGCGCATCGCGTAGGGCAGGGCGAGAAACGCCGAGGCCGCCATCGACCACGCGGCAAAGTCGTCGGCCGCCGGGATCTGGCGCCCGAACAGCCGGGCGACGATCTGCGCCGTGATGACGACGCCGATCATCGCCAGCGCGACGGCGGCCGCAGCGCCGGCGGCGGCGCACAGTCGGTCCAGAAGTTTCATCGCCGGCTCCGTCGCGGCCGGGCTCAGCGCTGCACCGACTCGAGCACCTTGGCGCCGTCGGCGCCGGCGCGCTTGAGCCATTCATCGGCCATCGTGCGGCCGATCTTGGCGAGCTCGGCGGCGATCGCCGGCGGCACCGGCTGCACCTTGACGCCCTTGCTTGCCAGCGTCTGCGTCAGGCCCGCGGTGCGCTCGCGTGCGGCCTGCCAGCCCCGTGCCTCGGCCCGCCGGGCGGCGGCGAGCACCGCCTCGCGTTCGGCCGCCGGCAGCGACTGCAGCGCACGCTTGTTGGCGATGACGATGCTCTGCGGGATGAAGGCCTGGGCGTCGTAGTAGTGCTTGACGTAGTCCCAGGCCTGGGTGTCCACGCCGGTGGCCGGCGAGGTGATCATCATGTCGACGACGCCGGTGGAGAAGGCCTGCGGCACCTCGGCGGCCTGGATCGTCGTCGGCACCGCGCCCATCAGCGTGACCATGCGCGTCGTCGAGGCGCTGTAGGCGCGGAAACGCACGCCCTTGAAGTCGGCCATCGACGCCACCGGCACCTTGGTGTAGATGCCCTGCGGCGGCCACGGCGCGCCGTACAGCAGCACCACACCCTGCTTGTCCAGGCGCTGCGCGATCTGCGTGCGCGCGGCCTTCCACAGCTTCTCGGAGGCGTCGAACGAGGTCGCGACGAAGGGGATGCTGTCGACCTCGAACATCGGGTCCTCGTTGCCCAGTGCCGACATCAGCACCTCGCCGACCGGCACGATGCCCTGCTGCACGCCGCGCTTGACCTCGGGGCGCTTGAGCAGCACCGAGTTCGACTGCACCTTGAACTCGAGCTGGCCGCCGGTGGCCGTCTTCACGTCGTCGGCGAACTGGCGCAGGTTCTGCGTCAGGTAGTTGGCGTCGGGCTGTTCGGCCGACACGTTCCAGGTCGTGGCGGCCTGGGCGTTCAGGCCCAGCAGGGCGGCAGCGGCGGCGGCCGCGACGGCGAATTGGCGTCGGATCATGCAAACCTCGTCGGTGGGTGGAAACCGGCGTTCGCGGCCGGCCTGCGGCGCGCGCCGTCGGCGCTGTCGCGGACTCTCGGGCAAGCGCGGCCCGCTGTCCAACGAGAAATCCTTTAGCCCGGCGACAACATTTGCTGATCGTCGAAGGGCTCGGCCAGCGATCGCACCCACGGCGCACCCTGCTGCGCGCAATAGGCCCGCACGACCTCGGCCGTGAGCTGCTGCGCCGCACGCACCGCCGGGGAGGCGTCGGCGGCGCTGATCGCCGTCACCGTCATAGCCGGCAGCACCGGCCCGGCTCGCTGTTCCAGTTCGCCGCCATGCAGCCATTCGCGCACGAACACGGGCGGGATCGCGGCGATGCCGTAGCCGTCGCGCACCAGCTGGATGATCGATTCGACCGACGGGAAGTTGCAGACCCGCGGCTCGACCTGGCGGTCGGCGAACAGCGCGCGCACATGCGCCTGCGGGCTGGAGGTACGCGAGAAGGTCAGCAGCGGCACGCTCTCCAGGTCGTCGAGCGTGAGCCGGCCGTGGCGGCGCACCAGCTCGGGCCGCGCGATCCAGTTCAGCGGGAACTCGCACAGCGGCGTCACGCGGTGGTCGAGCGTGCCCACCGCCGGTGCATACGGGTCGTTCTGCACCATCACGTCGAGCTTGTGCTGGCGCAGCTGCTCTTGCAGGTTGCGCGCGGTGTCGACGGTGATGTCCAGGTCGATCTGTGGGTGCCGGCGCGCCAGCTGCTGCACCAGCGGCGACAGCCAGGTTCGCACCACCGACTCGATGACGCCGATGCGCACGCGGCCGGCCGGCGGCGCCTCGGGCCGGGTCGAGGCCACCAGCGCGCGCTCGAGCTCGAGGATGCGTTGCGCCTGGCGCACCACCTGCTCGCCGGCGGCGGTGAGTTCGAGCCTGCGCGAGCTGCGCTCGACCAGGTCGACGCCGAGTTCGTCCTCGAGGCTGGCGATGCGCTGCGAGATCGCCGCCTGCGTGGCGTTGAGGACCTGCGCGGTCTCGCGGAAGCTGCCGACACGCGACAGCACGACCAGGGTTTCGAGGAAGCGGGTGTTCATGGGCGTCGGTGCGGCCGCGGCGATGGCGCCCGGCGCGCAGGGCGCAAGCAAGTCGCGTGCGGGCCGCGGTCGCGGTGGCTTACGTGATATCCACATCCGCGCCGCCCGGGGGCGCTGCCAGAATCCGCCTCGCTTTGGCTGGAGGAGACAAGCCTTGAAAATCAAAAGCCAGAAGGATTTCTGGTCGGGCCTGATGTTCGTCGTCGTCGGTGCCGGATTCGCTTGGGGCGCGCAGGAATACAGCTTCGGGTCCGCGGCGCGGCCGGGGCCGGCCTACTTCCCGTTCGGCCTGGGCGTGCTGCTGGCGCTGCTGGGTGCGATGGTGCTGTTCAAGGCGCTGACCATCGGCACCGAAGACGGCGACCCGGTCGGCCCCTGGGCCTTCAAGCCGCTGCTGATCATCGTCGGGTCGGTCGCGGTGTTCGGCTGGGCGCTGCCGCACCTGGGCATGTTCATCGCGCTGCCGCTGCTGGTGCTGAGTTCGGCCACCGCGGGCGACGAGTTCCACTGGAAGGGCGCGCTGATCAACGCGGTGGTGCTGACCATCGGCTGCTGGGCGGTGTTCATCAAGGGACTGAGCCTGACGATCCCGTTGCTGCCTTCTTTCATCGGCTGAGGAGCGCGACGACATGGATCTGCTGAACAACCTGGCGCTCGGCTTCGGCGTCGCCTTCACCTTCCAGAACCTGGCCTACGCCTTCGGCGGCGCGATGCTGGGCACCTTGATCGGCGTGCTGCCGGGCCTGGGGCCGGTGGCGACGATCGCGATGCTGCTGCCCAGCATCTACGCGCTGGACGCGACGCCGGCGCTGATCATGCTGGCCGGCATCTACTACGGCGCCCAGTACGGCGGCTCGACGACCGCGATCCTGATCAACGTGCCGGGCGAGTCGAGCTCGGTCGTGACCGCGATCGACGGCTACCAGATGGCGCGCCGCGGCCGTGCCGGTGCGGCGCTGGCCGCCGCCGGCCTGGGCTCGTTCTTCGCCGGCTGCGTGGGCACGATCATCATCGCCGCGTTCGCGCCGCCGCTGACCGAGCTCGCGTTCAAGTTCGGCCCGGCCGAGTACTTCAGCCTGATGGTGCTGGGCCTGATCGGCGCCGTCGTGCTGGCCTCGGGCTCGCTGGTCAAGGCGATCGCGATGATCGTGCTGGGCCTGCTGATCGGCCAGGTCAACACCGACGTGATCTCGGGCGTGCCGCGCTACAGCTTCGACATTCCCGAGCTGACCGACGGCATCAGCTTCGTCGCCATCGCGATGGGCGTGTTCGGTTTCGGCGAGATCATCGCCAACCTGGGCCAGCCGACCGAGAAACGCGAGGTCTTCACCAAGGACGTGAAGGGCCTGTGGCCGACCAAGCAGGACTTCAAGGACGCCTGGCCGGCGGTGCTGCGCGGCACCTCGCTGGGTTCGATCCTGGGCGTGCTGCCCGGCGGCGGCGCGCTGCTGGCGTCGTTCGCGGCTTACACGGTCGAGAAGAAGATGGGGCTCAAGGCCGGCGAAGTGCCGTTCGGCAAGGGCAACATCCGCGGCGTCGCCGGGCCGGAGTCGGCGAACAACGCCGGCGCCCAGACCTCGTTCATCCCGATGCTGACGCTGGGCATCCCGCCGAACGCGGTGATGGCGCTGATGGTCGGCGCGATGACGATCAAGGGCATACAGCCGGGGCCGCAGGTGATGACCAGCGATCCGCAGCTGTTCTGGGGCCTGATCGCGTCGATGTGGGTCGGCAACCTGATGCTGGTGGTGCTGAACCTGCCGCTGATCGGCATGTGGATCAAGCTGCTGACGGTGCCTTACCGTTTCCTGTTCCCGGCGATCATGGCCTTCTGCTGCATCGGCCTGTACACGCTGAACAACAACAACTTCGACGTCTACATGGGCGCCGGTTTCGCCGTCGTCGGCTACCTCTTCTACAAGCTCGGCTGCGAGCCGGCGCCGCTGCTGCTGGGCTTCATCCTCGGGCCGATGATGGAAGAGAACCTGCGCCGCGCGCTGCTGCTGTCGCGCGGCGACTGGACCACCTTCGCGACGCGCCCGCTGTCGGCCGGCCTGCTGGTCGCCGCGCTGCTGATGGTCGTCGTCGTGATGCTGCCGTCGATCAAGTCCAAACGCGAAGAGGCGTTCCAGGACGCGGATTGAGGGCGAGCTCCGCGAGCCCGCGGCCTGCAAGGCGATTGAGGACGTGAAAGAACGAGGCCCCGCGGGGCCTCGTTTTCGTTTGGCGCGCCGCGCATCCCTGCGCGCGCGTCGGAAAGGCCAGGGCCGTTAACCTCGGCGTCCTGCTGCCGTTCACCGACTCTTGAAACTCCCTGCCGCTCTCGCCCCGCTGGAAAGCCAGATCTTCCGCGGGCTCTGGTTCGCCTGGCTGGCGGCGAACATGACGATGTGGATGAACGACGTCGCCGCCGCCTGGCTGATGACGATGCTCACCCCGAGCCCGACGATGGTGGCGCTGGTGCAGACCGCGTCCACGCTGCCGGTCTTCCTGCTCGGCCTGCCCAGCGGCGCGCTCGCCGACATCGTCGACCGCCGGCTCTACTTCGCCGGCACCCAGCTGTGGGTCTCGCTGGTGGCGCTGCTGATCGCAGCACTCGCGCTCGCCGGCATGCTGACGCCCTCGCTGCTGCTGCTGCTCACCTTCCTCAACGGCATCGGCCTGGCGATGCGCTGGCCGGTGTTCTCGGCGATCGTGCCCGAGGTCGTCGGCCGCGACCACCTGCCGGCGGCGATGGCGCTCAACGGCATCTCGATGAACATGTCGCGTGTCATCGGGCCGGTCGTCGCCGGAGCGCTGCTGGCCTCGGCCGGCACCGCGGCGGTGTTCGTGCTGAACGCGCTGCTGGCCGGTGTCGCCTTCGTGCTGATCCTGCGCTGGCGCGCCCAGGCGCGCACCAGCGTGCTGCCGGGCGAACGGTTCGTCGGCGCGATGCGTGTCGGCCTGCAGCACGTGCGCCAGTCGCCGCGCATGCGCGCCGTCGTCGTGCGCGTGTTCCTGTTCTTCCTGCAGTCGAGCGCGCTGCTGGCACTGCTGCCGCTGGTGGCCAAGGGGCTGCAGGGCGGTGGCGCCGGCACCTTTACGCTGCTGATGGCCAGCCTGGGCGCCGGCGCGATCACCGCCGCGCTGCTGTTCCCGCGCTGGCGACAGCGTTTCGACCGCGACGACTTCACCACCTACGGCACCGCGGTGCAGGCGGCCGCGGCCGCGGTCGCGGCCTTCGTGCCCGAGGTCTGGATGGCGGTGCCGGCGGTTTTCATCTCGGGCATGGCCTGGATCTCGACTGCCAACACGCTGTCGGTCTCGGCCCAGCTCGCGCTGCCCAACTGGGTGCGGGCGCGCGGCATGGCGATCTACCAGATGGCGCTGATGGCCGGCACGGCCTTCGGCGCGATGCTGTTCGGCAAGCTCGCCGGCCTCGTCGGCGTGCCCGAGGCCATCGCCACGGCCTCGGTGCTGGGCGCGGCGCTGCTGCCGCTGGCGCGGCGCTGGTCGGTCGAAGGCGCCGACGTCGACTTCTCGCCCGCGGTGCCGCGCGCCGCGGCCGAACCGGCGATCGAGATCGGCCCCGACGAAGGCCCGGTGATGGTCACCGTCGAGTACCTGATAGACGACGCCGACGTGCCCGAGTTCACCGCGCTGATGCAGCTGACACGCGCCGCGCGGCTGCGCCAGGGGGCGCTGTCCTGGGCGCTGTTCCGCGACACCGCGCTGCCCGGGCGCTGGGTCGAACACTTCGTCGACGAGAACTGGATCGAGCACCAGCGCCGGCTGGAACGTTTCACCGCCGAGGACGCCGGGCTGCGCGCGCGCCGCACCGCACTGCACCGCAGCGAAGAGCCGCCGCTGCTGCGGCGTTTCGTCGCCGACCGCGCGGCGCCGCCGCACCGCGCTTGATGCCGGCTTGACGACTGGCGAAGCCCCGCCGCGGCACGCGTGCCGGCGGCTGGAGACAATGCGCCGATGGACTTCGCCACCCCCGACTACTTCGACTGGAACGCCGGCTACCCGAGCCGGCGTCTGCCGGTGTTCGCGCGCAACCTCGTTGCCACCTCGCACCCGCTGGCGGCGCAGGCCGGCTTGCGCATGCTGGCCGCCGGCGGCAACGCGGTCGACGCCGCAGTCGCGGCGGCGGCGGCGATGACCATCGTCGAGCCCTGCAGCAACGGCCTCGGTTCGGACGCCTTCTGCATCCTCTGGGACGGCCAGCGCCTGCATGGCCTCAATGCCTCGGGGCGCGCACCGCAGGCCTGGACCCCCGAGTACTTCCGCCGCCGCCACGGTGCCGACGCGCGCACGCCGCCGGTGCGCGGCTGGGACGCGGTGACGGTGCCGGGCGCGGTCTCGGCCTGGGTCGCGCTGGCCGAGCGGTTCGGCCGCCTGCCGCTGGCGCAGCTGCTCGAGCCGGCGGCCGAGATCGCCGAACGCGGCTACGCGGTGCCGGTCGTCGTCGGCGAGAAGTGGGCCGCGGCGGCGGGCGTGCAATCCCTGGTGTCGCAGCCGGGCTTCGCCGAAACCTTCCTGCCGCGCGGGCGCGCACCGCGTGTCGGCGAACGTTTCACGCTGCCGGGCGCGGCGCGTGCGCTGCGTGCGATCGCCGCGACCCGCGGCCAGGCCTTCTACGGCGGCGAGATCGCCGAGACCCTGGTGCGCCAGGCACAGGCCCAGGGCGGCGCGCAGACGCTGGCCGACTTCTCCGGCTACGCGCCCGAATGGGTCGAGCCGCTGGCAATGGACTACGGCGGCGCCACGCTGCACGAGATCCCGCCGAACGGGCAGGGCATCGCCGCTTTGATCGCCCTGGGCATCCTGCGCCACGCCGGCCTGGACGAACACCCGGCCGACAGCGTCGCCGCCCAGCACCTGCAGATCGAGGCGATGAAGCTCGCCTTCGCCGACGTCTACCGCTTCGTCGCCGAACCGCAGGCGATGGGGCTGACGGCCGCCGACCTGCTGGCGCCCGGCTACCTGGCCGAACGTGCGAAGCTGATCGACCCACGCCGCGCCCAGGACCATGGCGCCGGCAACCCGGTCAAGGGCGGCACCATCTACCTCACCGCCGCCGACGAGAGCGGCATGATGGTCAGCTTCATCCAGAGCAACTACATGGGCTTCGGCTCGGGCGTCGTCGTGCCCGAGTGGGGGCTGTCGCTGCAGAACCGCGGCCACGGCTTCAGCCTGGACGCCGCCAGCGCCAACCTCGTCGCGCCGGGCAAGCGGCCGTTCCACACCATCATCCCGGGCTTCGTCACCGCCGCCGGCCGGCCGCTGATGAGCTTCGGCGTGATGGGCGCCAACATGCAGCCGCAAGGCCATCTGCAGACCTATCTGCGCATGGTCGAGTGGAACCAGAACCCGCAGGCGGCCTGCGACGCGCCGCGCTGGCGTTTCAACGCCGGCCTGGAGATCAACGTCGAGGCGGCGATGGATGCGCGCCTGGTGCAGGGCCTGGCCGCGCTCGGCCACCGCATCGAGGTGATCCAGGACAGCTACCAGGACTTCGGCGCCGGCCAGTTCATCTGGCGCCTGGGTGAGCCCGCCGTCGAAGGCTACGCCGCGGCCAGCGACCCGCGCCGCGACGGCCAGGCGGCCGGGTTCTGACGGTGGCCACCGCAGGCAGCGCCGCCGCCACGCGCAGCCCCGTCGGTGCCGGTCTGGCGCTGGCCGGTGCCGGATCGATCGCGTTCTCGGGCAAGGCCATCATCGCCAAGCTCGCCTACCGCCACGGCGTCGACGCGGTGACGCTGGTGATGTATCGCATGCTGTTCGCGCTGCCGCTGTTCCTGGCGATCGCCTGGTGGGCCGGGCGCGGCAAGCCGCCTCTGTCGCGGCGCGACTGGGGCGTGGTCGCCGGGCTGGGTTTCTCGGGCTACTACCTCGCGAGCACGCTGGACTTCGCTGGCCTGCAGTACATCAGCGCCAGCCTGGAACGCCTGATTCTCTACCTCAACCCGACGCTGGTGCTGCTGCTGGGCGTCGTGCTCTTCGGCCAGCGTGTGTCGGGGCAGCGGCTGGCGGCGCTGGCGGTCAGTTATGCCGGCGTGCTGCTGGTCTTCGGCCACGAGGTCACGCTCGCCGGGCCGCAGACCCTGCTCGGCGCGGCGCTGGTCTTCGGCAGCGCGGTCAGCTACGCGGTCTACCTGGTCGCCAGCGGTGCCGAGGTGCGGCGCCTGGGCGCGATGCGGCTCACCGGCCTGGCGAGCTGCGTCGCCTGCCTGCTGTGCATCGCCCAGTTCGCGGTGCTGCGGCCGCTGGGCGCGGCCATCGTCGCGCCCGAGGTGCTGTGGCTGTCGGTGCTCAACGCCACCGCCTGCACGGTGGCGCCGGTGCTGATGGTGATGATGGCGATCGAACGCATAGGCCCGACGCTGACGGCGCAGACCGGCATGGTCGGGCCGCTGTCGACCATCCTGATGGGCGTGCTGCTGCTGGACGAACCCTTCAACGGCTGGATCGTCGCCGGCACCGTGCTCGTGCTCGCCGGCATCACGCTGCTGGCGCGCGCACGCTGACTGATCGAAGGAGGATCGAGATGGATCTGGGTATCGCGGGCCGCTGGGCCCTGGTGTGTGCGGCGAGCAAGGGCCTGGGCCGAGGCTGTGCCGAGGCGCTGGTGAAGGAGGGCGTCAACGTGGTCGTCACCGCGCGCGGCGTCGAGGCGCTGGAAGCCACCGCGGCCGCGCTGCGTGCGCTGAACCCGGCGGTCGAGGTGCGCGCCGTCGCCGGCGACATCACCACCGAAGCCGGCCGCGCCGCGGCGCTGGCGGCGGCGCCGCAGGTCGACATCCTCGTCAACAACGCCGGCGGGCCGCCGCCGGGCGACTTCCGCGACTGGGAGCGCGAAGCCTGGATCGCCGCGCTCGACGCCAACATGCTGACGCCGATCGCGCTCATCCGCGCCAGCGTCGACGCGATGGCGGCGCGGGGTTTCGGCCGCATCGTCAACATCACCTCGGGCGCGGTGAAAGCGCCGATCGACGTGCTCGGGCTGTCCAACGGCGCCCGCTCCGGGCTCACCGGCTTCGTCGCCGGCCTGGCGCGCCAGCCGGCGCTGGCCGGGCGCAACGTGACGATCAACAACCTGCTGCCCGGCGCCTTCGACACCGACCGGCTGCGCACGACGCTGGCCGCCGGCGCGAAGAAGAGCGGCCAGCCGCTGGAGGCCGTGGTCGAGGCCAGGCGCCGCGTCGCGCCGGCGCAGCGTTTCGGCGACGCGGCCGAGTTCGGCGCCTTCTGTGCCTTCGTCTGCAGCGCGCAGGCCGGTTTCCTGACCGGGCAGAACCTGCTGCTCGACGGCGGCGCCTATCCCGGCACCTTCTGAGGAGGCTCACGCATGGACAGCCTGCCCCCCGACCGCGAGCCGACCCGCGCCGAGGTCGACGCCTTCGACGGCCCGCTGGTGCTGGAGTTCGGCACCGGCTGGTGCCCGCACTGCCTGGGCGCGCAGCCGCTGATCGCGGCGGCGCGTGCCGGCTATCCGGCGATTACGCACCGGAAGATCGAGGACGGCCGCGGCCAGCCGCTCGGGCGCTCGTTCGCGGTCAAGCTGTGGCCGACGCTGGTGTTCATCAACCGCGGCCAGGAGGTCGCGCGCGTCGTGCGTCCGCAGGACGGAGCCGAACTCGAACGCGCCTTCCAGGCGCTGGCCGCAGCCGCCTGATCAGGCGAGCACGATCTTGCGCCCGAACGGCGCCTGGGCGTGGGCGTCCTTCTCGGGCACCGCCCAGACCACCGGCCAGTGCGGCCGGAAACGCGCCGGGCCGTCGAGGTCGGTGAGCACGACGCCGATGTCGGGCAGGTGCTTGTCGGCTTCTTCGAGCAGCGGCGTGAAGTCGGTGCCGCCGCCGCCCTGGAACTGGATGTCGCGCAGGTCCGACTGGCCGGGCTTGAAACGTTCGACCCGCTGCACCCGTTCGTCGCCGACGATCAGCACCAGGCCGGTCTCCAGCCGCCGCGTGATCGACTCGATCTCGCGTGCGAAACGGTTCATCAGCTCGTCCTGGATCGAGCCCGAGACGTCGACCACGACCGCCAGCCGCGGCACACGTTTGGTCTGGCTGTGGCCGGGCTCGAAGGGCATGCGGCGCGAGCCCATGCGGCCCTGGTTGGCGAGATAGGAGCGCGACGGCCGCGACCACGAGGCCTCCAGCCGCGGCGCCAGCGCACGCGCCAGCTGCACCCGCAGCACCTGCTCCCAGGGCGTGCGTGTCTTCGGCAGGTCGGCCAGCAGCGTGCGCAGCATCGAGTGCAGGCCGTCGCCGGCGTGGGCGCGTGTCAGGCGTTCGCTCCACTCGCGTGCGGCCTCGGCCTCGTCTTCCGGGCTGCCGGCACCGTGGCGGCCGGGCAGCAGGTCGGGCACCAGGCCGCGCGCCAGCGAGCGCGCGCGTGCGGCCCGCGGGCCGTCGCTGCGTTCACCGCTGCCGTCTTCGCTTTGCTGGGCGGACTCGGCGCTGCTGCGCTGCGAAGCCTTGCCGTCGGCGCCGCCGGCCTGCTGTTTGCTGCCCTGGCGCTTGCCGTCGCGGCCTTCGCTGCGGCGGTCGTCGATCTCGCGGTACAGGCGCTCGACGTCCCATTCCAGCAGCGCCTTGTCGATGCTCTGCTCGATGCCCAGCGCGCTGGCCAGCAGCCGGTCCAGCGTCACCGCGCTGGCGGGCAGCTCCAGCCAGCTGAGGTGGCTGAGCGTGCTGTCGACGATGGCGTCGGCGCAGAGGTTGAACAGCTGCAGGTCGACGTCGCCGACCACCTGCTGCAGCTCGCCGTAGCGCTGGGCGTGGCGCAGCGCGACGTGCAGCACCTCGTGCGCCACCAGCCCGGCCTGCTGGGGCAGCGTCAGTTCGTCGAAGGCGCGGCCGTACCAGATCGTGTGGCCGTCGGTGGCGATCGTCGGCGCGCCTTCGCCGGCCGCGCGGTCGCGGTGGTGCGCCCACAGCGCGAGGCCGCCGGTGGATGGCGCGAATTCGACCAGGCGCTGCACCGCGCGTGTGCCGCGGTGCAGGTAGACGGAGCCGGGTTCAGGCATCCTGGCCTTCGCGCTGGCGGCGCTCGCTGTAGCGGCGGTAGGCCGCGCTGTCGAGGATGGTGCCTTCCATGCCGCCTTCCAGCGCCTTCTGCATCAGCAGCTCCATCGCCAGCGTCTGCGCCTCGCGGATCGGCAGCGCGACATTGGCGCGCGTGTCGGGCAGCTGCTCGATGATCTCGAGCGCGCGGTCGAGTGCGGCGTCGTCGTTGCTGGCGGCCAGCAGGCCGTAGATCATCCCGTAGAGCGCGTCCAGCGTACGCGGCAGCAGCGCCGCCGTCTCCTCGCCCGGGCGCGCGGCCAGCAGCTTGACGACGTCGGCGCCCGACTGGATCTCGCGCAGCACGCCGAAGAACTCGGCGGCGTTGGCGGCGCCGATGCGGCCCTGCACGAAGACGCGCCGGGTGGCTTCGCCCAGGCCGCTCTTGAGCACGTTGGAGACGTCCTCCCAGCCGCGCGGGCTGGCGCCGATCAGGTGGTCGGCGGCGAGCTGGGCCTGGGTGTCGTCGAGCTTGTCGGGCCGCACCTTCAGGTAGGCCATGACCTCGGGCGCGAAGTCGTTGGCCGCGGCGTGCTGCAGAAAGGCCTCGACCACGGTCTGCACGTTGAAGTGGAACATGCGGTCGGCCAGCGCCGTGCCCATGTCGTGGCAGACCGCGCCGTGAAAACTCGCGTTGCCGGCGGCGACCACCATCCAGCCGGCCGGCAGCTCGTAGCGGCCGACGCGGCGGTCCAGGATCAGCGAATAGGCCGAGACCTGCAGCCGCTGATCGGCGGCGGTGAGCTCGTCCAGGAACAGGATGCCTTGCGGCTGGTCGGCCTGCGGCAGGAACTCGGGCGGGAACCAGACCGTCTTCTCGAGCTGCTCGTCGGCGTAGATCGCGCCGCGGATGTCCACCGGCTCGATCGTCGTCAGGCGCAGGTCGATCAGCGGCACGCCGTGCTGCTCGGCGACCTGGCGCACCACCGAGGACTTGCCGACGCCGCGTGTGCCCCAGAGCATCGACGCGCGCTGGCGCAGCACGGGGCAGGCGAACTGCTCGACCAGCGCGGCCTTGGCCGCGGCGATCGAGACCGGGGGGATGTTCATCGGGTTGCCGAGCATCTTGGTCCAGGTGGAGAGGTTGTCAGGCGGGGTCGGCTGGCGTCACCGGCTCCCAGGAGCCGGCACGCGCCAGCCGCGGCAGCGGCGGGAACTCCAGCCGCGGCATCTCGCCGAGGCAGAAGAACAGCATCAGCAGGAAGGCCGGCGAATGGAACACCAGCATGCGCCAGACCGAGTTCTGCGCCAGCTGGATCATCGGCACCATCGCCGCGCCGGCGATCAGCGCGATGCTGACCAGCAGCGGCACCGCCCGGCGCAGCGTCACGCGCCAGCGCTCGCGGTGCATGCGCTGGTGGAAGACCTGCGGCGGCGCCGCCAGCGTGTGCGCCAGATGTTCCAGCGTGCGCTGGAACTTGCTCTCGGCGTCGGCGCTGCGTTCGCTGCCGTCGCCCTTGAGCCGCAGCGCGCCGCCCCAGCCCTCGCGCAGCCGGGCGATGCAGGTCCAGGGCCAGCCCAGCACCGCCAGCAGGTCGTCGGGCAGCGCCAGCGCACGGCCCGGCGCCGGCATCAGTTCCAGGTCGGCGTTGACACCCGAGACGCTCGAGACCTTCATCTTCACGTCCAGCCCGGCGACACGCGCCTGCGCGTCGGTGAGGATGATCGATTCGACACCGTTGCCCAGGCGGCGCGCGCGGTGCGCCAGCGCCGCGGTCCAGCCCGGCCCCTGGCGGAACTGGCGTGCCGGCGGCACCGCGTGCACCCGCTCCACCAGCTCCTCTACCGCCGGGCCGTCGGCGACCAGCACCGCTTCCAGCCCTTCGGGCGTGCGCAGGCGGCGCGTCACGCGGTGGTCGTCGGCGGCGAAGCTCTCGAGTTCCATTTCTTCTTGCAGCGGCCAGGCCAGCGGCGCTTGCGCCGGGTGTTCCAGCGGCTTGAAACGCAGCCGGCGGGCGATGCGGTCGCTGGTGGCCAGGTCCACGCGCCGGCCGCGCCGGCTGAAGGGCGCGACCAGCTCCAGGATCTCGTGGTGGGTCAGCGGGACGGGGGCGCTCATCGTCTCACCTCGTTCACGGACGGTCGGCGCCGCCCGAAAGGGGCGGCAGGGTCTGCGCAGCCACCGTTTGCGGCCCTGCGCATCGTCGAGTGTGCCGGCTGCCGGCCGGCCTCGGGGTCTTGTCGGCCATCGGGTCGGTTACAGCCGGCCCGCGCCCAGCGATTTGCGCGAATTGTGCCGTGCTGTCGCCGGGTGCAGGGGCCTGTTCGAGCCGGTCTCCCGCATCCGCAGCCCGGTTCGTGTGGCAGTGCGCGTGCCCGCTGCGCCGCGGATCGCCACCCCTGGTGCAGACCCCGATTCCAGGCTTGAGACAACTCAAGGCGAAGAAGCCTCAGCGGTCGCGCAGCACCTGGCGCATCGCGAGACCGGCGCGCCGCCGGGCCTGGGTCGCCGCCTGCACGTAGGCGTGCTCGGCTTCGGCACGCAGCGCCTGCGCGCGTGCCAAGGCGGCCTCGAAACGTTCCGGGCTGTAGCTGCTTTCGCTGGCGATGTGCACGCTGGTGCGCCGCGACGGCGCGCCGTAGCGCGGCAGCAGCACCGACAGCACCGCGCTGCGCGTGCCGGTGCCCGAGCGCGTGCGGATGATCGGCCCGGAGATGCCCGGCGGCAGTTCGCTCGTCTTGTGCGCGCTGGGCGCGCGCTGCAGCGCCACCGGCGCCGGCAGCGCGGCGATGCGGCGCATCAGCTCGCGTGTCGCCTGATCGAATGCCGCACGCGCGCCGCTGCCGTCGCGCGAGTGGTCGGAAAACAGCTTGCTGCCCTGGTAGCGCACCTGCCAGCCGTGGGTGGCGCCGGTGTCGATGCGCTGCACGCCTTGCGGCACGAGGAAACTCTCGCCGCTGAAGATCACCAGCTCGCGGTATTTCATCGTCGATGGGGCGGGGCGCATGGGGGCGATTCTGCCCATCGGCAGCGGCCGCGACCAGCCGCGGCTGCCGTGGCGGCTGCGGCCGGAAATGGACCCCTGATCCGGGGTATCTCTCTGGACCGGCCGCCGCGCGCCGCTTTAGCATGAGGCCATCCGAAGCACGCAACCGGCCGCAGATGGGGCGGATCGCGGGAACCCGTTACCCGGTGCCAAGGAGCTTTCGTCGCCGCGCCGCCACGGCCCCGCGATCCGACGAGAGGGGAGCCCGCAGCCTGACGGCTGTCGGGCTTTGTTTTTTTCTGCGCCGCCCGGTCTCATCCCAGCCGGGTGCGGCCCAGGCGTCTGGCGTTGGCGACCGCCTTGCGGTGTACCGGCGCCAGCCCGGCGGCCATCACCGACTGCGCCGCCGCCTGCCACTGCTGGGGCAGGCCACCGCCGCCATGGCGCGCTAGCCAGGGCGCCCAGCAGGCGCGCCACAGCCCCAGGCTCAGCTGCTGCTGCACGCGCAGCATCTGCCAGCCCATCGCCATCCAGGCGCCAGCGAAGGCCGTGCCCTTCTCGGACACCATGCCGCTGAACTCGCGCCGGTCGCGTGCCGACAGCTGCGGCCCGGCGAAGGCCATGCGTGCCAGCCGGTGGGCGACGACCTGCGGCACCGCGAACGCGAGTTCGGCGGAATGTGTCGCGAGCCGGGACGAGGAGTTGCGTGTGCGCTTGACCATGCGATCACTCTAGGCCTGCGCTGGCGCCGCCGGCGATGCCCACCGCGGCCCGGGGTGATGGCGGCCGACAGGCCGCCGGCATGCGTTTCACCGGCGCCACCGGCGCTCAGGCAGCCGCGCCCCTGCGCCTGCGCAGCAGCCGCCAGACCATGCGCAGCCCCAGCAGCGTCACCACCGCCTCGGCCAGCGTCGCGACGAAAGCCAGCGCCGGATGCCGCCCCTGGGCGCGGCGGCGGAACTTGGCGATCGCGCGGTCGCGCGAGGTCTCGATGCTGTCGTAGAAGCTCGGGATCACCAGCAGCGTCAGGAAGGTGCTGGTGATGGTGCCGCCGATGATCGCGACGGCCATCGGGCGGTAGAACTCGCCGCCTTCGCCGACGCCGATGGCCACCGGCAGCATGCCGGCGATCAGCGCCAGCGTCGTCATCAGGATGGGCCGCAGCCGCTGGCGCCCGGCGGCGGCCAGCGCTTCCTCGCGCTCCATGCCCTCGGCTTCGCGCGAACGTGCCGCGTCCAGCAGCAGGATCGCGTTCTTGGCCACCAGCCCCATCAGCATGATGACGCCGATGAAGCTCATCAGGTTGAGCGTGCCGCCGGTGGCCAGCAGCGCCAGCACGACGCCGATCAGCGACAGCGGCAGCGACACCATCACCGCCAGCGGCGTCGTGAACGAGCCGAACTGCATCACCAGGATCAGGTACATCAGCCCGATGCCGGCGATCAGCGCCGTGCCCAGGTCGCGGAACACCAGTTCCTGGTCGCGCGAGGTGCCGGCCAGCTCGAGCCCGAAACCGGGCGGGAAGTCCATCGAACGCGCGATCTTCAGCGCGTCGGCGGTGACCTCGCCGGTCGAGCGCCCCTGGGCGTTGGCGGCCACCGTGATCATGCGTTTGCCGTCGGCGTGCTGGATCTGCGAGGGCCCGCGGCCCATGGTCACGGTGGCGATCTGCTCCAGCGGCACCAGCATGTTGCTGCCGTTCACCGCGATCGGCAGGCTCTCGATGTTGCCGGCGTCGACCCGGTCCTGGGGGTGCAGGCGCACCGAGACGTCGCGCGTCTCGCCGCTGGGGTCTATCCAGTCGCCGGCCTCGACGCCGGCGAAGGCCACGCGCAGCGCCTGCGCGGCATCGTTGGCCGAGATGCCCAAGGTGTTGGCCAGACCGCGGTCGAGCTCGATCTTCATCTCGACCTGCGGGTCCTGCTCGGACAGCGCGACGTCGACCGCGCCCGGCACCTGGCGCAGCCGCGCCATGAACTCGGTCGTCAGCTCGAGCAGGCGGCGCGAGTCGGGGCCCGAGAAGCGGATCTGCACCGGCTTCTGCGCGCCGTTGTTCAGGTCGTCGATGACGGCGTATTCGGCGCCGACCAGACGCGAGACGCGTGCCCGCAGTTCGGCGGCGATCTCGCTGCCCGAGCGCCGGCGCTCGGTGCTCTTGCCGATGTCGACGAAGACGCGGCCGCCGTTCGGGTTGATCGAGCTGTTCGTCGCCACCGTCTCCGGCATCTCGCGCGCCAGCGCCGCGGCGGCCTCGACCTTGAGCCGTGCGTATTCCAGGCTGCTCGAAGCCGGTGTGCGCACCTCGACGGCGATGGTGCCGACGTCCGATGTCGGCAGGAAGCTGGTGCCGCCGAACTTCGCCTGCAGCGCCAGCGCGGCGACGAAGCTCGCGAGCGCGAACGCCGTCATCCAGCGCCGGTGGTGCAGCGCCCAGCCGACGACGCGACCGTAAGCTTCGGCCAGGCCGTCGAACCATTCGTTCAGGCGCGCCAGCTTCAGCTCCAGCCCCTTCTTCGGCCGCTCGTGGCGCCCCGGCGGGTCGCCCCAGTAGGCCGAGAGCATCGGGTCGAGCGTGAAGCTGACGAACAGGCTCACCAGCACCGAGGCCACGACCGTCAGCCCGAAGGGCCGGAACCACTCACCCGCCAGCCCCGGCATGACGCCGATCGGGATGAAGACCGCGACGATGGAGAAGGTCGTCGCCGTCACCGCCAGGCCGATCTCGGAGGTGCCTTCCAGCGCCGCGCTGAAGCGGTCCTTGCCCATCTCCATGTGGCGCACGATGTTCTCGCGCACGACGATGGCGTCGTCGATCAGCACGCCGATGGCCAGCGACAGCCCCAGCAGGCTCATGAAGTTGAGCGTGAAGCCGCAGGCCCAGACAGCGATGAAGGCCGCCAGCACCGAGGTCGGCAGCGACAGCGCCGTGATCAGCGTCGAGCGCCACGAGTTCAGGAAGACGTAGACGACGAAGATCGTCAGGCCGGCACCGAAGACGAGCGCGTGGATGACGTTGTCCAGGCTGCTCTGCGCCTCCTCGCCGCCGTCGCGTGTGACTTCCAGCGTCGTGCCCTCGGGCAGCGTCTTGCCGATCTCGGCGGCGACGCGGCGCACCTGCGTGGCGACGCTGACGGTGCTGGCTTCGCGCGTGCGCGTGACCATGATGCCGACGTTGGGGTGGCCGTTGCGGATCGAGCGCCCGGTCAGTTCGCCGAAGCCGTCCTCGATCACCGCCACCTGCGCCAGCCGCACCAGCTCGTTGCCGCGGCGCTTGATGACGATCTGGCCGAAGTCCTCGGGGCGCTCGATGCGGCCGACGAGGCGGATGCTCTGGTCTTCCAGCGTGCCGCGCACCTTGCCCACCGGGGCGGTGGCGTTCTGCGCCCGCAGCGCGGCGACGACCTCGGTCACCGAGACCTCGTACTCGCGCAGCTTCTGCGAGCGCAGCAGCACCGACAGCTCGCGCTGCAGCGAGCCGTTGACGTTGACGACGGCAACGCCCGGAATGGCGCGGAAGCGGTCGGCGAGCTGGTCCTCGGCCAGGCGCGAGATCTCGGCGTGCGTCTGCGTCTTCGACGACAGCGCCAGCTGCATGATCGGCTGGGTGTTCGGGTCCATGCGCTGCAGCACCGGCTCGCGCATCTCCACCGGCAGCTTGTGCCGCACCGAGGCGATCGCGTTGCGCACCTCGTCCGATGCCAGCACCAGGTCCTTGCCGAAGTCGAAGACGATGATCAGCGTGGCGCTGCCTTCGGCCGAGGTCGAGCGCAGCTGGTCGACGCCGGAGATGCCTTGCAGCGCCTTCTCGATGCGGTCGACGACCTCGCGCTCCACCGTCTCGGGCGACGCGCCGGGGTAGGGCACCGTCACCGCCAGCACCGGCTGTTCGGCGTCGGGCAGCTGGTTGACCTTCAGCCGCGACAGCGCGAGCAGGCCGAGCGCCATCAGGCCGATGATGACGACGACCATCGCCACCGGCTTCTTGACGCTGAATTCGGAGAGCAGCACGGCGCGCTCCTTACTTCGCCGCCGCGGCCGAGGCGGCGCTGGCGGCGAACTCGAAGCCCTGGCCCGGCTGCAGCGTGCGGCCGGGGTTGCGCAGCACGCGGTCGCCGGCGGCCAGGCCCTTCAACACCGCGTACTGGCCGCTGCGCGGGTCGCGATCGCCCAGCGTCACCGCCACCTTCTGCAGCAGCTTGCCGTCCAGGCGCCAGACACTGGCGGTGTCGCCGCTGCGCACGATCGGGCTCTCGGGCAGCGTCAGCGCGTCGCTGCTGCCGGTCTCGATGCGGCCTTCGGCGAACAGGCCGGCCACGCGCGGCGCCTTGGCGGCGTCGGCGAAGTCGACGATCAGCTCGACCTGGCGCGTGGTGGCGTTGGCGGCGGCGTCGACACGGCGCACGCGGCCGCTGAACTCGGCGTTGCCGAAGCCGTTGACGTGGAAACGCGCCGCCTGCCCGGGCTTCAGTTCGGCGACACGGTCGGCCGAGACCAGGCCTTCGAAACGCATGCTCGCCGGGTCGATCACCTTCACCAGCTCGCGCCCGATCTGCACCGTGTCGCCGACCGAGACGCGGCGTTCGCTGACGACGCCGTCGAAAGGCGCGCGCACCAGCGTGCGTGTCACCTGCTGGCGTGCCGACACCGCGCGCGCCCGCGCTGCGACGAGCTCGCTCTGGGTGTTGTTGCGCCGGATCTCGGCGTCTTCCAGCGCCTGCGTCGAGATCATGCCCTGCTGCTGCAGCGTCCTCAGGCGCTGCACCTGGCGCTCGGCCTGCTCGAAAGCCTGGTTGCTGGCGCGCACCGATTCTTCGGCCGAGGCGAGGCTCTCGCGCAGCGCGGTGTCGTCCAGCCGCATCAGCAGGTCGCCGCGGCGCACCGGCTCGCCGTTGTCGCGCAGCACCTGGACGACGACCGCGGCGACCTCGGCCGCCAGGTCGGCGCGGCGCTCGGGCTGGACCGAGCCCGTGATCACCGGGCCACCGGCGATGGCGCTGGAGGCCACCGTCAGCACGTCCTCGGGTGCGACCAGCAGCGTCGCGGCGGGGGCGGAAGCGGCTGCGGCCGGGCCGGAGGCGCCGGGTTTGCCGCAGGCGGCGAGCAGGCAGGCGAGGCAGACGGCGAGCAGGGCGTGGTGGCGCATGGGCATCGGCTGGGCCGCAGCGGGCGCGGCATCGGTCTGGGGCAAAAGCCGCGAGCGTAACGTGAGCCGGCCTTGCCCGAGCACCGCTGCGACGAACGGGTGCGCGCACGGCGCCGGTGGCGTCGCGGCGGGACGAAACCATGCTTTTGCACCGCGGTTCGTACCGGGGGAAGCACCGGGGCCTTGCGCCCCCGCCCGCCGTGCCGGCCTTCAGCCGCGCTAACCTCGCCAGCCTGGCGCGCCCCCGGCGCGCAGCGCCCATCATGCTGAAGACCCTCAAAGACCTGCTCGATGCCGTCGCCCCGCGCCGCGACGCCGCCGCCCCTGCCGATGCCCACACGCTGCAGCTCGCCTGCGCCGCGCTGCTGGTCGAGGTGATGCGCTCCGATCCGGCGATCACGCCGGCCGAACGCGCCGCGGTGCTGGCCACGCTGCGCCAGCAGTTCGGCCTGGCCGACGACGAACTCGAGCGCCTGGTCGAACTGGCCGAGCAGACGGTGCGCACCGCGCACGACCTGTTCGGCTTCACCTCGGCGATCAACGAGGCCTGGGAGATGGAGCAGAAGATCGCCATCGTCGAGGCGCTGTGGCGCGTGGCCTACGCCGACGGCGTGCTCAGCGCCCACGAGCAGCACATCACCTGGCGAATCGCCGACCTGCTGCACGTGCCGCAGGGCGCTTACGTGCATGCACGCATGCGGGCACGCGAGGCCGCCGGCCTGGCATGACGCAGGCCGGGGCGCGCCGCTTGCCAGGGCTCGTACACTGGCGCCCCGGCCGCGAGCCGGCACCGGCCCCACGCGGGCGGCCCGTGCCGGGCGCCGACGCCCGAATCCGCTCATGACGACGCCCATCCCGCCCAACAAACCTTTTTCGATGATCCGCGAGTTCCACCTCGCGGACTGGTTCACGCTCGGCAACGCGATCTGCGGCATCGGCGCGCTGTTCTCGACCATGACCTACCTCGAGACCGGCCACGTGCAGCACGTGTACTTCGCCGCCGCGATGGTGCTGGCCGCGCTGGTCTTCGACGTGCTCGACGGCCGCATCGCGCGCTGGCGCCAAAAGAGCTCGGCGATGGGGCGCGAGCTCGATTCGCTGGCCGACGTCATCTCCTTCGGCGTCGCCCCGGCCATCATGGCCTACGGCGTCGGCATGCAGGGGCTGTACGACCGCATCGTGCTGGTCTACTTCGTCGCCTGCGGCGTGTCGCGGCTGGCGCGCTACAACGTCACCGCCGAGGCGCTGTCCGAAGGCACCGGCAAGGTCAAGTATTTCGAGGGCACGCCGATCCCGACCTCGATCCTGATCGTCGCGATGCTGGCGCTGGCCGCCGCGCTGGGCGACGTGCGCGAGGCGCTGTGGTTCGGCCAGTACAAGCTCGCCGGCTTCACGCTGCACCCGCTGGTGCTGGTCTACGCGCTGTCGGGCTCGCTGATGATCAGCCGCATCCGCATTCCCAAGCTGTAGTGCGGCGCGCGGCGCGCCGGCCGCGCCCGTTTGCCCGGCGCCTTCGCGGCGCCGTTTCGCCGCCAGCCCGCCGCCAGCCGTTCACGCCCCCGTGCCGAGGAACCTTCCGTGACCGTCTCGCTGCCGTCCCCGCTGTCCTTCTTCCGCCCCGTCGGCGCCATCGGCGCCGCCGCCGCCTGCCTGGCGCTGGCCGCCTGCGCCGCGCCGCCGCTGCAGACCACGCGCCCCGTCGTGCTGCTCGGCGAGGTGCACGACAACGCCGCCGCGCACGCGCTGCGCCTGGCCGCGTTCGAAGCGCTGCTGGCGCGCGGCGAACGCCCGGCGCTGGTGATGGAGCAGTTCGACCGCGAGCGCCAGGGCGCGCTCGACACCGCACGCGCGGCCGGCGGCGACGCCGACGCGCTGATCGCCGCCGCCGGCGGCCCCGGCTGGAACTGGGACTTCTACCGCCCCTTCGTCGCCGCCGCGCTGCGTGCCGGCGTGCCGGTG
>NZ_NRRU01000034.1 GCF_016583785.1 Rubrivivax gelatinosus | reverse complement strand
GCCCCGGCGCGCGGTTGCTCGCCTCCCGCGCCGTGTCGGCCGACGGTCTGGCGACCGCGGCCCTGGCTCAATCCGCGAAAGAAGAACGATGACGGTCCATTTCATTGGCGCCGGCCCCGGCGCCGCCGACCTGCTGACGCTGCGTGGCCGCGACCTGATCGCCGCCAGCCCCGTGTGCCTGTACGCCGGCTCTCTGGTGCCCGAAGGCGTGCTCGCGCACTGCCCGCCGGGTTGCCGCATCGTCAACACCGCACCGATGAGCCTGGACCAGATCGTCGACGAGATCGCCGCCGCGCACGCGCGCGGCCAGGACGTCGCGCGCCTGCACTCCGGCGATCTGTCGATCTGGTCGGCGATGGGCGAGCAGCTGCGCCGGCTGCGCGCGCTGGGCATCCCCTACGACGTGACGCCCGGCGTGCCCTCGTTCGCCGCCGCCGCCGCTGCGCTGGGCGCCGAGCTGACGCTGCCCGGTGTCGCCCAGTCGCTGGTGCTGACGCGCACCTCGGGCCGCGCCAGCGCGATGCCCGAAGGCGAGAAGCTCGCCGCTTTCGCCGCCACCGGCGCCACGCTGGCGATCCACCTGTCGGTGCACGTGCTGGCCCAGGTCGTCGCCGAGCTGCGCCCGCACTACGGCGACGACTGCCCGGTGGCAGTGGTCTGGCGCGCCAGCTGGCCCGACCAGCGCATCGTGCGCGCGTCGCTGGCGACGCTGGACGCGGCCGTCGGCGCCGAGATGGAGCGCACCGCGCTGATCCTCGTCGGCCGCGCGCTGGGCAGCGATGACTTCGACGAGAGCCGGCTCTACGCCGTCGACTACGACCGGCGCTACCGGCCGACGGGCGCCTCGCCGCGGTTCCCCGAGACCCGATGATCCCGCCCGGGCTGCTGGTCGCGGCGCCCGCCTCGGGCTGCGGCAAGACGACGGTGACGCTGGGCCTGCTGGCCGCCTGGCGCGCCGCCGGGCTGGCGGTGCAGCCGTTCAAGAATGGCCCGGATTACCTGGACCCGGCCTTCCACACCGCCGCCGCCGGCCGCGCGTCGTTCAACCTGGACAGCTGGGCGATGGGCCGCGAGCGCGTCGCCGGCCTGCTGGGCGCGGCGCAGGGTTGCGACCTGCTGCTGGCCGAAGCCTCGGTCGGCCTGTTCGACGGCGCCGCGACTCCCGGCGAATGGGGCCGCGGCGCCGGTGCCGACCTGGCCGAAGCCTTCGGCTGGCCGGTGCTGCTGGTGCTGGACGTGCGCGGCCAGGCGCAGTCGGCCGCGGCGGTGGCGCTGGGTTTCGCCAGCCTGCGCCCGGGCATCCAGCTCGCCGGCGTGCTGCTGAACCGCGTCGGCAGCGCGCGCCATGAGGCGATGGTGCGCAGCGCGGTCGAGGCCGCCGGTTTCCGCGTCTTCGGCGCGCTGCCGCGCGACGCCGCCGTGGCGCTGCCCGAACGCCACCTGGGCCTGGTGCAGGCCGAGGAACTGCCCGAACGTGCCGCGACGCTGGCCGCGCTCGGCCGGCTGGTCGCCGAACACGTGGACCTGGACGCGCTGCGCGCCGCCGCCGCCGGCGCCTGCGAACCCGTGCCGCCGTTGCCGCTGCCGCCGCCGGGCGCGCGCATCGCGCTGGCGCGCGACGCCGCCTTCTCCTTCGTCTACCCGCACCTGCTGGACGCCTGGCACGCCGCCGGCGCGGCGCTGCTGCCGTTCTCGCCGCTGGCCGACGAGGCGCCCGACGACAGCGCCGACGCCTGCTGGCTGCCCGGCGGCTACCCCGAGCTGCACGCCGGCCGCCTGGCCGCCGCCAAACGCTGGCGCGACGGCCTGCGCGCCTTCGCGCGCACGCGGCCGGTGCACGGCGAATGCGGCGGCTACATGGCGCTGGGTTCGGTGCTCGAAGACGCCGACGGCACGCGCCATGCGATGGCCGGGCTGCTGGGGCTGGAAACCTCGTTCCGCAAGCGCCGCCTGCACCTGGGCTACCGCCTGGCCGAGCTGCAGGCGCCGTTGCCCGGTTATGCCGCCGGCACGCGGCTGCGTGGCCACGAGTTCCATTACGCCAGCGTGTCGGCCCAGCCCGACGCGCCGCTGGCGCGCATCAGCGATGCCGACGGCCACGAGGTCGCCGAGACCGGCTCGTGGCGTGCGCTGGACGGCGGCGGGCGGGTCAGCGGCAGCTTTTTCCACCTGGTCGCGCCGGCCGGCTGAGGCCGCCCGCGGCGGCGCAAGCCCCGTGTCCGCCGGCAATCGGCGCATCGGGGAGAATCAGCCGCACATGGCCCCCCTCGACAAGGCGTTCCTGGCGAATGTCATCGACCTGCTGCTCGACGCCGTCTGCGTCGTCGACGCCGAGGGACGCTTCGTCTTCGTCAGTGCCGCCGGTGAGCGCATCTTCGGCTACACGCCGCAGGAGATGATCGGCCGGCCGATGATCGAGCTGGTGCATCCGGACGACCGGGCGCGCACGCTGGGCGCGGTCGACGAGATCGTGGCCAAAGAGCACAAGCCCATCTTCGAGAACCGCTACGTGCGCAAGGACGGGCGCGTGGTGCACATCATGTGGTCGGCGCGCTGGTCGCCCGAGGACCGGGTGCGGGTCGCGGTGGCACGCGACATCACCGAGCGCAAACGTGCCGAGTCGATCCAGGCAGCGCTGTACGCCATCTCCGAGGCGGCGCATGCGGCCGAAGACCTGCTGGCGCTGTTCGAGCAGATCCACCGCATCATCGGGCAGCTGCTGCCGGCGAAGAACTTCTTCGTCGCCCTGTACGACGCCGCCGGCGACTGGCTGAGCTTCCCCTACTTCGTCGACGAGCACGACCCGGCGCCGGCGCCGACGACGCTGGATGCCGAGACGCTGAGTGCGCAGGTGATCCGCAGCGGGCGCGAGCTGCTGGTCAGCCGCGAGTCTTCGTTACCGGCGCCGGGTGCCGTGCATCCCGATGTCGGCCACGCCGCCGTCGACTGGCTGGGCGTGCCGCTGGGCGGGCCGCAAGGTGTCTTCGGCGCGCTGGTCGTCAAAAGCCATTCGCTGGACACCCGCTACGGCCCGGCCGACGTCGAGCTGCTGAAGTTCGTGTCGGCCCAGGTCGCGTCGGCGATCGAGCGCAAGCAGGCCGAACTGCGGCTGCAGCATGTGGCCCGGCACGACGCGCTGACCGACCTGCCCAACCGCAGCCTGGTGCGGGACCGCGTGGCGACGGCGCTGGCGCGTGCGCGGCGCGATCACGCGGACCTGGCGCTGCTGTACCTGGACCTCGACACTTTCAAGCCGGTCAACGACCGTTTCGGGCACGCCGTCGGCGACGGCCTGCTGCAGCAGGTGGCGCAGCGCCTGAAACGCTGCGTGCGCGAGTCCGACACCGTCGGCCGCATGGCCGGCGACGAGTTCGTCGTGCTGCTGAGCCACGTCCATGCGCCACAGGATGCACCGGCGGTGGCCGAGAAGATCCGCCTGGCGCTGTGCCAGCCCTTCGAGGTGGCCGGGCAGCATTTGTCGTTGTCGCCCAGCATCGGCGTCGTCTGCTACCCCGCGCACGGCGAAACCGGCGACCAGCTGATCCACCGCGCCGACGAGGCCATGTACGCGGCCAAACGCGCCGGTGGCAACCGGGTCTGGCTGGCTGAAGGCGGCCGGGCGCCGGCCTGAACACGGCCGGCGCCGGGCTTCAGCCGCCGCGCCGGCGCAGCAGGTAGATGTCCATCACCCAGCCGTGGCGCGCGCGGGCCTCGGCGCGGGCAGCGAGGATGCGCGGGCCCACCTCGGCCAGCGGCCCGGCGATCGTGATCTGCTCGGCCATGCCGACGTAGGCGCCCCACCAGATCTCGACGCCCTGGGCGTCCAGCGCCTCGAAGGCGCCGCCGGCGTCGAGCATCACGACGACGGTGTCCACACCCGCCGGCCAGCCCTCGTCGCGCAGCCGCCGGCCGGTGGTGACGACGAAGGGCGCGCCGATCTCGTTGAGCGGGATCGCGTGCGCCGCGGCCAGCGCCTGGATCGAGGTGATGCCGGGCACGACGCTGATGCGCGGCGCCGGCTGCAGCCTGGCGGCGATGCGCAGCGTGCTGTCGTACAGCGCCGGGTCGCCCCAGACCAGCAGCGCCACCCGCCGCGCACCGGGGTGCGCGGCGATGGTGCGCGCCCAGACCGCGGCGATCGCGTCGTGCCAGTCGTCGACGCGGCGGCGGTAGTCGGGCGTGGCCGCGTCGCGCACCGGCAGGTCGAACTCGGCGAGCTGGGTCTTCGTGTCGTCCAGCAGTTCGGCGCAGATCGTGCGGCGCAGCTCGGCCAGGTCGGCCTTGTCATCGCCCTTGCGCGGAATCATCACCAGGTCGGCCGCCGCCAGCGTGCGCATCGCCTGGCGCGTCAGGTGGTCCGGGTTGCCGGTGCCGATGCCCACCAGCGCCAGTTCGATCATGTCGTGTCTCGGGTGCCGCGAACGCGTAGGACGGCGAGTTTACGGGCCGGCTGCGGGCGCCAGCAGCGCCGCCCGCAGCGCCGGCGACGGCACGCGCGCGCGGTGGTGCACCAGGAACAGCGGCCGCACGATGGGCGGCAGCTCGGTGGCCACCAGGCGCACGCGGCCCAGTGCCAGCAGGTCGGCGGCGACCTGCACCGACAGGCAGGCAATGCCCAGCCCCGCGGCCACGCCCTGCAGCAGCGCCTCGTTGCTGTCGAACTCGAGCGTCTGAACGAAGTAGTCCAGCCGCGGCAGCAGCGCCTGCTCCACCGCCTCGCGCGTGCCCGAGCCCGGCTCGCGCAGCAGCCAGCGCGCGCCGCGCAGCTCGGCGTCGCCGACGGGCCGGCTCGCCAGCGGGTCGGCGGCGGCGCAGACCAGCACCAGCCGGTCTTCGGCCCAGCGCTCGACCACGAGATCGGGTTCGCTGCAATGGCCTTCGACCAGGCCGACGTCGACCTCGAGCCGCGCCACCGCGGCGGCCACGGCACGCGTGTTGGCGATGCGCAGTGCCACCCGGGCCTGCGGCTGGCGGCCGAGCAGCGCCGCCAGCATCGGCGGCACGAGGTAGGTGCCGATGGTGCGGCTGGCCGCCAGGCGCAGGTCCAGCGGCGCTTCACCACCGGCGCCAGGCGTGGCGCCGAAGCCGGCTTCGACGCGGCGCAGGTCGTCGAGCGCGGCACGCACCTGCGGCAGCACCGCGCGCCCCCTGTCGTTGAGCAGCAGCCGGCGGCCGACGCGGTCGAACAGCTGCGCGCCCAGCAGCGACTCCAGCTCGCCCAGCGCCGCGCTGGTGGCCGACTGCGACAGCGCGACCCGTTCGCCGGCCGCGGCGGTGCTGCCGCTGTCGGCAACGGCAATCAGCACCTCGAGCTGGCGCAGCGTGAAACGTAATCGATCAAGCTGTTGCATCGATCGATGATACGTAGAGAAGTCGTTTTTCAGATTGGTCGGCACGGCGCAGAGTGCGCCCGTGAACACCGCCAGCACCACCCTCCTGCCTCGCGCCGCCGCCTGGCGCGGGCGTGCGCCGGGCCTGGTGCTGGTCGGCACGCTCGCCGCCGCGGCGGCGCTGCTGGCCACCCGCCCCTGGTTCGCCGCGCACGGCCTGGGCGCGCTGACGCTGGCCATCGTGCTGGGCATCGTCTGTGCGCACCTGCCGGGCCTGCGCACGGCAGCCGCCGCGCCCGGCATCGACTTCGCCAAACAAGGCCTGCTGCGCGCGGGCATCGTGCTCTACGGCCTGCGGCTGAGCCTGGCCGACCTCGGCGCGCTCGGTGCCACCGGCGTCGCCGTCGACCTGCTGGTGCTGGCCAGCACCTTCGCGCTGGCGATGGCGCTGGGCGTGCGCCTGTTCGGGCTGGACCGGCGCACGGCGATGCTGATCGGCGCCGGCAGCTCGATCTGCGGCGCCGCCGCGGTGATGGCCTGCGCGCCGGTCGTGCGCGCACGCGGCGACGAGGTCGCGGTGGCGGTGGCCACCGTCGTCGTCTTCGGCACGGTGGCGATGTTCGGCTATCCGCTGCTGTACCCGCTGCTGGGGCTGGACGCTGCGCAGTTCGGGCTTTATGTCGGCTCGACGGTGCACGAGGTGGCGCAGGTGGTGGTCGCGGCGCGCCCGCTGGGCGAAGCCGCGGCCGACACCGCCGTCGTCGCCAAGCTGGTGCGCGTGATGCTGCTCGCGCCCTTCCTGCTGCTGCTGTCGGCCTGGCTGGCGCACGAGGGCGCCGGCACCGGTGGGGCGCGCCGCATCGCCGTGCCCTGGTTCGCCTTCGCCTTCGTCGCGGTGGCGGCGCTGCACCCGCTGCTGGGTTTGCCGCCGGCGGTGGTCGAGGCGCTGCTGGCGCTGGACACCGCGCTGCTGGCCGCGGCCATGGCCGCGCTCGGGCTGACGACCCACGTCTCGGCGCTGCGCCGGGCCGGCGCCCGGCCGCTGCTGCTGGCGGCGCTGCTGGCGCTGTGGCTGGCCGGCGGCGGGCTGGCGATCAACCTCGCGCTGCACACCGGGCGCTGAACGCCAGCGCTGGGTAAAGCGGGGGAGAAACCGGTCTGTCTCGCGGTCTGCGCGGTGGCCGGCACGGGCACACTCGGGCGACGCGCCCGGTTCAGGCCGGGCGGCTGCGCGCCTGCCGCGCGGCAACCCCCAACCATCACGCCGACCCGCCAGCATGAGCCTCCGTCCCAAGACGCACCGCCTCCACTTCGCACTGCCTGCCGCGCTGCTCGCGGCCGGCCTGCTGGCCGCCTGTGGCGGCGGCAGCGACTCGGGCAGCTACACGCTCGGCGGCACGATCAGCGGCCTCGCCACCGACGGCCTGGTGCTGGCCAACGGCAGCGACACGCTGGCCGTGGCGTCCGGGGCCACGCGCTTCACCTTCGACGGCACCGTCAGCGGCAGCTACGCGGTGAGCATCAGCTCCCAGCCTTCGGGCCAGACCTGCCAGGTCAGCAAGGGCAGCGGCAGCGCCAGCGGCGATGTCGCCAGCGTCGCCATCAGCTGCCGCACGTACCGGGTCTACGTCGCCAACAGCGCCAGCAACACGCTGTCGCAGTTCGCCGTCGGCAGCGGCGGCACGCTCGCCGCGCTCGGCACGGCGACGCTCGGCGTGTCCTACGCGCCCTCGGCGCTGGTGGTCAACGGCGACGGCAGCCGCGCCTGGCTGAACTACCGCGACGACGAGGCGCTGACGGTGCTGGACATCGACAGCAGCGGCGCGCTGAGCGTGGCCAGCGTCGGCGCCGAGGCCGCGACCTTCGGCTATGCGCTCGCCCTGGCGCCCGACGAGTCGCACCTGTACGCGCTGAACTACGGCGGCGCCAGCGTCTCGCAGTTCAGCCTGGCCAGCAGCGGCAAGCCTTCGGCACTGTCGCCGGCGTCCGCGGCCACCGGCCTGTCGCCGTACGCGCTGGCGATCACGCCCGACGGCGCCTACGCCTACGTGGCCAATGCCAGCGACGACACGATCTCGCAGTACGCGGTGAGCAGCAGCGGCGCGCTGACGGCCAAGTCCACGGTCGACGTCTCCAGCCGCGGCAGCAAGCCGCAGGGCCTGGCGGTCGCCCCGGGCGGCGGCTACCTCTTCGTCACGCTGGCCGGCAGCGCCAAGGTGCTGAGCTACGCGATCAACAGCAGCACCGGCGCGCTCACCTACAGCAGCAGCCAGAGCACCGGCACGACGCCGCGCGCGATCGTGCTCAGCTCCTCCGGCGCCCAGGCCTACGTGGCCAACGCGGGCTCGGCCACGGTGTCGCAGTTCCTGGTGTCGGGCGGCACGCTGACGCCGATGGCCACGCGCACGGTGGCCACCGGCAGCACGCCGTCGGCCATCACGATCACGCCGGACAACGCCTACCTCTACGTCGCCAACGCCGGCGACGGCACGGTGTCGCAGTACACGCTGGGCTCCGGCGGCGCGCTCGGCGCACTGGGCACGGTCGGCGCGGGCGGGTCGTCGCCGGTCGGCATCGTGGCGCGCTGAGCGCGGCGCCCGCGGGCGCGCCTCAGTGCGAGGCCTTGCGCGCGCCGTCGCGGCTCAGGCCGTAGCGCTGCAGCTTGGCGTACAGCGTGCTCTTGGCGATGCTCAGGCGCCGGGCGGCGAGCGTGAGGTTGCCGCCGCTGGCGGTGATGGCGCGCACGATCAGCGCCTCCTCGCCCTCGGCCATGCTGGTCACCGCAGGCTCGGGCGCCAGCGCCGGCGCCGGGGTGTCGAAGGTGCTGGGGTCCAGTTGCAGGTCGGCCACGGCGAGCGGCGCGTCCGGACAGGTCAGCACCGCACCCTCGATGACGTTGCGCAGCTCGCGCACGTTGCCCGGCCAGCGGTAGGCGGCCAGCGCGCCCAGCACCGCCGGCGACAGCCATTCGCGCGGCTGGCCGTTCTGGCTGCGGAAGCGGTCGAGGAAATGCTGGGCCAGCAGCGCGATGTCGCCGGGCCGCTCGCGCAGCGGCGGGATGCGCAGGCTGGTGACGGCGACGCGGTAGTACAGGTCCATGCGGAAGCGCCCGGCGGCGACCTCCTGGCGCAGGTCGCGGTGGGTGGCGGCCACGAGGCGGAAGTCGACCCGGCGCGGCGTGTTGTCGCCCAGACGGTAGATGACGCCCTGCTCCAGCACGCGCAGCAGCTGCGGCTGCATGTCCAGCGGCAGCTCGCCCAGTTCGTCGAGGAACAGCGTGCCGCCCTGCGCCGCCTCGATCTTGCCGATCATGCCGCCCTTGCGCGCGCCGGTGAACGCACCGTCGGCATAACCGAAGAGCTCGCTGGCCAGCAGTTCGCGCGACAGCCCGCCGCAGTTCAGCGCCACGTAGGCGCCGCTGTGCGCGCCGTGCAGGCCGCGCGCGAACTCCTCCTTGCCGGCGCCGGTCTCGCCCTGCAGCAGCACCGGCGCACGCGAGCGCGCGAGCTGGGTGGCGCGGTGGATCAGCTCGCGCATCGCGGGGTCGGTGGTCAGCACGTGGGCGAAGGGGTCGGCGGCGGCGCCGCCGGCCGGCAGCGTGCGTTCGGCGCTGGGCGGCGCCGCGGCGATGCGCGCCCGCCCCTGCAGCGCGGGCATCACCAGCAGCGTGCCCAGGTGCTCGCCCTTGACCACCAGCGGCTCCAGCCACTCGGGCCGCAGCCAGGGCGGCAGCGCGGCGCGGCCGACGCCGCGGCTCAGCGGCGCGGCGCCCAGCTCGGGCACGCTGCGCATCGTCGCCAGGTCGATCGAGCCGCCGGCGTCGGCGATGGCGATCTGCGCGTGCTCGCTGGCTTTCACCGGGCAGCCGCGGCGGTCGAACAGCACCAGCGCGTCGCGCCCGGCCGCCGACCAGCGGCCCATCGCGTGCTCCAGCAGGCGCAGCCGGCGCTCCATCTCGTTCATCGCCAGCCGGCTCTCGATGCGGCTGGCGGTGGTGACGACCAGCGCCAGGCTCTGGCGGTTGTAGGTCGAGGACAACCCCGAGACGTCGACGACGCCGATCACCTCGCCATCGGCCGGGTGGCGCACGACGGTGGCCGAGCAGGTCCAGCGCTTGATGCCGGCGCAGAAGTGCTCGGCCGAATGGATCTGCACCGGCTGACCCAGCGCGAGCGCGGTGCCGATGGCGTTGGTGCCGCACAGCGCCTCGCTCCAGCTGACGCCGGGCACCAGCAGGATGGTCTCGGCCGAGCGCAGCGCCGGCAGGTCGCCCTCGGTGGCGAGGATGGTGCTGCTGGTGTCGGCCAGCGCCATCAGCGCGCCGGTCTCGGCGAGGTAGTCGCGCGCGCAGGCCATCACCGGGGCGCTGGCTTCGAGCATGTCGCGCTGGCGTTCGCGCAGCAGGTACAGGTCCTGTTCGGACACCGGCTGCGGGCCGCTGCGGCGGTTGGGGTCGACCTTGGCCTGGGCGCAGCGCTGCCAGGAGCCGTCGACCAGCGCGCGCAGCACGCCGGCGGGCCGGTCTTCGCCGTTGAGGAAGGACTCCCAGGCCCTGGCCACCGACGATTCGTCGCCGGGGTTGGAGAACATCTGGTCGGGTGATGAGGCCATGCTGCTTTGTCTCCACCGGGCCGTGTGTCCGGCCTCTGGCATCCAGGGCATCAGGGGCGCCGGCGGCCGGCGGCGGCGGGGCTCACCCGCCCCCCGCCCACAGCCGGCGCAGCTCGGTCTTGAGCACCTTGCCGTAATGGTTCTTGGGCAGCTGCGGCAGCAGCCGGTAGTGCCGGGGGCGTTTGAACCGCGCGATGCGCGAGCGGCACAGCGCGTCCAGCGCCGCCGGGTCGCAGGCGGCGTCGGGCCGCGGCACGACGAAGGCCACGACCACCTCGCCCCACTGCTCGTCGGGGGCGCCGATGACCGAGACCTCGGCCACCGCCGGGTCGCGCAGCAGCACTTCCTCGACCTCGCGCGGGTAGATGTTGCTGCCGCCGCTGATGATCACGTCCTTGCTGCGGTCGCGCAGCGTCAGAAAGCCGTCGGCGTCGAGCTCGCCGACGTCGCCGGTGCGCAGCCAGCCGTCCTGCAGCGTGGCCGCGCTGGCTTCGGCGTCCTGCCAGTAGCCGGCCATCACGGTGTCGCCGCGCACCAGCACCTCGCCGGGCGTGCCTGCGGGCAGCGGCCGGCCGGCTTCGTCGGCGATGCGCAGCTCGACCGCGCTGTGGGCGACGCCGACCGAGGCCAGCCGCTGCGCGCGGCGCGGGTGGGCGGCGTCGGCGAGGTGGCGGCGCGACAGCGCGCTGATCGTCATCGGGCTCTCGCCCTGGCCGTAGATCTGCACGAAGCGCGGCCCGAGCTGCTGCAGCGCACGTTCGATGTCGGCCGCGTACATCGGCGCGCCGCCGTAGACGATGGTCTTGAGGCCCTCGCCGTCCAGGCCGTGGGCCTGAGCGTGGTCGACCAGCCGCTTGACGATGGTGGGCGCGGCGAACAGGCTCAAGGGGCCGCAGCGCCGCGCCAGCTCGAACAGCTCGGCGGCGTCGACGCCGCCGCTGGCCGGCACCAGGTGGCGGGCGCCGGCGATGACGTGCGGCACCGCGTACAGGCCGGCGCCGTGCGACATCGGCGCGGCGTAGGTGCTGGCGTCCTCGGGGGCGATGGGGTCGACGTCGGCGAAGTAGCACAGCCCCATCGTCAGCAGCTGGCGGTGGCCCAGCATCACGCCCTTGGGCCGGCCGGTGGTGCCGCTGGTGTAGAACAGCCAGGCCAGGTCGGCGCCGTCGCGCGCGGTGATGGGCAGCGGCTCGGCCTCGAACAGCGCGTGATAGCCGGCGTCGTCGATGGCCAGTAGCGGGCAGCCGGCGTCCAGCCCGGCGCCGGTGTCGGCATCGACCAGGCACAGCCGCGCGCCGCTGTGGCCGACGATCCAGGCGACCTCGCGCGCATGCAGCTTGGCGTTGATCGGCACGATCGCCAGCCCGGCCCACCACGCGCCCCACATCAGCTCCAGATAGGCCGGGTGGTTGTGCAGCACCAGCGCGATGCGCTCGCCCGTCGCCAGGCCCAGCCGGCGCAGCCCGCCGGCCAGCCGCGCGCAGCGCCCGGCCCATTGCCCGTAACGCCACAGCAGCCGCTCGCCGTGCAGCACGGCCGGGCGCTCGGGGTCCTGCGCGGCGACGCGTGCAAGCAGCAGGGCGAGATTCATGGTGGCGGCAGCATGGCGTGGTGATGCCCTCGTCACAAGCAGGAATGTCCCGAGGCGGACTGCCGCCCCGAGGCGCAGGGCCACCCCGAGACAGAGTCCCGCCCCGACGCGCAGGGCTGCCCCGAGGCAGAGTCCCGCCCCGACGCGCAGGGCTGCCCCGAGGCAGAGTCCCGCCCCGACGCGCAGGTCCGTCCCGAAGCGAAGTGCCGCCTCAATCCAGCGGACGCCGTGGACCGGCTCTGCCGGTCCACTGGCGTCGCCCCCTCGGGGGGGCTTCGGCGGGACGTGGACCGTCCGGTGGACGGTCCGCGCCAGCCGAAGGGCCGGGCCACCGGCCCGGCGCGGCCTGCAAGGTGCGCCGAAGGCGCTTCGGGGGGGGGCCTTAGTTCGATCGTTCAGGCAGCGGCAGCTTGACCCACTCCTTGTAGAACGCGTCGATGTCGGGCTCGAAGTCGTGGATCACCGGATACCAGGGCGTCGGCGCCTCGACGTCGTGCAGCGTGCCGCACTGCTGGCAGCTGTACTCGCGGTAGACCTGCCAGGCGGTGTCGGGCGCCATCAGCCGGGGGTAGACCTCGGTCATCGCCGCCTCGGTCTCGCGCACGTACAGGTTGGCGTGCAGCTTCCAGTTCTCGTTCCAGTCGCAGAACACGTGGCCGCAATCGCACTGGATGACCCAGCGCTTGCTCTGCGTCTGCTGCACGACGTGCAGGTGCGGGCCCAGCGGCAGCACGATGCGGTCGCTCCACGGGCGCCTGGCCTGCAGCGCCTGCAGGTACAGCGAGAAACGCTCGGGGTCCTTGGGCATGGACAGCATGCGCAGCGTGGTGTCCCAGTCGAGCTTGCCGTCGACGAGCTTGCTGACCTGCTCGGGGGTGTAGGTGGACATCGGGTTGGCTCTTTCGTCAGAGGGTTGTCGGGGCACCGGGGCTCATTGCTCGACCAGCGTGACGGTGTGCACGTCGGGCATCGCCGAGAGGTCCATGCGGAACTTCGAGCCGTACGAGGGCACGCCCAGGTCTTCTTCCTTGAGCTGCCAGGTGTCGGGCAGGTCCCAGAAGCTGCGGAACTGGTTCTCGAACTTCGCCGACAGCCCGAAGCTGGTGGCGAACATGTGCTGCACCTGCACCGAAGCCTGCTTGTCGAGGATGCGTTCGCGCTCGTGTTTCATCCACTCGCGCGTGGGCACCGAGCGCGCGATGCGCTGCTGGCGGATCTCGATGCGCTGCAGCGCGGTGGCCTTCTCGTCGATCTTCCACTGGCCGTGGGCGTCGCGCGTGGCGACCACGCCGTGCACCTTCTGCGCGTACTCGGGCAGCAGGAAACCGTTGTTCAGGTCGGCGGCGATGGCCGGCAGCTCGCGGTCCAGCGGGTCGCCAAAACCCGGGCCGCCGCGGATGTAGTTGAGGTAGAGGTCGTGGTTGGCGTAGCAGTCCTCGGTGGTCATGCACTGGTGGTCGCGCTTGACGCGGGCGTCGGGGCCGAGGTGGTTCTCGTAGTCGGGCAGGTCGGGGTTGGTGTCGCCGCCCAGCGGCAGCGTCTCGCCCCTGGCGATGCGCTGGGCCAGGCCGGTGTCGTGCGCCTCGAAGCGGTAGCCGGTGGCCGAGGGGTAGCCGCCCATCATTCCCCAGTCGCTGTTCATGTAGCCGTTGCCCATGAAGAACATGGTCCAGTCCTGCGCCTTCCAGACCATGCGCAGCGTCTCGAAGCCGTGGCCGCCGCGGTACTGGCCGTAGCCGCCCGAGTTGGCCTTGACGTTGCGGCCCAGGTACAGCAGCGGCTCGGCCATCTCCCAGATCTCGATGTCGCCCATGTCGCCTTCGGGGTTCCAGATCGCCGCGCCGTGGTTCAGCCCGTCCTTGATCGCGCCGGCGCCGGTGCCGCAGGAACTGGCCTCGAAGCTGTTGACGGCGTGGATCTCGCCGTCCTGGTTGATGCCGCCGCCCTGCAGCCAGTTGCTGGTGTTGGCGTTGCCGGCGTTGACCTCCTCGAGGTAGCCGCGGCTGAAATAGGCCTGACCCAGGCCGCGCCACATCGTCGTCCAGGCCGAGACCAGGAAGTGCCAGGCGTAGGCGTGGCCGGTGCGGCGGTCGTCGGGGTTGTTCCAGCCGCCCTTGGGCATGTGGAACTCGGTGCCGTAGTAGGCGCCGTCGTTGATACGCTGGGTGGGCACCAGGGTCTGCGTCATCATCACCCAGATGCCGCTGGTGAAGGCCACCTGGTGGGCGTTGTAGCTGTGCCAGCCCCAGCGGCTGGCACCCTCGAAGTCCAGCCGCCAGGAGGCGTCGGCGCGGATCTCCATCTCCACCGGCGCGTGCATGATCGAGTCGAGCTTGGCGAAGGCGTTGGAGGTCTGAACGTCGGGGTGCTTGTAGGGCACGTCGACGAAGGCCACCTTGCGGTACTTGCCCGGCAGCGTCATCGCCTTGATGCGCGTGGCCAGGCCGCGGCGGCCTTCCTCGATCACCTCGGTGGCGAACTGCTCGTAGGTCTCCAGCCCGTCCTCGGCGATGGTCTCCTCGACCAGCGCGCGGACCATGTGGCAGCCGGCGATGCGGGTGCGTTCGTCCAGGATCCAGTACTTGGGCGTGCGCACCGAGCGCTGGCTCTCGTGCAGCCAGTCGCGCAGCGGCGTGTCGTTGATGCCGGTCTTGCGGCAGGTGATCATGTAGCCGTCGCCGAAGCGCTGCGTCTGGCCGGTGGACATCGAGCCCGGCGTCACCGCGCCGGTGTCGATGACGTGGGTGACGCCGCCGACCCAGCCCACCAGCTTGTCCTGCACGAAGATCGGCACGATGGTGGCGATGTCGCAGGGGTGGACGTTGCCGATCGCGCAGTCGTTGTTGGTGAACATGTCACCGGGCGCGATGCCGGGGTTGGACTCCCAGTCGTTCTCGATCATGTACTTGATCGCCGCGCCCATCGTGCCCACGTGGATGATGATCCCGGTGGAGGTGAGCACGCAGTCGCCCGCGGCGTTGTAGAGCGTGAAGCAGAGTTCGCCTTCCTGCTCGACGATGGGGCTGGCGGCGATCTTCTTGGCGGTCTCGCGCGCATGCACCAGGCCGCCACGCAGCTTGGAGAACAGCTTCTCGTAGCCGATCGGGTCCTTCTCGCGCAGCGCCAGGCGCTCCAGGCCGTTGTAGTGGCCGGTCCGGCGCGTGCGCTCGAGGATGCCGTCGCGGTATTCCTTCAGCGTCTGGCCGTTGCCCAGCAGATTGGCGAAGCCGACTTCCCGGTAGCTCATCTTCATGGTGTGTCTCCTCGGGGTTCAGTGGGTCTGGCGGCCGCTGCGGGCAAGCTCGCGCAGGTGGAACAGGCGGTGCTTGTCCAGCGTGGTGGCAAAACCCTGGGGCACGACGAAGGTGGTGGCGTCGGACTCGACGATGGCCGGGCCGACGATCTCGTTGCCGGCGCGCAGCGCCTCCATGCGCCAGATCACCGCCTCGTGCCACTGCTTGTGGCGGTACAGCCGGCGCGTGCCGATGCGGGCTTCGGCCGGCGGCGTGGGCTCGCCGATGGGGTCCTCCGGCAGCACGGGCTTCTGCGTGACCACCATGCCGCGCATGATCGCGCCGGTGACCGAGAAGCCCAGCTCCGGCGAGCGCGCCGAACTGGCGTAGACGCGGCCGTAGGTGGTCTCGAAGGCCTCGACGATGCGGTCCCAGTCCTCGGCGCTGGCGGCGGCGGCCACCGGCGAGTCGATCTCCAGGTCGTTGAGCTGGCCCATGTACTGCATGCGGTAGCCCGGGCGCAGGATCACGTCCTCGGGCTTGAAGCCGTTGATGCGGAACTCCTCGACCACCTTGGCCGCGAGGTCGCTCCAGGCCTGCTGGATGGTGGCCGCGGCGGCGCCCTTCTGCTCGGCCGAGGCGAGCTGCGACAGCGCCAGGTCCACGCTCTTGTCGTAGCGGTACTCGAAGTCGGCGCAGGCGCAGCCGAAGGCCGAGAAACCCGCGGCCCAGGCCGGCACCACCACGTCCTTGAAGCCCAGGCCCTCGGTGTAGCCGTAGGTGTGCACCGGGCCGGCGCCGCCGTAGCTGAAGCAGACGAAGTCGGTCGGGCTGTAGCCCTTGGCGCTGACGTTGCTGCGCAGGTACTCGCGCAGCTGCAGGTCCAGCAGCTCGATGACGCCGGCGGCGGCGTCCTCGACGCCGAGGCCCAGCGGGCCGGCGATCTGCGCCTGGATGTGCTCGCGGGCACGCTGCACGTCGAGCTTGATCGCGCCGCCGAGGAAGTTGTCGGGGTTCAGGTAGCCGAGCACGACGTGGCAGTCGGACACCGACACCGTGTCCAGGCCGCTTTCGGGCCAGCAGGTGCCGACGCGGTAGCCGGCGCTGTCGGGCCCGAGCTTGATCGCGCCGCTGTACGGGTCCAGGCGCACGAAGCTGCCGGCGCCGGCGCCCACCGAGTCCATCGTCACCAGCGGCAGCGACAGCACCAGGCGCGCCATGTCGGGGTCGGAGGCGATGGCGAAGCTGCCCTTGGTGATCAGCGCCATGTCGAAGCTGGTGCCACCGATGTCCGAGCAGGCGATGTTCTCGTCGCCCAGCGCCTCGCCCAGCAGCTTGGCGCCGATGACGCCGCCGATCGGCCCGGAGACGATGGTGCGCGCCAGCTCCTTGGCCTTCCAGCTGATGGTGCCGCCGTGGGTGGCCATCACGCGCAGGTCGAACTTGGCGCCGTGCTGGCGGAAGCGGTCGCTGACCTTCTTCAGCGTCTGGCGCGACGGCTCGGCAGCGTAGGCCTCGAGGATGGTGGTGTTCATCCGGTGGCTCTCCTTGCGCTGCGGGTAGTAGTCGACCGAGGCGAACACCGGCAGCTCCACGCCCAGGCGCTGCAGCTCCTCGCGGCAGACGTCGCGCGCGCGCTGCTCGCTGGCGCCGTTCTTGTGCGACTGCAGCAGGCAGATGACGATCGCCTGGGAGCCGGCCTCGACCAGCTCGCGCGTGGCCTGGCGCACCTCGGCCTCGCGCAGCGGGATCACCACCGTGCCCTGGACGTCGGTGCGCTCGGTGACGCCGCGGGTGCGCGCCAGCGGCACCAGCGGTTCGTCGTAGCGGTGGGTGTTGAGGTGGATGCGCTCTTCCAGCGCGTAGCCCAGGTAGCTCTGGATCGCGCGGCCCATCGAGTGCACGTGCTCGAAGCCTTTGTTGACCATCAGGCCCACGTCCAGGCCCTTGCGCTGCACCACGCGGTTGAGCATCGCCGTGCCCGAGTACACGCAGGTCAGCAGCTCGGGGTAGACCTCGTCGACCTCGCGGCCCCAGTGGGCGAGCGCGTCGCGCGACGAGTGGTAGATGGCCAGCGATTCGTCGGCCGGATTGCTCTGCGCCTTGCCGACGACGAAGCGGCCGTCCTCGCGGACAAAAAAGGTGTCGGTCATCGTGCCGCCGGCATCGATTCCCATCACCTGCACCTGGGGTTGGGCGGGCATGAACTTGTCTCCGTTTTTTCGTGGGTCGAAGGCGCCGCGATCCAGCCGCGGCGCCCGCCTGGGCAGCGCTGCCGCCCGCCAGCCCCAGTGCAGCGGCCATGCCAGCCGCTGCGCGAGCGCGCACGGCTGCGCCAAGTGCTTGATTCGATTCAACAGGCGCGGGAAAACGCGGAGCCGCCTCCAGCCCTCGGACCGACCTGGCCGGACGTTCGATTTCCGGTCGGTCGGACGGTTTTCGAACGGGGAACGCCGAATGACCGGTTGCCCGGTGGAGGCCAGACCGCGCCGGTCTTGGTCTAATCCCGGTCGGGCCTAACCCTTATTGCGATGCTCCAGTACCGAACCGTCCCCGTCACCGCCTTCCAGCAGAACTGCTCCATCGTCTGGTGCGACCAGACCCGCGAAGCGGCCGTCATCGACCCGGGCGGCGACCTGCCCCGGATCCTCGCCGCCATCGACGAACTGGATGTCGCGCCGCGCCTGATCCTGCTGACCCACGCCCACATCGACCACGCCGGCGCCGCCGGCCAGATGGCGCGTGAACTGGCGCTGCCCATCGTCGGCCCGCACGAGGGCGACCGCTTCTGGATCGAGGCGCTGCAGCAGCAGGCGGCAATGTTCGGCTTCCCGCCGGCCGAGCCCTTCATGCCGGTGCGCTGGCTGCAGGACGGCGACACGGTCGCCGTCGGCCGCTCGACGCTGGCCGTACGCCACTGCCCGGGCCACACGCCGGGACACGTGGTCTTCCACAGCGCCGAAGCCCGGCGCGCCTTCGTCGGCGACGTGCTGTTCGCCGGCAGCATAGGCCGCACCGACTTCCCCGGCGGCGACATGCAGACCCTGCTCGACAGCATCCGCGACCGCCTGTGGCCGATGGGCGACGACACCGTCTTCATTACCGGCCACGGGCCCGAGAGCAGCTTCGGCGAGGAACGCCGGCACAACCCCTTCGTGCGCGGCACCTGAACCCGCAAGGCGTGCAACAGCGTGGTTTCGCTTGACCTATTTCAAGGCTGAGCGCGAGGCCTGGCCGCTACGCTGAAGGACATCATCTACCGCGCCCGAAACGCCAGCCTCGACTGCCGGCGGCCGGCGCACCGTCCGGTCTCACCCATGAAACTCATCGGCATCGCGCTGCGCAAACCCAGCTTCAACGAGCTCACCGCCGCTGCCGTGATGGGCTGCGGACTCTGGCTGCTGATCGTCGGCCTGCTGCAGGCGGGCGGTTTCGGCCTGGCGCGTGCCGACGCCGGCGCGCTGCTGATCGTCGTGATGTGGGGCGCGGTCAGCGCCCGCGTCGGCATCCACGTCGGCATGGGCGAACGCCACCTGCTGGCCAACATCGCCGTCAGCGCGCTGCTGCTCGGCGCCTACCAGGGCGCGATCGCACTCGTGGCCTGAGGCGCCGGCAGCGGCGGCCGGCGGCGCGATCGGCTGCCAGCCCGTCCCCCGTCTGACGGGATCGGCCACACCGGAACACCCGCCTATGGCACAGCGTCCACACGGGCCAGATCCATGCTGACCACGCCCAGCAGGATCGGCATGCTGGACGCGGCGGGACCGATGGTGAGGGTCGTGCCGTCACCGCCGGTGGCCGATTTCAGCGAGGCGCTGTCGAAACTCAGCGGGCCCACGCCGATCGAGGCGCCGGGGGGCGGCGCCAGCAGCGGCTTTGCGTTGCGGTTGCCGGAGCTTCCAGCGTCGAAGCGCAAGGTCGCCGAGGGTTCGAAGCCGACGACGACCTGGTAGATGCGACGCGCCAGCACGCCCTGGCGGCCGAAGTAGCTGACCTGGTCCGCCGCCGTAAGCTGGCTCGCGAACAAACGTACCGCCGTGTCGCTGAACCACTGGGTCGGCCCCAGCATGAAGGTGCCCAGGCCGGTAAAGCACACCTCCAGCGAGTAGCTGTCCAAGGCCGGGGTCGCAACTGGCGCTGCCGCCTGCGGGCCGGCCAGATCCCGCATCGATGTCTTGGCGACCACGCCCGGCGCGTGGAACCGGATGAACGGCGGCAGCGCATCGGCCGCAGGGCCTGCGCTCGCCTTCATGGATCGCAGGACCGGCGCACCCGCGGCGCTGCCGGCCGAGCTGACGCGGATGACGCCGCCGTCGCTGGTTCGTCCGGCAACGCTGGACGCCTGCCATTCCTTGTACCGGCCGCGAAAGCCGGCATCCAGCGAATAGGCCGGCAGATAGGTGGTCGAGCCCTGCGGATCGGCGGCAGGCCCGACCGGCACGGTGCCGGCCGGTGCCTGCGTGCCTATCTTCGTCGGCATGTTGAAGCGACTGGGGCTGATGCTGGTGGCGTCCTTCCAGGCCGCCAGCGCCGAGGCCAGCGCTGGCGACGACAGGCGCTGCAGAAAGAAGCCGTAGGCCTCGTACAGGCTGCCCATCGGCACGAAATCCGGGGACGGCTGGGGCACCGAGTCGCCGATGCGAAAGATCTCGGAGTTGATGACTTCCGGATCACTGTTTGCGAAGTCGGCGACCAGCGTGGTTTGCCCGAAAGCGAAGTGCTGGCCCGAGCCCAGGCCGGCCGGGAACAGCGTGGCGACCAGCGCGTCGGCCCAATCGGCCCAGGCCGACTTCAACCCGTTGTCTTTGGTGGTCATGGTGGCGGCGCTCCCTGCCGGCATGGGGGCCGCCCCGGGCCGTCGGCCCGGGGCGGTGAGGGGTGGCAGGCGCTCAGAGCCTGCTGCTGACCACGCCCAGCAGAACCGGCATCGTGGACTTGATCGGGCCGATCCGGATCGACGAGCTGGCATCGTCGTAATGGATCTGGTCCTTGGACGAGTTCGCCCCGCCCGAGGCGCCGAAGCTGAACGGCCCCACACCGATGGTGAGCGCCGCCTGGGTCTGCCAGGACGACTTGACGCGGCTGTAGTCCTGCGCCGACATCTTGATGGTGATGGTCGGCTCGAACCCCAGCACCACTTGCGAGGCGCGCCGCGCCAGGGCGCCGGCGTCGGAGAAGAAGTCAGGCGCACCGGGCTTGAGCTTGTCGCGATAGGTGCTGACCAGCGAGCCGTTCTGCCACCAGGGCCCCGGGTTGATGCCGAAGGCCTTGGCGCCGACGAAGGACACATCGAAGCTGAACGCGGACGAGCTGGCGTCCACGGACACGGCCGTGGCGCTGGAGCTGGTCGAGCCGCTGACCGTCCTGAAGAAGTCCGACCAGCTCGCCTTGGCCGAGGCATTCCAGCCCGAAGCCTGGTAGTCGTAGTCCTGGCTGCTCGAGTCGAAGTGGAAGGTCTGCCCGATCGTGCCGGCGACGCTCGCGGCCTGCCATTGCGTGTAGGTCGCCGCGTAGGCGGTGTCGAACTGGTAGAGCGGCACGTAGGACGACACGTTCGTGACCGTGCTGGCCGTGGTGGACGGTGCGGCCTGCCCGATCACCGCCGCCGTCGAGCCCGGCGGGATGTAGGTCGCCGAGGTGATCTGCATGTTGTAGTTGTTCTGCTGCATCGGATCCTGGGCGCCGCCGTTGATCCCGGTGATCTGGCGCGCCAGCTGGACCTGCTGATAGCCGGGCCCGTAGAGCTGGTTGCTCAGCTGGTCCACCTTCGATTGCGCACCCGCGAGCTGGCTCTGCGCCGTGGCGAGCGAGGGGTAGTTGGTCAGGACCCAACTCTTGAACGGGGCGACCGTGTCGCCGACCGTGGCGGCCGCCGCCTTCTGGTCCGTATAGGCCTTGGCGGCAGCGTTGTAGGTGTTGTTGTAGCCGGCCTGGATGGCGATCAGGCCGGGGTTGGCGCCGCCATCGCCGGCGAGCGCGATGTTGAGCTGCGACTGCAGGTTCGGATTGGTGTCGCCACCCAGATCGATCCAGGCCAGGAACTGCATGTACGACGCGGCCAGGCCGCTGGGCGCCGGGTTGTAGTCGGGGCTGTTGGCGGGAATGATGTCGCCCAGCGAATAGATGCCGTAGTTGGTGACGCCGGCATCGGTGGCGTTGAGGTTGATCGAACGGGCCACCGATGCGGCCGAGAACATCGTGCCGGCCCCGAGGCCGTTGGGAAACAGTTCCGCTTGCATGGACTGCATCAGTCGCGCCCACATGACGCTTTGGTCGACGTTGGCCATATTCGTGCTCCGCTAAGGTTGACGGGATCGCGCGCGCCGGCTGAGCGGCGTCGCGCACGGTGAGCGGGTCTTGCGTCCTCAGCCTGGTTGCCCGCGATGCCAGTGCCGCGATGGAGGCGTGGTGCCCTCCGATGGATGGAACTCAGGCCGCGACGGCCTCGTGCTGTCGTTCGGTGCCGGCCTGCAGCGTGCGCAGCGTCAGTTCGAGCACGACGGCCTCGAGGAGGAAGTCGGACTCGCTCAGGTCCTCGCCGCTGCAGTAACGGCGGTAGGCCGCCAGCAGGCGCGGGGTGTCGACCAGGCCGGCGTCGGCCAGCAGCGAGTCCTGGAACAGCGCCTCGATGGTCTTGCGCGCGTCGTGCCGCATCGCCTGGTCCAGCAGCGGAATGAAGCTCTCCGGCAGCTCCGGCCGGTAGACCTCCTGCGGCAGGCCGTGCCGTGCCAGGTACTCACGCTGCAGCCGCCGGCCGCGCCGCCACTCGGCCGGCAGGCTGCGGCAGAACTCGACGAGCTCGGGCGTCGCGTACGGATACAGCGGCCAGACACCGGCGCGCAGATAGACCGCGGTGCCGGCCTGCGCGGCCTCGAAGACGCTGCGCAGGGCGGCCCCGTTCGGCGCGCAGTCCAGGCCGTGCTGCGCCTCCTCGCGAAAGGCCTGCAGCGCACGGTCGCTGAGGTAGCTCGGCAGGGCCGGTTCCGCCATCGGGGCGGGCCGGCGCGGATCCAGCTCGTCGTGCGCCAGCGTCGAGATCTCGTCACCGCCGATGCCGGTGAGGATGGTGTGCACGCCGTGGCCGCGAGCACGGCGCAGCAGCGCCAGAAAGGCCTCGTGATAGAACTCGCCCCAGGGCACGATGGCGTCGTCACCCTCGTGCCGCGGCGAACTGAAAGGCGTGTGGCGCGAGGCGTCGATGGCGCTGTCCAGCGCCCCGAGGCGCTCGACGATCAGCTGCCGTCGTCGCGTCTGCACGCGGCCGGTTTCGTCGGGGACGATGAGCCCGTAGCTGCGCACCGGCCGACCGCTGAGCTTGGCGGCGACCAGCCCCACCACGGCGCTGTCCAGGCCGCCGCTCAGCTCCGTGGCGAACACGTCACGGCCTGGGTCCAGCCAGCGCGTGATGCTCGCGCCCAGCAGCGCTTCGAAGCTGCCGAGCACGTCGGCATCGGCGCGCAGGGTGCGCGGCCCGGCCACCGGCATCGGTTGTGGGTAGTCGATCCGCAGGCCGTGCCGCTCGGGGTCCCAGTCGGCGCAGGCGCGCTCGGTCAGCAGCTGCATGCCCGGGAAGAGCGTGCGCCGCGAGTACGGCGCGCCGATGCGCGCCAGCAGGTAGGCGGCGCGACCGAAGTCGACACCGCCCTGCAGGAAGCGGTACAGCTGCGCCGGGTCCCAGTGGCCGTGCAGCGTGTCGCGCTGCACGGCCAGGCACACCGGAGCCGTGCCCCAGCCGCCGCACCGAAGGAGCACCGACCCGGCTGCATCGGTCCGCCACGTCAGCACGCTGACGTTGAGCGGCCATTGCAGTGCCGCGGCAAGCTGCTCGTCCCACGCCTGCTCGTCCACCCGCTGCGGCTCCAGGCCGGTCAGGCGACCGGTCATGGCGCCCCGCTCGCGCACGATGAAGGCAAGCCGGTCTGGGCTCACCAGCGAGCAGCACTCGAGCGCGGGATGTTCGAAAGGCTGGACCCAGCTGCGCCCGGCCACCCAGCGGCCCGCAGCAGCGGTCCACGGCAGCAGGCGGTCACCAGCTTCGATGCGAAACGAGATCATGGCGGCCTCTCAGCCGGCGTCTCGGCTTTGGCGGGCGTCGTTGCCACCGCGGGCCTTGACGTTCGTCGCGCGGCCGGCGCTGTCGCCCGAGCCGTTCTGCTTGTCGTCGGCGTGGGTCGGTGCGGCGAGCACCACCGGGCTGCCGGAAAACAGGTGCTCGACGCCCGGCAGGGCAAACAACGGATTCGTCGCGGCCCGCAGGCCCTGGGAACGCTGGAGAGTGAGAGCGGTTGTCATGGCGGTCCTGATCGGTTGGGTTCAAGCGCAAGGGCGGGATTGCCGTTGCGCTTGCACTGTCGATCTGATGCCGGCCTTCAGTCCTGGCCGGGTCTGAAGACGGGACTGAAACGTTCTAAAGACGGCCGGGCGGCTGCCCGCGGTCTTCGGCCTCGTCGCCCAGCCGGCACGCCAGCTCGCGGATGCCCACCACCAGGCGATAGGCGTTCAGTGCCTGGGCATCGCGCTGGATCAAGGACCGCTCCACCAGGCTCGCCATGACCTCCATCACCGCCCAGGGATCGAGGTCGCCGCCGGCGACCAGCTGTGTCGCGTGGTCGAGCGCGAAGACACCGTCGAACACCGCGAGCCGGCACAGCACCAGGCGCTGCATCTCGTCGAGCAGCCGGAAACTCCAGTCGAACGAAGCCATCAGCGTCTGATGGCGCGCCGGCGCACCGCGCCTGGCATTGCGCAGCAGTTGCAGATGAGCGGGCAGCAGGTCGCGCAATGCCGTCAAACCGAGTGCGTGCGTGCGCTGCGCGGCCAGCTTGATGGCCAGGGGCAGGCCGTCGAGCCGGCGGCACACGTCCAACACGAGCGCGACATTGCCTTCGTCGAGTGCGAAGCGCTGGTCCGCGGCCTGGGCCTCGTGGGCGAAGAGTGCGACGGCACCACATCGCATGGCGATGTCCGGCTGGACACCGGGCGGCGGTATCGGCAGCGTGCACAGACGCAGCACGCGCTCGCCCTCGACGCGCAGTGCCGCCTGGCTCGTGACCAGCAGGCGCGGGCCCGCCGCATCGTCCAGGATGTCTCCCGCCACGCGGGCGACGGCGTCCAGCAGGTGTTCGGCACCATCCAGGACCACGAGGGCGGGACTGGCGCGCAAGGCCGGGGCGATGTCCGACGGCGGCGCGGGCGCCCGGTCGGTGCCGTCGAGGGCCCGGGCCACGGCCTCTGGCAGCTGCTGCGCCTCGGTCAGCCCATGCACGTCGACCCAGCAGGCGCCGCGCTGCCCGGCCTGGACGCTGGCGCGTGCGCCCGCGTCCGCCAGCATGGACTTGCCGACCCCTCCCGGGCCGACGATGCTGACCAGGCGATGCGCCGCCAGCAGCTGCACGAGCAGCGCGAGTTCGTCCTCGCGGCCGAACATCTCGGCGGGTCGCGGCGGCGAGCGGGCGCCGGCAAGTCCTGCGGCCGGCCCGTGGCTACCCGCGGGCTCTGGCAGCGGCTGCACCGCAAGCCGGTAGCCGTACCCGGGCACCGTGCGGATCGCCTGCCCGCCGATCAGCTTGCGCAGCGCCGACACCTGGACGTGGACGTTGTTCTCGGTCACCACCAGGTTCGGCCATACACGGTCGAGCAACTGGTCCTTGGTGACCAGCGCCCCGCCCTGTTGCGCCAAGGCCAGGAGCAGGTCGAAGGCGCGCGAGCCCACGAGGACGGGCTGTCCGCGCACGAGCAGGCGGCGTTCGACAGGATGAAGTTCGAAACCGTCGAAGCGGAGCACCTCGCCGGGGGTCATCACGGGCCCCCAGGCCCAGCGCGCGATGCCCAGACGTTCGCTTTTGCCATGTTCGTCCCTGAGTTCTCTTGTGTCCGTCGGGCCGCAGGCGCGCGGAACGTTATGGCGCGATCTTTTGGAGCGATCCGGATCGGTGCAAATACTCCCGATGTCGTATTCGATTGCAGCGAATTCAGTCGCCGGACTCCGGCCGAAAGCCGGAACGCAGCGCGAGCGCGACCAGTTGCGCGGTGCTGCGCAGATTCAGCTTGCGCAGCAGATGTTCCCGATGCTTGCGCACGGTGAAGTCGCTGATGCCGAGCAGGCGCCCGATCTGCTTGCTGGTGCGCCCCTGGAGCACCAGCCGCATCACCTCCTGCTCACGCGCCGACAGGTTCGCGAAAATGCTGCACCGGGAAGGCGGCCAGCCAGCCTCGAGTGCGCGCATGCGCAACGAGCTGCGCCGCGTTGCGCAGACCCAGCTTTGCCAGCATGTTGCTGCGGTGCTTTCGCACCGTGGCTTCGCTGATCCCGAGCCGGGTCGCGATGTCGCGGCACGCCAGACCTTCGGCGATCGCTTCGAGGACCTGTCTCTCACGCGCCGTACAGCCGGGGGCTTCGGTTGTCATGTCTGCCGCATTGGCGGGACGCTGTTCAAGGCGCCGCGAACGACGCATAAACCAGCCGTTGCCGACATGGCCGCCACCGGCATTGCCCGGCGATTTCATCTGCCGCCGGCAATCCGCCGAATATTCTAGGCATCAATAAATCACATCCAGACGAACTCCGAGGAGATATTCACCAGAACCGGCAACTGCTCTATTGCGACGGATATCGCCAGTCGATTGCGCGCTGGCACCAGCGATGCTGCCCGCCCATCTTCTGGCGTCAATCCGCAGCGGCATGGGCTGCAGCAACCGGGTCGCCACCGTCGCCGCCGGTCCGCCCCCGCTCGACGCCTGACAGGGCGCATCGCACCTGCAGCCTGAGGCGAACCGGGCCGGTGCCGGCGCCGGCCGCACCTGGGGGGAGAATTCCGCTTCCCGGCCGCCACCTGGCGCGGCCGGCCGCAACAGGAGTCCCCCGATGGACCAACCCTCCCCGCTGCGAGTCGAACGCGAGGGCGCGATCCTGCGCCTGACCGTCGACCGGCCGGAGCGCCACAACCCCTTGTCGATGGCGGTGCTGACCGCGCTGCGCGAAGCGCTGCTGCAGCACGCCCACGACGACAGCCTGCGCTGCGTGCTGGTCAGCGGCGCCGGCGAACGCTACTTCGCCGCCGGCGGCGACGTGCTGGAGCTCGAGTCGGTGCGCAGCGACGACGACGCGCGCCTGATGTCCGACCGCGGCCGCACCGTGCTCGACACGGTGCGCGACTGTCCGGTGCCGGTGGTGGCGGTGCTCAACGGCGACGCCATCGGCGGCGGCAGCGAGCTCGCGGTGGCCTGCGACTTCCGCCTGATGCGCGAAGGCACGCACATCGGCTTCATCCACGGCAAGCTGGCCATCACCTCCGCCTGGGGCGGCGGCCCCGACCTGGCGGCGCTGGTCGGCCCGGCGCGTGCGCTGCGCATGATGTCGCGCTGCGAGCTGGTGCCGGCGCAGACGGCGCTCGCCTGGGGCCTGGCCGACCTCGTCGTGCCCGACGCGGCGGCGATGCCGGCGGCGGTCGAGGCGTTCATCGCGCCCATCCTGGCCCAGACCCGCGCGGCGCTGACCGGCGCCGTCGAGCAGACGCGTGCGCTGCGCCGCGGCGAGCCCTACCGCGAACGGCGCGAGATCGAGCAGCGCCATTTCGTGCACGCCTGGGTGCACGAGGACCACTGGGCGGCGGTGGAGCGCTTCAAGACGAGGAAGCGCGGCGCCTAGCGTCAGCGCGCCGGCGGCGCGTGGCAGGCGACGGCGAGCTTGTTGCCGTCGGGGTCGCGGAAGTAGGCGCCGTAATAGTGCTCGTGGTACTCGGGCCGCGGCCCCGGCGGCCCTTCGCAGCGCCCGCCGTGCGCCAGCGCGACGGCATGCACACGATCGACCGTCGCCCGATCGGCGGCGAGCCAGGCGAGCATCTGGCCGTTGCCGGGCGCGTGCGGCGCACCGTCGTGAGGGTGGCCGACGAGGAACAGCGGCCGCGCGACACCGGGCGCCTGCCAGCCGGCCCAGGGACGCTCGTGTTCGACGAAGCGGCGTTCCAGGCCCAGCGCGGCCATCACCGGGCCGTAGAAGGCGAGTGCACGCTCGAAGTCGGCACAGCCGACGAAGACATGGGAGAACACCGTCAGGCTCCTGCTGGCAAGGGGTGGGACCGGACACGCGGGGCGCGGCGCGGCCCGCGTGTCCGGTCTGCGCAGCTTGCCACGCGCCGACGCTAGCGGATGTAGCGCCGGCAGCGCTCGACCGGCGGTTCGTGCACGACGTTGCAGACCGCGAAGGCTTCGGCCTTGACGCCGCCGCCGACGGTGCGGTACGGGCCGAAACAGGCTTCGCTCTCGTCGTACAGGCGCTGCCAGGTGTCGCAGTCGGTCTGCTCGTCGGGCAGCTGGCTGGGCCGCTTGCCAACGGGCCGCGACGCCGCAGGCGGCACCGGCGCGGCCGTGGGTTCGCCCCCCGTGTCCACCGCCGCCGCCTTCGCCTTCTGCTGCTGCAACCGCTGCTGCGCCTGGCGCTGCTGCTCCGCGGTCGGCGGGGCCGGCGGCTGCAGCGGCCTGGCCGTGTCGCGGTAGCGCTCGGGCACCACTTCGGAGTAGTGCACGGTGCCCGTGTCGTCGACCCAGCGGTAGACCGTCGAAGCGTCCGCTGCCACAGCCGGCAACACGCAGCCGCAGAACAGGAGCGCCGCGATCCGTCTCGCCAGGCCGCCGGCACGACGGGCCGAGCCGGATCCGTGGACCGGCTGGTGCTGGCCGGGGATCGTCGGGGGCGGAAGCTGGCGGGTCATCGGCGACTCCTGGCGCTATGGCCGCAAGCCTAGCCGGCCGGCCCGCATCACGAAAGCCGCCCGTGACGGCATCGGCGCTCAGCCGGCGAGCCGCTTGTCGTACAGGTCCAGCGTCTCGCCACCGTGGGCGACACGCTCCAGCCGGCGCCAGCCGCAGCGCTCCAGCAGCGAGGCGGCGGTGGCGGTGGCGCAGTACAGCCGGGTCTCGCCCAGCGCCGCCGCGCGGCGCTCCAGTTCGAGCAGCAAGGCACGGCCGATGCCCAAGCGGCGCAGGCCCGGCAGCACCACCGCGGCGCCGACCCAGGGGCCGAGCTGCGGCAACGAGGCCAGCCCTTCGCGCTTGAGCGCCATGAAGCCGCAGGGATGGCCGTCGAGCCGCGCCACCAGGCCGAAGGGCAGCGCGTCGTGCTGCGCGTAGGCCTGCAGGTCGTGCAGCGCATGGCCGGGACCACCGGGGCCGTAGTGCGCGGGCCACTCGGCCTCGAACCAGCCGCGGATCAGCGGGATCAGGTCGGGCCGTTCGGCCAGTGGCACAACCTGCGCAGCCGGCGGCGTGCCGCGCATCACGACGACCTCGACGCGCGTCTCGGCAGCGCCGCGCACGAAGAAGCTGTGCTCGACGGCGACGAAACCGTGGCGCTCGTAGAAACGCTGCGAGTTGCGCGTCGCGACCACCGTCAACGGCCCGTCGTGCCCGCGACGCGCCTGCGCCAGGGCCACCTGCAGCAAGCGGCTACCCAGGCCGCTGCCGGCAGCCTCGGGCCGCACGAAGAGCAGCGTCACCTCGCCGGGCACGGCGGCGCAGAAGCCGAGCACGCGGCCGTCGCGCTCGGCCAGCGTCATCTGGCCGGTCTCGATCGCCGGGTGGTGGATGGCAGGCGTGCGGCCCTCGAACCAGGCCGCCATCTGCGCCGGCGTGTAGGCGGCGGCGCACAGGTGCAGGACGGCGTCCTGGTGGGCGTCGAAGACCGCCGGGCGTCAGCGAGCACGGCGGGGCGCAGCGTGATGGCGCCGGCAGCCAGCGGTTCGGGCCAGGCCGTCATCTCAGCTGCTCTCCATAAGCCGAGGAAAAGTCGAGCGGTGGAGAGGTGACCGACAGGTAGATGAAGGGTTCGGCGCCGGTGTTGCGCAGGCCGTGCACCTCGCCATCGGCAAAACGTGCGACCTGGCCGGCCGCGAACGCCGCCAGGGCGCCATCGGCCAGCAGCAGCGTGCCCTGGCCGGCGACGGCCACCCAGACCTGCTCCGACGCCGCGTGCACATGGCGCGGCTGCTCGGCGCCGAGCGCCAGCACGACACGCGTGATCGTCAGCCGCGTCGACGCGGAGTTGTACGGGGACAGCAACTGCCAGGATTCGACGCCGGGGTTGGCGAGACGGATGAAGTGGTCGGGGGCGAGGAGTTCCATGGTGCTCTTGGCAATGCTCAGGCCGCCGCCAGCGGCGCGTCGTATCGTGCCCCCGACTCGAGGTCGTCGCGCGCGACGAGTTCAAGGATCGCGGCGGCCACGGTATCCGCCGGCACCAGGCCACCCGCCTCGTAACGCCGGACGAAGCGCAGGACCTCGGGAAAATCTTGCGCGGAGGTGTCGCGGATCAGCGCCTGCATCCCGGTGTCGATGACACCCGGGTCCACCGACACCGCGACGAACGGCCGCGGCTGGTGACGCTCTTCTACCGCCAGCCCCCGGATGAACGCTTCCATGCCGGCTTTGGCCGTGCCGTACAGCGACCAGCCGGCATAAGCCTTGAGCGCCGCGCCCGACGAGACGTTGACCAGCAGCTTGCGCCCGGGCGAATCGCGGAAGTGGCGCATCACCTCGCTCAGCACGAGGATGGCCGACGACAGGTTGACGTTCAGATGGGCGAGGACCTCGTCCACCGGCTTGGCCCAGACCGGGCCAATCGGGTCGAGCCGGCCGGCGTTGTTGAAGACCAGCACCTCGGCGCATCGCGCCGGGTCGATCCCCGCTAGCACCCGAGACACAGCCGTGACGGCCGTCGCAGGATCGGCCAGATCCAGATGGTGCGAGAACACGTGCGGCGCGGTCCGAGAGAACTCGAACACCTGGAAGCCCGCGCGCCGCAGCAGCAGGCATAAAGCGGCACCCAGCCCCTTCGAACCGCCCGTGACGATCGCGATACGCATCGAATGCTCCTAGGGGGACGCCGCAGCAGAGGAGGCGTCGAACTCGTAGATCCACGCCGGCGGCCGCGCATGTTCGTGCACGGCGAGCCCCGGCTTGCCGGCCAGCAGCTCGCGCCAGAAGACGAGCGCCGGGCCGTTGTCCTGGCGCACGCCGACGCGCCAGCGGCCCGGCCTCAGGGCGAACAGCATTTCGGCAGCGAGGCGCCCGCAGCCCTGGCGGCGGTGCTCGGCAGCGACGTAGAACTCCACCAGCTCGGTGGTGCCGGCGTCCACCTGCTCCAGCAGCGCGAAGCCGGCCGCGGCGCCGTCCAGCCAGAGCAGGAAGGCCGCGCAGCGCGCATCCGACCCGTAGCGCTCCAGCCCCGGGTACGGCCCCTCGGCGCCGAAGCCGCGCAGGTACGGGACCATCATCGCTTCGACGAGCGCACGGTGCTCGGGCCGCGCGGGGCGGACCTCCAGCGCGGGTGTCGTGTGCAGCGTCATCCGCGCCCCTCCCCCGTTCACGACGCCTGGATCACCCAGCGCGCGAAGGCCGGCAGGTCGGCGACGACCGGCACCTCGTCCCCGTCGGTCGCCACGGCACCGGCCGGGTTCAGCCACACCGCCTGCACCCCGAAGCGCCGCGGCGCCCGCACATCGTGTTCGAGCGAGTCGCCGACCATCGCGATGTGCGCCCGCGGCACGCCCAGGCGGCGTTCGACGGCGTCCCAGAACTCGGGCTCGTCCTTGCGGTGGCCGAGTTCGGTGAAGCAGAAGACGTGCTGGACGTGGCGCCCGAGGCCGACGCGGCGCAGCGCCAGTTCGATCATCGGCCGGCGCGAGGCCGAGGCGTTGGTGGCGATGGCCAGCGGCAGCCGCCCGGCCAGCAGCGCCAGCGCCTCGGCGGCGCCGGGCAGCGCCTGGACCTGCGGCCACAGCCCCATCGGCGTGTCCGCGGGGCCCTGCTCCGACATCAGCGTGCCGCCCCAGTCGAAACACACGGCCTGGACCTCGTGCAGCGGGTTGGCCGCCTGCGCAGCGGCGACGACGGCCGTCGCCGGCAGCCCCGCCAGCGAACGCCGGTAGAAGACCACACGCTCGGTCTCCTCGAAGCCCAGGTGCTCGTGCAGCGCCTGGCTGGCAAGGTTGTCGAGCGCGGTGTCGGACGCCAGCTCGGCGCAGCCGCGGCTGCGTGCCCAGGCGGCGACGGCGTCGACCAGCGCACGCGAGACGCCCTGCCGGCGCGCCTCGGGCACGACGTACAGCCCTTCGAGGAAACCGACCGGGCTGGAGTCGGTGCCGTTGACGTAGTCGTGGCGGACCGAGGCCTCGGCCAGGCCGAGCGCGGCGCCCTCGTCGTCGCGGGCCAGGAACTGTGCATAGCGCTCGGGATCGGCAAGCTGCGACTGCATCTCGTGCACGTGTTCGGGCTCGGCGGCGTCGGGCCACAAGGCCAGGCGCAGGCGCAGCCAGGCCGGGTGCGGAAGCGTGGTGAGGGCCTCGATCTTCATGCAGCGGCGCGTGGCGGGATGCAAGAGCCGGCTTGCGGGCGCGGGGCTTAGCGCTCGCTGGCCGCGAGCCGCGCGCCGAGCCCGGCGAAGACCGCGGCGAAGCCGTAACGCAGCCGGCGCTGCACCGCGGCCGACTCGATGACGTGGCGGCGGAACGCGTGGGCGACGAAGCCGTAGGCGACGAAGACGACGAAGGTCATCGCCATGAAGATCGTGCTCAGGCTCAGCAGTTGCAGCAGCGGCTGCGCCGCCCCCGGCTCGACGAACTGCGGCAGGAAGGCGAGGAAGAAGATCGTCAGCTTCGGGTTCAGGATGTTCAGCAGCAAGGCCTTGAAGACGATGGCCGGCGCGCCGGCGCGTGCGACCGTGCCGTCGACCGCGAACGCCGACGGGTCGCGCCAGGTGGCCCAGGCGAGGTAGAACAGGTAGGCCACGCCCGCGTACTTCAGCAGCTGGAACGCCAGCGCGCTGGTGTGCATCACCGCCGCCAGGCCGAGGATGGTGGCCGCCAGGTGCGGCACGATGCCGGCGGTGCAGCCCAGGCTGGCCCAGACGCTGGCCTTGCGGCCCTGCACCAGCCCGGTCGACACGGTGTAGACGACGCCGGTGCCGGGGATCAGCACGACGACCAGCGAGGTGACGAGGAACTCGAGACTGACCATGCGGGGCTCCTGCAACGATGGTGGCCGGATGCTAGCCGTGTGGCGCGGCCTGAAGCGCGCGCTCGCCCGCAAGCGGGTGTACGGGCGCGCGGCCTAGCCGTAGCGGCGCTGCCACTCGGCGGCGTCCAGCCGCTCGACCGCGGCTTCGTAACGCGCCTGCGAGTCGGCTGCGAGCGTGCCGCCGGGGGACTGCATCAACTCGAAGAAGTGTTCGGCGAGCGCGGTGCAGACGGCGTGGATCGCGTCGTGGCGGCTCAGGCCACCGGCGCGCAGCCGCGCCATCGCCCGCACGACCGGGGCCAGGCCGAGCGCGATCTGGTTCTCGACGATCGCGTGGAAGGCGGCGTGCGCCGCGACGTTCGGCAGCTGGATGCGCGCTGCGCGGTGGTACTGGGCGGCCAGGTCGATGCGGGTCTGCTCGGGCAGGGCGAGCCACTGGCCGGCGTCGGGTTCAAGGGCGGGGTCGTAGCGCGGCATCGTGGGCCTCCAGCGGCGTCTGCCCGGGCATTGTCGCCGGCCGCATCGGCGGCGGCGGCGGGCCCGCGCGGCTACTCGAGCACGACGGCGGTGCCGCTGGCCGACACCATCAGCATGCCGTTGCCCTGGCCCAGCACCTCGTAGTCGAGGTCGACGCCGATGACGGCGTTGGCGCCGACGGCACGCGCGCGCTCTTCCAGTTCGGCCAGTGCGATGTCGCGAGCGCGCTGCAGTTCGCGTTCGTAGGTGGCCGAACGCCCGCCGACGATGTCGCGGATGCCGGCGAACAAGTCCTTGAAGAGGTTGGCGCCGAGGATGGCCTCGCCGGTGACGATGCCGCAGTAGCGGCTGACCTTGCGGCCTTCGACGCTGGGGGTGGTGGTGAGGATCATGCGGGCTCCAGATGGGCTACCGGGAAGGAAGGCGCCGGCTTCGGCGCCCGGCGTGGCGGGGTAACGGCCACGGTTCGGTCATCCCGCGCATTTGGCGCGTGCCGTCGTGCCGCTGGTGCCCAGGCCCTGGGCGATGAAGGTGAGCACCAGCGTGTTTAGCGAAACCCCTTCGGCGCGCGCCCGCGCGGCAAGCTGGGCGTGCACGGTCTTGGGCACCCGCGCGACGAACCTGCCGGACGCGACGCCGCCGCTGTTGGGGGCCGGTATCGGCAGCTTCTTCGCCTTGAGCGTCGCGATCGTCGCTTTCAGGGCATCGCGGCCGTTCTCCAGCGCCTGCTCGACCGTTTCGCCGTCGGAGATGCACTCGGCGAAGTCGGGGAACGAAACCAGATAGCCGCCACCATCGTCTTCGGCGAGAGGGCGCACTTCGAACGGGTAATCGGTCAGCTTGCTCATGGTCATGCTCCGTCGATCAGATCGATGAACTTGCGGATGTAGATCGGCTTGATCGGCCGGTGCGCCGGGACGGACAGCGTGCGGCCGTCGTCACGCACGAAGACGCAGTGACTGCTCTTCTGGTGCCGCCAGCCGACCCCGTGCTGTCGAGCGACCACCTGGAGATCCGCGATCTGCCAGTCCAGCGCGCGGCCTCTCATCGCCGCGAGGATCTTCGCCGCGGAGTTATCGGCGTGATACTACCCGTAGAACCACCATCCTGCCGCGCACGGGCCGGCTCAAGCCTCGGCCGAGCCGGGGCTGTCGCCGCAGGAGCGGCGCGCGACGTAGGTCTCCAAGGCCCGAGCCTCCCGCTCGTCCAGCGCGCTCAGCGCCCGCCCCACCGCCGCCGCGTATTGGCGGCAGGCCCACGAGCGCCGTCACAACGGGTTCGTCGCGTCGATGAACGGACGGCTTCAGCAAGCCAAGCGCGCTGCGCGCGGACGCAGCACCGCCAAGAACTTCATCGCCATCAGCTACCTGCGCCTGTCACACCTGAAGAACGTGCCGGCTCACCCGTTCAGCGCCGCCACGCCCGTCAGGTGAGCCCGTCGCAGTGCACACAAAACGGTATTTAGCCGGCAGGACGCAGGCGACACGATGAAACGCGGCCGAGTGTGCGGTGTTTGGCGTAATTTATTTGCAGTTAAATGTACTGAACCCAGACCCGGCGGCCTCAGGTTTCTACCGGGTTGTATGCTGATCACAACCGAGATCCAGGATGGCTTGCGTCGCGGCATTTTTTTGACGATGTATCTGAACATCTGGAGATCACGTGGGTGCCTTTTTGAATAATCTGCCGGTGGCAAAACGCCTGGCAGCGGCTTTTGCGCTGGTTTTGATGCTGTCGGTGGCCATCATCCTGATCAGTCTGGCGCGCATGAATGCGGTCGCCGATGCCACCCGGCAGATGCTGGCCAACCCGGTCAGGACCGAACGCATGGTGAGCGACTGGTACCGCAACATCCACACCGGCATCCGCCGCACCTCGGCCATTGCCTACAGCAGCGACCCGAAACTGGCGGACTTCTTCGCTGACGACCAGGCGCAGTCGTCCAAGAGTTCAGCGGAGCTGCAGAAATCCCTCGACGAGCTGCTGGACACCGACAAGGAGAAAGCGCTCTACGCGGCCATTCGAGTTCAGCGCAAGGTCTATGTCGAAGCGCGCGATGCAATTCTCAAGCTGAAGAAAGAGGACAAGGTTGAAGACGCCAGGCAGCTGATGCAGGAAACGTTCGTGCCCGCCGGCAAAGCCTACCAGGCCAAGATCGAGGAACTGGTTGCACTGCAGCGCGAGGAGATCGATGAACTGGGCCAGTCGATCCAGGACAACTACGTCGCCAGCCGCAATTTGATGATCATGCTGGAAGCTGCCAGCGTGCTGCTCAGCATCACCGTGGTCTGGTTGCTGTCCGGCAGCATCACCCGGCCTTTGTCACAGGCCAATGCCATCGCCCGCAAGGTGGCTGAAGGCGAACTCGGCACCCGCATCGACAGCCAGCGCCGCGATGAACTGGGGACCTTGCTGGGCAGTCTGCGCGACATGCAGTCGAGCCTGGTGACGGTCGTCACCAATGTGCGCCAGGGCTCGGAGTCGGTGGCCACCGCCAGTGCTGAAATCGCCCAGGGCAACAACGACCTGTCCGCCCGCACCGAAAACCAGGCCGCCGCGCTGGAGCAGACCGCCGCCTCGATGGAGGAACTGGGTTCCACCGTCAAACAGAACGCCGATGCCGCCCGCCAGGCCAACCAGTTGGCCATGAACGCGTCCACCGTGGCGACCCGCGGTGGCGAGGTCGTGAGTGAAGTGGTCGAGACGATGAAGGGCATCAACGAATCGAGCCGCAGGATCAACGACATCATCAGCGTCATCGATGGCATCGCGTTCCAGACCAATATCCTGGCGCTGAACGCCGCCGTGGAAGCGGCGCGCGCCGGCGAGCAGGGCCGTGGTTTCGCCGTGGTGGCGTCCGAGGTTCGCAGCCTGGCCGGGCGCAGCGCCGAGGCCGCCAAGGAGATCAAGAGCCTCATCGGCGCCAGCGTCGAGCGCGTCGAGCAGGGCACCGCGCTGGTGGACCGGGCGGGCGAGACCATGACCGAGGTGGTCAACGCCATCAAACGCGTCACCGACATCATGGGCGAGATCAGTGCGGCCAGCGTCGAGCAGAGCGCCGGTGTGTCCCAGGTCGGCGAAGCCGTCACGCAGATGGACCAGGCCACGCAGCAGAACGCGGCGCTGGTGGAGGAGATGGCGGCAGCGGCCACCAGCCTGAAGATGCAGGCTCAGGATCTGGTGCAGGTGGTGGCGCAGTTCAAGCTCGGCGCCGCGGAGCAGCAGGCTGTGGTGGCAGCGCCGGCGCCGGCCCGCTCGCACGCCGCTGCAGCGCCCAAGCTTGCGCCGCGTCCCCGGGCGAGTGCGCCCAAGGCCACCGCCGCCAGCACGCCGCTGCCGTCCAGGCCCGCCGCCCCCCAGGCGGGCACGCCAGCCGCCACCTCCGGGGGCGAAGGCGACTGGGCGAGTTTTTGAGCCCGGGCGGTCGACACCGCGTGCGGGCCGGCTCGGCGCCCGTGACCGGCTGAGGCGCCCGGCCTGAAGCGGCGCCGGGCAAAGGGCAGCCTGCGCCTGAGGCGCTGCCGGCCCAGCACCTCGTAGTCGAGGTCCACGCCGATGACGGCGTTGGCGCCGGCGGCACGCGCGCTTTCATCCAGCTCGGCCAGCGCGATGTCGCGGGCGCGCTGCCGTTCGCGTTCGTAGCGGGCCGAGCGCCCGCCGACAATGCTTCGTCTGCCGTCGACAGCCTCTGGCTTCAAGTGGCCGGCGAGGCGCGGCAACTGGCCGGCAGCAGCGCCGGTTTGAGCCGGGCGCCGTTGGTGCAAGACCAGGTGACACGCCGGTCTTCGCTGGCGGTCGGCACCAGCACCAGCTCGCCTTGCGGCAGGGTCACCGTGACGACCATGTTCTCCGCATTGAGGGACAGCGCGCTGCTGTCGCGCAACTGCTGGGGCACGCCAAGCGCGGCAAGGGACTCCGGGACGTCCCCGGTGCGCTCGTAGTGCTCGCCCAGCGCCGTCTCGATGGGCTGCAGCTCGATCAGCGCGGCGGCAACGCTCGCCTTGCCTTTGTAGTCCTGGTACGCCGGGAAGGCGATGGCGGCGAGAACGCCGACGATGTAGACCATGATCAGCGCGCCGAACAAGCCGCCCTGCGGCCCCGCGTAAGGCACGAAGGCGGCCAGCAGGTAGGCCAGCGGCTTGCGCCGCGGCATCGCGGCGTCGTTCTTCATCACGCGAGCCACCCGCTTGGTCAGCCAGGGATAGGCCGCGGTCAGCTCGTGGAACGACGCCCAGAAGCCGCCGGCATCTGGCAGCTGGTTGCGCTGGTAGGCCGCGACGTCGACGGTCTTCCAGCGGGCCGGGCCCGCGGCCAGGGCCACCAACGATTGCGCCGCCGCCAGACGCGAACTGCTGCAGGCCAGGCCGTGCCGGTCGCAGGTGCTCTCGCGGCTGCGCGAGTACGCCGCGCCGAGCAAGGGCAGCCAGAGCACCGGCCAGCGCAGCAGGTGCCCTTGCAGGTGCTTCATGCGGAGGTGGCCGAGTTCGTGCCCGATGTAGAACTTGACGCCGTCCGGATGCTCAGCCATCGCGTCGACGGTGTCCGTGTAGAGCACCACGAACTCGTGGCCGAGGAAGCGGGTGGCAAAAGCGTTGATGCTGCCGCTGCCGTTCAGCACGTAGACCTTTGGCGGCTTGGCAATGCGCAGCCGGGTGCAGCATTCGACGTACTGGGCGTACAGATCAGGGAACTGGTCCTCGGACAGTTCCACGCCATTGCCGCGGATGTAGGCGATGAGCGCCGAGTGGGCGACGACGTAGAAGACGAAAGCCACGAGCAGCGCGATCAGCAGCCCGCCGACGGTGCCAACCAGCAGCACCAGCCAGGCGATCACGCCCAGGATCAGCGTGATGCGCCCGAGGCGCTTCTCGCTGTAGTGCACAAGATCGTTCACTCATTCCTCCCTGTTCATTGTTCGAGCGACGAATGGCCGCCGGGTACGGCCGCGGAGGCTATCCGCGACGGGAAGCGATCGGCCTCGGGACGCGCGGCCGCAGAGCCGCCGCGTCCCCTGCCCAGCCGACGGCGCGGGCGTCGTGCACAACGGGGAGGTCAGCGCTGGCTCGTGAACCGGGGTTCGCCAGGCGTCAGCCCACCGGTCATGCGTCCGCCCGGACCGCTGCGCCACGTAGGTCTCCCAGGCCGCGGCAGGCCCAGGGTTGGGCGGTGAACAGCGTGCCGTCCAGGGCCAGGCCCGCGCACACGAATGGGATGCCGGCCCGGAAGTGGCGTGTCCCGGCGCCGCTCTCGGCGGGCGCGTGTTCGGCGGTGTCGTCGTGCGTGCCCCGGCTCAGAGCGCGCCAGCCCCAGGCGTCGTCTGCAGGTATCCGGGGGGAACCGGGACGGGACAGACACCTGAGACCGCCAAGCGCCCCGCCGGCCCGTAGTACTCCCGCACGCCCGCATAGCCGCCGGTCCGGATGATCCAGACCTCGCCTGTGCGGCGGTCCGCCGCGAGGTGGTAGGTGAAGCCATCGTGGACCAGCGGGTCGGGCTCGGATGACTGGACGATGAGGTTCTGGCCCGGCGGCTGTTCGGCCCGGGGCCAGGGCAGCTCGTCGCCGACTCGAACGGCGCGCAGGAACCCGGCCGCGCTGGCGGCCAGCCGCTGCGCGAGCTCGGGTTGTTCGCAGGTCGGTTGCGCCGACGGCGACGGCGGCACCTGGGCGCCCGCGTGTGCAGCGGTCAGTGCGATGAGGCCGGACAAGAGACACCGGTTCAAGTACGCCATGTCACGCGCTTTCAAGGGGCGACCGGGGCAGGAGTCGGGACAGGAGCGCGTCGCGGTGGGCCTGGCAAGAACAGAGTTCGGCGTGCCCGTCGGCGGCGCGGGTGATCCGAAGAAGAGGCCGCTGGTGGAGCAGGACGACGACGTGCAGGTCGAGTGGCGTGCCCGCGGTCACAGCGCACCGGCCTCGGGCATCACCAGCCGGCCGATCGACATCAGGCCCTGGGCGTCGAGTTCGGTGACCTCCGTCCAGCGCCGGCTGCCCGGCGCCGTTTCCAGTTCCGGCAGCGGCAAGCCATACACGAAGCGGGTCGCCACGCCCGACAAGGCGAAGAACCGGCGCGAGCCTGGCGCCAGCTCGACGGCCAGCGGCGGGGCCATCTCCCCGAACACGGGCAGGCCGGCGACGGTGCGCAACAGGTGGCGCCCGGGCGGCAGGCTGATCACGGTGTAGGTGCCCGAATCCAGGTCCGCCAGATGGCGATCGGCCTCGACCACCCGGACGAGCTTCGAGTCGTGCGGCGCGCGCAGCAGGTAGACGAGGGCCTGCCCCGGCGGAGCGTCCTGCAGAGGCAGGTCGACCGGAGGCATGTAGGGCTTGAACTCGGTGGCGCAGGAAGCGAGCGCGGCGGAGAAGACCAGCAGCAGATGGCGGCGCGAGAGCGGGCGGCGCGGCATGGCTCAAAGCCCCCCGGCTTCACGCGACAGGTCGTCGAGGGCCTCGAAGAGGACCTGGTGGATGTCGTCGCCCGCGATGTGGCCGACGAGGCTCTGACGGGACAGACCGACGACCGGCACGCCGTCGACCGTCGCTTCGATCCTGGCCGAGACCAGCGACGACCGCGAGCGCCGCGCGATGTAGTCGATGACGACCGGCGCCAGCAGGCTGCCGACGACGGCCGACCTGCCGGAGCCGCCCGCGTCAACCGGCATCGACAACGGCGCCGGGCCCGAGGCGAGACTGCTGTTGCCCGCCGCCGGCTGGAACACCTGGACCTTGAGATCCTTCAGTTCGACGCTCTTGCCGGCCAGCGCGGTGCCGGCACGGCCCTGCAGCCAACTGCCGACCAGCACCGACGGCGGCCGCGTGAAGGCGTCGTCGCCGAAGTAGACCGTGGTGCCGAGCGAGTCCTGCTCCTGAGTCGTGACCAGCCGCAGCTGGCTACGCGCATCGATGAAGGCGAACGACAGGGCCGTCGCCTCCGGTGGTGCGACAAGGCGGGGACTGGGAGGCGCGCTCTGGCAGCCGGCTACGAGAACGACGAGCGCGAGGAGCAAGCGGTTCATGACTGAAGCCTAGGTTGGATGTCGAGCAACTGGAACCGGGTAGTCGTTGAGCTTGCTCATGTTCGGGCCGCGTCGACGGGTTCGATCGACTTGCGGCTGTCGCTCCGCTCCGCCACGGCTCGATGCGCTTGCTGCAGCAGCAAGGCCTGTGGCCGACCCAGGCGGCAGCGCCTCACGGCTGGCGCCGTTCCCGCCAGACGCCCAGCCGGTCGGCGATGGCGGCCAGGATCAGCCCCGGCTCTATCAGCGCGGTGATCAGGACGTGCGCCGCGACGCAGGGGGCCAGGCTCCGGTCTGCCGCCAGATAGACGATGGCGAGCGCGGCCCCGAGCAAGGTCGTCGACAGCACGGCGTTGAGCCCGGCAGCGAGACTCCTGAGCCCCCATACGGCGTGTGCGAGGCCGAAGGCCAGCGCCGACGCGAGGACCTGGACGACAGGGCCGAAACCTCGGTCCATCAACGCATCCATCACCAGCTTGCGGAAGACCACCTCCTCGACGACGCCCGCCAGCACCGCCGCGACGAGCGCCAGGCACTTCAGCATGTCGATGCGCGACAGATACAGGCGAACGTAGGAGATAGCCGCCGCGCTGCGCACATAGACGGCCGTGAACAGCGCGGCCAGCACCCAGGCCCCGGGTGTTCCGGCCCGGCCCGGGGCGAACCCGAGATAGGCCGGCACCTTGGACGGGGCGCTGGAAAACAGCAGGAGCAACAGCGCCAGCTGAATCGCGACCAGGATGGCCATGAGCACGGCCGCCTGCTTCAGCTCGGCCGCGGGGATTTCGAGTTCTGACGCCTGGCCGCTTGACTTCAAAACAGACTCCTCGGGCCCCCGATGCACATCGACCGATGTATCAGACCCCAGGCGGCAGCCTGTTGCCCATCAGCTCCCGCTTGTTGACGGTTCTGCCATCGACGATGAACCGGCCATCGCCCACGGCGTGAAGGGTCCGCTTTTCCTTGCGCGCGTCGTCGACATATGCGGCGAGGCCGTCCAGCACGACGATGTTGTGCTGCTGCACGATATCGACCACCTTGCATTCGATGTTCGCCAGGCACTCCTGGATGAGCGGGGCCCGCACGTGTCTGGCGGCGACGGCGGTCAGGGCGAACTTCTCGAACTTGTCCACGTCCGCGCCGGAACAGGTTCCGACGGCCAGGACCGTGTCGATCAGGTCGACCGTGGGAACCGCGATGACACATTCCCCCGACTTCTCGAGCGCGGCATACGAGTGGTTCCAGGGGCCCGTGGTGATGGCGAATCGGGGCGTGAAGTCCATCACCATCGTCCAGGTGATGGTCATGACGTTGTGCCGATGGCCGTCGCTGGTGGTGACCAGAACGACAGGCCCCGGCTCCAGCAGCGTGAAGGCCTTGGCGAGCGGGAAGTCATTCATGCATCGGTTCCCTGCAGACGAACGCCCGGACCGCGTGGCCCGCGGCCCGACCGGAGCCGAACGCGCCGAGCCACCGCGCGCCTTCGGCCCCAGCCAAGCCTAGAGACGCCGCATCAGCGCGAAGACGCCCCAGCCCATGTACTCGCGCGTATAGGTCACGTGACGTTCCGGCTCGGTGTCCAGCAAGGCCCGGACCTCATGCGCGAACTCGTCGCCCGGATGGGCTTCGAGCCAGCGGCGCATCGTCAGCCATTTGGCCGCTTCGTAGCGGTCCCAGCCGTCCTGGTTGGCCAGCACCATTTCGACGAGGTCGTAGCCCAGGCCGCCGAAAGACGCGACGAGCTGAGGCAGCAGCAGAAAGTCGGAGATGGCGTTGGCCAGACAGCCCTTGGCAACATCCTCCGTCGGCGGCAGCTGCCGCCAGTAGGGCTCGCCGACGAGGATGATTCCACCCGGGCGCAGGCTCCTGGCCAGCAGATCGATGGTGCCGGCGACGCCGCCACCGATCCAGGTGGCACCGACGCAGGCCGCGACGTCGACCTTCTCGTCCGACACATAACCTGCCGCATCGTCGTGGATGAACCGGACCTGATGGGCCACGCCGAGTTCCTCGGCACGGTGCCGGGCCTGCTCGCTGAACAGCCGGCTCATGTCGACGCCGGTGCCGACGATGCCGTGGTCCCGCGCCCAGGTGCAGAGCATCTCGCCGGAGCCGCAGCCCAGGTCCAGCACCCGCGCTCCCGCTTGCAGCCGCAGCGCCGCACCCAGCGTGGCGAACTTGTCGGCCGTGAACGGGTTGTGGATGCGGTGTGCGCTCTCGGCGATGTTGAAGATTTGGGGAATGTCCATTACGAGACGTCGTGGTTCAGCTGGGCAAATGCCTGCGGGGATTCTGGGTCTGTGAAACGAGGGCGCCAGGCCCCCGCCTGCCTTCGAAAGGAGGCAGGCCCCAGAGAAATAGAACCCGCCTGCCCTACCACGGGAGCCGGCGTTCCGCCCCCACCAGACGCACCAAGGAAAAGGAGTACAGGGCTACAAACTCAACGTTCAAGCCAACCGGACCGTTGCGGCGAGCGACAAAAGCCAAGAATGGACCTGCGGTTTTTGGCCGCACGCCGGTGGGAAGCCCCTGCAGAGGGTTAGGCCGCACGTTCCGGCAAGACGAGCTTTGAGTTTGAAAGTAGACCCTGCGCATCCAGTTCACTGCATTCTGTCCAGTGCCGCGCGCCCACAACTCTGGTAGTCGGCGTGAAAATTGGGACAATGGCTCCGGCAATGGGCACAATGCCGATATCGACAGAGGATTGGGTTGGAACTGACGTGCAGAAGAAGCGACGCTCCTGTGACTTGACCGTTATAGTTTGCTCGCTTGCCTCTTGATTGACCTCGCGAGGCCTCGTAGCAAATACATACTGCCCTGGATCGAGGACCAACGCCGTATAGCTGGCCGGCGGCATGACAGCCGCCAGTCGAGAATCCACGAAGACTTCGATAGTCAGCGAGTCACGGGGAATTCGAAGCAGGTACACAAGTGCCTTGCCAGGTAGCGGATCCTGCAACGGTGTGTCTGGCGGGAATTCCAGAGGGTGGTTATCTCTCGAGGCGCACCCCACTCCTGTGAGCGTGAGAGCGACTAGTGCGAGGCGACGATGCATCTTGTGCGGCCCAAAATTTGAATCAGAGGGAGCGGAGCCAGCTGGCCGCGCGCAGCGACGATGACCTGCTGCAGGTCCACTCGAGCGGGTTAGGCCACGCTGCGAACAAAGCGTTGCTCCAAGACGGTCTTGCCCCACCTGGCGCCTGGGCGCTCCTCGGCCAACTGGAACCCGTGTGCTTCATACAGGTGACGTGCCGCAGGCAGACCATCGAACGTCCACAAATGTACGTGCTTGTACTTGGCGTCATCGGCGAAGGCAATCGCGCGGGACAGTAGGAGCTTTCCGATTCCTTGGCCGCGTAGCACATCTGAGGTGATGAACCATCGCAGGTGCGCTCCTTGTTCGGTTCCTCTTGATCCGTCAATGGCGACCGAGCCCTCAACTGACGAACCTATTGCAAGCCACAGTCCATCCCTGCCTCTCTTGTATGCGAGGCAGAAAGCACCGAGCTCTTGCGCGACCTTTGCTTCAAACTCTGCACCGAAGCCATTGCTGCGGTTGTAGTACTCGGCGTGAAGCTGCGCGATGCGGCCGATGCAGCCGGGTGAGTAGCCTTCTTGGATGGTGACAGACATGACTGGCGGTTTGCGTGGCCTAACGAGGTTGTAGAAAAAGTCCGATCACTTCAAAGCAAGACGGAATCGGGGATCCTCCGACCCTTGTCGGGCCATCGATCGGCGCTCCTGGAGTGATCTGAGGGGTCGATATCTCGACTCAAGCATGCGATCCGAGCTTCAGAGGGTTTTGCTACAGCCTCAACGTTGAAAATCACCGGACGCAGGCAAGGGCAGCTTGCCGGAGGTCCGGTGGATTAGAATGTTGGGCGTCACGGTTTTATTACCCAATTGGCCTGCAATACCCTTCATGCCTATAGCCAACGATGACGCCTTCCTTGTTCACGAGCCACCAGTGAACGCACGAGGGGTCAAGTTTCTTTAGATTGAACCTGTACTCGGCGTCTCCGTCACCGACAAGGGCGACTGACGTCGGTTCGCCATTCAACTTGATGAACTTCGATATAGGTTGCCCCAACCACGATTTGCTCACGTCATTCCAAGAGACGAAGTAAGCACAGCCACTGCAGATGCATACGACCACCGCGCACACAGCAATAAGTTTAGTAAGCGGAGATATCGCGGAACTCATGATTCCCAACGAATAGCGTTTATCTGCCGCCGAGCAAACCCGCCCGGCGCGCGCCGGCGTGGCGCGGCAGATAAACTGTGTTGGACTAAACCTGCCGCGCTGCAGGCGTGATAGGGCAATGTAAGGCGGCGCCCCTGCTGCGACAACCGCTGCGCTGTGGATGGCGCCGGGCCGCGGAGGCCGTGTTGCCGCAAATCGATGCGTCACATCCACGCCGGGCGCCCGTTCCTGCGTCGTGCAATCGACAGCGAGGCTCGCGTGCAGGCCCGGCGCCGCGATGACGACAAGGCCGTACCGGCGGCCTGCCGCAACGGCGGCCGCAGGCGCCTGGGGCGATGGGCCTACTCAGCCCGGCGTCCGAGCCGGGGGCCCGCGGCAGGCGCGACTGCATGATTCGTCCGTCGCGCGCCCATGGGCAGCACACTGCTGCGGCCCTCAATGCTCCAGCGCCACCCATCGCCCGCCGCGGCAGTGCGGGCAGGTGGCGATGTCGAGGCCGGCCACGCGGCGCATGAACTCGGCCACGTCTTGGCCAGCAGCGCGCGGGCGTAGGCCAGGCGCTGCGCCTTGGCCACCGGCGCCAGCAGCCCGTAGTGGCGGATGCGCTTGAACTCGCTGGGCAGCACAAATCAGACACCGACTTCTGCCCGCCGGCTGAGGGTCACCAGATCGTCCACGGACCCGAATAGTCGCGCAGGTCGGCGTCCCCGTTATGAGCAAAGAAGGATGCGGCGTCAGTATCGTTCAGAAGGATCTGTCCAGCCGAGAGGTGGATCAGTACATCATTGGTATCGAACAGCCGCCAGCCGGCCTTGGGCGTCAGCGATGCTCTATTGCTATAGATGCCTGAGGGATCGCCTTGCTGCAAAATCGGGTAAATCGCGGCGATCTTCTCATAGCAGGCCGTTGAAAAACCGATCGCCGGCACGTCAGCACGCCTCAAGATGAACTACCCCGAGGTCATCCAGTACGTCGCGGCGGCGAAATCGGCTTCCAGAAGACGTTTGAGACGCCATTCCTGGCCCCGAAGTCGGCAATTCGGCGGTTCTGGGCCCTCATTACGCCCCCTGCGGACGCACTACGGCCAAGCTGCGCAGCCGCGTGAGGTTGTAGGCGGCCATCGTCAGCGTGAAGAGCTGGTCGACCTTATCCAGTCCGCGCAGCATCACCTGCCGCATCGTGCCGACGACCTTGCCCCAGCCGAAGCACTGCTCGATGCACTTGCGCCGCCGCTGGCTGACGGCGTAGCCGCCGTGCCGCGTGGTGCGCCCGTCGATGGCGCTGCCGCCTCGGCGGCCCAGGTTCTGCGCGACGTGCGGCGTGACCTCGTTCTCCCGGCACGCCTTCACGAAGCCGCGGGTGTCGTAGGCCTTGTCGGCGCCCACGGTGATTCGCCGGCCTGCGGCCCTGGCCGCGTCGCCGACCATCTGTGCGGCCACCTCGCGTTCGGCTCGGCCGTCGCTCTGGCTGGCCTGCACGTCCACGACCAGGCCGTGGCGGTTGTCCGTCATCACGTGTCCCAGGTAGCTCGGCAGCGCCGGCGCCGCATCGCTCTTGCGGTACAGCCTGGCCTCGGGGTCGCTCTTGGACTCGTGCGTGTCGTTGCTGCGCGGCTCGCCGCGCCAGTCCTCGGGCGGCCGGTCGTCGTCGCTGCCGTCCTTGCGCCGCACGCTCTTGTGGCTGGCCCAGGCCTGGATCAGCGTGCCGTCCACGCTGAAGTGCTCGCCCGACAGCAGCCCGCGCGAGCGCGCCGTCTCCACCGTCGCGTTGAACAGGTCCGTCACCACGTCGTGCTCGATGAGTCGGTCGCGGTTCTTGCTGAACACCGAGTGGTTCCACACCGCGTCCTCGATGGCCAGGCCGACGAACCAGCGAAACAGCAGGTTGTAGGAGATCTGCTCGACCAGTTGCCGCTCGCTGCGCACGCTGTAGAGCACCTGCAGCAGCATCGCGCGCATCAGCTTCTCCGGCGCGATGCTCGGGCGACCGCCCTTGACGTCGGCCTCGTACATCGCGGAAAACTTGCCGTCGAGCTGCGACAGGGCTTCGTTCATCCACTGACGAATCGGTCGCAGCGGGTGGTTGGCCGGGACGAACTCCTCCAGCCGCACCGTGCTGAACAGCGATTCGTTGTAACCGTCGGCGCCTCGCATCGGCCTCGTCCTCCGTCCTCGATGGCTGGATGCTCTACGCCGCGGGGCGGGGCGTCCAGAGGTTCTTCAACAGCCTGTTAGGTCGACTCCGGCGCGGTGCCGCTGCACGCGTTCCACGCCTTCTATCGCAACGACGAGACCGGAGCGCCTGCGGTCTCGCCGGCCGTGCTGCTCAAGTTCGTGTTGCTGGGTCATGCGCGCGGCCCCTGCATCAATCACTTGGGAGGAGCTTCTTGAGAGGTCTCAGTCGCGGCACGGTGTGCAGGCTCTGAGTCTTTTCTTGTCAGGGCTTTCGAAGTGCTCGTATAGCCAAATAGAGTACCAAGGCTCCTGCGACAAACGCCGACGATATTACGATTTTGTTACCAGAATACGGATCAAATGAGGTCTCGTTAAGTAGGCCCGCACAGGCCAGCAGCACGCAGGCAATGAATGGACCGATCAAGAGCGCGTGCAATGCCATACGCGCCTTGCCACTCGCAACTCCAGCCCCTAATGATGACGCCGCGGCGCCCGCGATGAGTAGTGCGATGGGGCGCTCAGTGGCGACGGAAGTTGCCAAGGCCTCGGTCGTTGCGAGAGACGAAAACAAGCCGCAGATAGCCGCCAGTATTTCGAAGCCTTGCGCGGCGTGTCGGCGATTGAAGAATGACATGGGAAGCGGGGCGGTATTCTGAGGCCTAATGTAGAAGTAGGCGGACTGCGCGGTTTCTCGCGCAGGTCCGCTCGACTGCCGGGTTGGGCGTCACTTCCGGGTCTCCAGAAGAGCTTCCGCCGGCGTAAAAACGGATACTCCCGCGGCTTTAGCGATCTTGATCATATTTCCGTCGCTGGTGATGAGCGATACGTTGTTCACCTTTGCTACCGCGAGAAAGATGTGATCGCCGGCCTTGATGTACGGAATATCCGCCATTGCGTACTTTGCGATGAACTTCTCATCGATGTGAATTAGCTTCAGCGGGCACTGCTGTTTTTCATCGATTTTCGGGCCGACGAATTTCCCTTCATTCCGAAGACGCTGGAGCGTGCATTGAACCTCGAACCATCCGTGAGCAGGCATAGTCACTAACACACCACGGGTGGCCAACGTTTCGAGCAACGCCAGCGAGTCGCTATGGTTTGGGGAGCAAGGGTCAAATGCGTCTATGAAGACACACGAGTCCACTAAGACGCTACTCCTGCGCTCCAACGGTTGATGATCCGCGACGGTCATGGTGACGCCCAACGTTTGACGTGAGGGGCCGCCGCAGCGGCGAAGCCGCGGAGGGAACCTGCCGGCGTAGCTGACTGGCCCTCTCGACGGAATTGTTAGCGCGGCGGCTGCACATAACCGGTAAGCTGCTGGAATTCTTCTCGCTCATCGTGGTGTGCCTTCCGAAGCGAAATGACCCGAACAGTTTCGTCGAGGCGCATGGTTGTGACCATGAGCACAACATTCCCGCTGTCGTCGACGCACATGTGCATATGTCGCGCTTCGCCGTTCTCCAAGAATGCTTCGCTGACGGCGTGCGGCCGGGGCGAAGAAGTCGGCAGAAGCAGCCTTTCAAGAAAATAGACTGCGCTTTCGAGCGAGTAGCCGTGTCTTGCGCGGTTAGCTTCTTCTTTGTTCGGGTCGTAGTCAATTTTTGATCGCCCCAATATCACTCGGAATTCGTGTTCCGGAATGCCCAGCTTTGAGGGAATCTCCATAGCGCTAATGTTTTATGAAAGGCACCAAGACGCCGTTTATCACATCCGACGCCCGCATAACAGGCGCCCTCGAAGACGAGTCAAGTCCCTGTCCCACCTGAAGTTTCTCCCGCCTGTTCCACCGCGCCACCCAGCATAAAGATGACGCCGAAAGCGGAGTCGGTTATAGATCATTCTGAGCCCGCGCATCGACGCCGCCAACCCCACCGCCCGCTTCTGAGGGGACGCCGTCCGCCCGGCGAGAACAACACCTGCCTGCCCTGCCGCGGACGCCGGGTGGCCGGTGGAGTGAAGTATTAGGAGGAGGCCCGGCGCAGCCGGGCCGGGGGACATGAACGGAACCGGCCACCCGGTGGCCGCGGCACGCCACAGTCGCTCGCGGACGAGACGCCAGGAAACCTGCGACTCACGCGAAGAACGGGACGGCAAACAGGCAGCGCCAGAACAGCGCCGCCCTCAAGCACCAAAGAACTAAAGACGCGAGGCGCGCCTACGCCCCCACCTTCAACGCCCCCCGCCGAATCTGGTCCCGCTCCAGGCTCTCGAACAACGCCCTGAAGTTGCCCTCCCCAAACCCTTCCTCGCGCCGCCGCTCGATGAACTCGAAGAACACCGGCCCGAGCAGCGTCTCGGAAAAGATCTGCAGCAGCAGCCGCTTGTCGCCGTCCTTCGTCGTGCCGTCGGCCAGGATGCCGCGCGCCTGCAGTTGCGGCACCGGCAGGCCGTGGCCGGGCAGGCGCTCGTCGAGCATCTGGTAGTAGATGTCGTTGGGCGCCGTCATCAGCGGCACGCCGGCCATCTGCAGCGCGTCGACGGTGGCGACCAGGTCATCGGTCAGCAGCGCGATGTGCTGGATGCCCTCGCCGCTGAACTTCATCAAAAACTCCTCGATCTGGCCGCTGCCGCCCTTGCCCGACTCCTCGTTCAGCGGGATGCGGATCAGCCCGTCGGGCGCCGTCATCGCACGGCTCGTGAGGCCGGTGTATTCCCCCTGGATGTCGAAGTAGCGGATCTCGCGGAAGTTGAACAGCCGCTCGTAGAAGCCGCCCCAGAACGCCATGCGCCCGCGGTAGACGTTGTGCGTCAGGTGGTCGATGACGCTCAGGCCGTGGCCACGCGGGTGGCGCGAGGCGGGGTCCTCGAAGCCGGGCAGGAACTCGAAGTCGATGTCGTAGATGCTCTTGCCGTCCTCGAAACGGTCGATCAGGTACAGCGCCGCGCCGCCGATGCCGCGGATGGCCGGCAGACGCAGCTCCATCGGCCCGGTGGGCACCTCGACCGGCTGCGCGCCCAGCTCCAGCGCGCGCGCATAGGCGTGGTGCGAGTCGCGCACGCGGAAGGCCAGGGCGCAGGCGCAGGGCCCGTGTTCGGCGGCGAAGTAGCCGGCCAGGCTCCTGGGCTCGCGGTTGACGATGAAGTTGATGTCGCCCTGGCGGTACAGCACGACGTCCTTGCTGCGGTGGCGGGCGACGAGCGCGAAGCCCATCTTCTCGAACAGCGGCTCGAGCAGGCCCGGGCTCGGCGAGGCGAACTCGACGAACTCGAAGCCCATCAGGCCCATCGGGTTGGGGAACAGGTCAGGCATGGGTGTCTCCGTTGGAATCGTGAACGTGCGGTCGGCGGGCGCTTGAGCCCGGCGGCGCGCACGCGATTCCGCGCACGGAGACGGCGAGGTGGTCGCCGAAGGTCATCGCCAGCGCCGCGCCACGCGCCCGCACAGTGCTGCGGGCGGCGGGCACGCGGCGGCGGGGCTTGGCGG
>NZ_NRRU01000033.1 GCF_016583785.1 Rubrivivax gelatinosus | reverse complement strand
GTCGCGGATCGCGCGCCAGCTGCGCGGCCCAGGCCGCGGCGTCGTCGACGTAGTCGTCGAAACGCAGGCTGGACTCGTCGCTGCCGGCGCCGGCGCTGGCGGCAATGCCACGTTTGTCATAGCGCAGCGAGGCCACGCCGCCGTCGGCCAGCGCCTGCGCCAGCAGCTTCAGCGCATCGTTGCGGCCGGCGGCCAGCGGCGTGTTGCCGTCGCGGTCGGTCGGGCCCGAGCCGGCGATCAGCAGCGCCACCGGTGCCCGTGGTGCCGCCCGGGCCGGCAGCGTCAGCGTGCCCTGCAGCGTGCCGCTGGCGGTGGCGAGCTGCGCCGCTTCGTCGGCGGCGTAGGTGGAGCCGGCGAGCAGCGCCAGGACGAGGGCGAGCGCAGCAAGGTGCATGGTGTCGTCGTGGGTGATGGTGTGGCGGCCGCAGCCTACGCGCGGCCGCCGCAGCTCGGCCCCGGCTGGCGCCGCGGCTTCCGTCCGGCGGGGGAGCCGCGCCTCAAGCCTGCTGGCGCCAGCCGTAGGCGATCACGGCCATGCCGACGAGTGCGATCGCCGAGCCGGCCAGGTCCCAGGCCGACGGGCGCACGCCGTCGACGGCCCAGAGCCAGCCGACGGCGGTGGCGACGTAGACGCCGCCATAGGCCGCGTAGACCCGGCCCGAGGCCGCCGGGTGCAGCGTCAGCAGCCAGACGAAGGCGGCCAGCGCCGCGGCCGCCGGCAGCAGCACCCAGGCGCCGACGCGGCCCTGCAGCCACAGCGCGGGCAGGAAGCAGCCGGTGATCTCCATCAGCGCGGTGGCGACGAACAGGCCGGCGGTGGTGAACAGGTTCATGCGGGCGGCGGGCGTGATGGGCGTTGGACGCCGCATCCTAGGGCCGCGGGGCGCCCGGCGCGTGCGTGCGCGCCAGCCCGTGGCGGCATCGTCCGCGCGTTCAAAGCCGCAGCGTCATGAAGACGCTGTTCGGGTCGGGCCGGTAGTCGCCGAACGGACCGCAGGGCTCGAAGCCGACGCTCGTGTACAGGCGCTGCGCCGGCACGAAGGCCGGCAGCGAGCCGGTCTCCAGGCTCAGTTGCCGGTAGCCGCGTTCGTGCGCGACGGCCAGGATGTGCTGCAGCATCGCGCGCCCGGCGCCGCGGCGGCGCTGCGCCTGGGGCGTGCGCATGGACTTGATCTCGCCGTGCGCGGCGTCGATTTCACGCAGCGCGCCGCAGCCGAGCAGGGTGTCGCCGTCACGCACGCTCCAGAACGTGATGTCGGGCCGCTGCAGCCGGCCGACGTCGAGCGCGTGCACGCTTTCGGGTGGCGACAGAGCGTGCATGTCGCGCAGGTGTTCTTCGAGCAGCGCGCGCACGTCGGCGCGCGCCGGGTCGTCGGCTTCGATTCGAAGTTCGTGCGTCATGGTGTTCGGGTCTCAGGTGGCGTCCGCCACGTACTGCATGCCCGGCCGCGACGGCGCGCGCGCCACGAAGCCGTGGCGTTCGTAGAAACCGGTCTTGCCTTCGGCGCAGAAGAGCTGGATGTCGGTGATGCCGGCGGCCTGGCAGCGCGCCAGCAGCGCCTGCAGCACCGTCCGGCCGACACCGCGCTGCTGCCAGGCCGGCTCGACGATCATCTCGGTGACGAAGGCGTGCAGCCGGCCGTCGGAGATGACGCGGCCGAAGCCGACCAGCGTGTCGCCGTGCCAGACGGCACAGCAGCACCAGGAGCCGGCCAGCGCTTCGGCATAAAACGGCTCGCCGCGTTCACGCGGCCCCCAGCCGGTGCTGTCGTAGAGCGTCTTGAAGGCGGCGGCGGAGGGCGTCTGATCGGTGCAGCGCAGTTCCATGCGCCGAATCTAGCCCAGGCGCCGCACCGTGCCGTCGCCGTGCGGCGCGGCCTGGAACGCGGGCAGCGCCTCGGCGGCGGCCGACAGCGCCGCCAGCTGCGGGAATCGTGCGGCCGGCAGGTCCTGCGGCAGCGTCTGGCGCATGAACTCCCAGCCGACGGCGATCGTCAGCCCCGACTGGCGCATCGTGTCCGCCGTGCAGGGCAGCGGCGTGGCGGCCAGTTCGGCTTCGATCTGGCCCAGCGCCGCCAGCCACTGGCCGGTGACACGCGTGATCCACGGCTCGTGCTGTTTCTCCGCCGGGCGCAGCCCGCGTTCGTAGACCAGCTGCACGCTCTTCTCGATCGCCGCCAGCGCCAGGCCGGTGAGCCGCAGCTCGTGCGCCAGCGCCTGCGGCGTGGCCGGCAGCAGCGTGCGCGGCCGCGCCAGCGCTTGGGCGTACTGCAGGATCAGCGTCGAGTCCATCAACACCGTGCCGTCGTCGGCGACCAGGGTCGGCGCCTTGACGACCGGGTTGATGCGCTCGAACTCGGCAAAGCCGCGGAAGACCGACAGCGACTGGTGTTCGAACGGCAGCTCCAGCAGCTGCAGCGAAACGGCGACGCGGCGCACGTAGGGGGAGTCGAGCATGCCGATCAGCTTCATCCGGGCCTCTCCTCTGTGAAGGGGCCCCGACTCTAAGCCGGTGGTGCTGACCCATGCCGGCGCGCCGGCATCGCCGGGCCGCGGCGCGGGCCACGGCGTTTGATACCGCGCCGGGCGTGTTCAGGGGCAGGTGGCGCGGATCGCTGCCGGCGCCGTCGCGAACCAGCGCGGCAGATGGTCGAGCGCCTGCTCCAGCGAGTCCAGCACCACGACGCAGCGCGCCGCCAGTTCGGCGCCGGGCGGCACCAGGTCGGGCACGACGACGACATCGGCGCCGGCGGCCAGCGCCGCATGCGCGCCGTTGCGGCTGTCCTCGAAGGCGATGCAGCGCGCTGCCGGCACGCCCAGGCGCTGCGCCGCCAGCGTGTAGACCGCGGGGTCGGGTTTGCCGCGTGCGACCTCGTCGCCGCCGGCGATCGCGCTGAAATGCTGGCGCAGGCCGGCGGCCCGCAGCCGCGCGTCGATCTCGGCCTGCGCCGACGACGAGGCGACGGCACAGGGCACGCCGTGGCGCGCCAGGGCTTCGAGCAGCGCCGCGGCGCCGGGTTTGCAGCCGCTGCCGGGCTGCGCGTGCCGCTGCTCGAGTTCCTGCGCGACGCGCTCGCGCACCTCGGCGAAGCAGCGTTCGTCGCTGAAGCAGCCGATCAGCAGCGCGTCCGACTCGGCGGTGCTCAGGCCGACGATCTGCAGGTAATGGGCCTCGGCGAGCGTCACGCCGCGCTCGCGCGCGCAGCGCAGCCAGGAGGCCATGATCGTGCGCTCGGTGTCGAGCAGCAGGCCGTCCATGTCGAACAGCGCAGCGGCGTAGGTGGCGCTCATCGCGCGCCGGCCCCGGCGTCGCCGGCCAGGCGCGCCAGCATCAGCAGGTCGTGCGGCCGGCCGCCCCACCAGGCGACTTCGCGCAGCCGGCCTTCTTCGGCAAAACCGAGCCGCGCCAGCAGCGCGCGCGACGCCCGGTTGTCTTCGTGCACCTGGGCTTCGATGCGGTGCAGCTGCATGGACTCGTGCCCCCAGGCGAGCACCGCCTGCAGCGCCTCCAGCATCAGCCCCTGGCCGCAGGCCTGCGGCGCCAGCTCGTAACCGAGCGTGCACTTGCGCCAGCTGCGGTTCCAGGCGAAGAGGCCGCAGCTGCCGATCAGCCCGGCCTCGGGTGCCGCACGCCGCACCAGGCCCCAGCGCGTTCCCGGGTTGGCCTGGCGGCGCCAGCCGGCGAAGGTCTCGACCAGGGTCTGAGCCTGCGCCAGCTCGGTCAGCGGCTCGGTTCCGAACCACTTCATGTGTTCGGCGTCGCCGTGGATCGCCAGCAGCGCCGGGGCGTCGTCGGCTGTGATCTCGCGCAGCAGCAGGCGCGGGGTTTCGAGGGTCGGGAACGGGGCTGTCGTCGTCATCGTGCGTGTCGTGGCCGGGCTGTCGATGCTAGGGCACGGTCGGCGCGTTGCCTCCAATCGGGCACATCGATATGCGCAGATCGTATATTGAACGCTCGTAATCAGGGTTTACGATTATTAGGCGCAGCCCCGTCTAGACAAGTTCGTCGAGGCCCGGTTGCGAAACTGAGGAGAACTACACGATGAATCTCAAGCGTCCGCCGGCACTGCTGCTCGCCGCCCTTGCCCTGACCGCCACCGGCGCCTGGGCCGACCGCCTCGACGACATCAAGAAGGCCGGCGTCGTGCGCGTCGCCGCTTTCGACGCGAATCCGCCTTTCGGTTTCGTCGACGCGAAGACGAAGAAGATCGTCGGGCTCGACGTCGATTACGCCCAGGAATTCGCGAAGAAACTCGGGGTGAAACTCGAGATCGTGCCGACGAATCCCGCCAACCGGATTCCGCTGCTGGGTTCGAACAAGGTCGACCTGGTGTTCGCCAACTTCACCATCACCGAGGAGCGGGCGAAGGTCGTCAATTTCAGCATCCCGTATTTCGCCTCGGGCACCCAGTTCATCGCGAAGAAGGGCACGCTGAAGTCGCCGGATCAGCTGAGCGGCCTGCGCATCGGCGTCGACAAGGGCACGACCAACGAGATCCAGCTGCGCGAGAAGTACCCGAAGGCCACGCTGGTGGCCTACGACGACACCCCGTTCGCCTTCACCGCGCTGCGCAACGGCAACGTGCAGGCGATCTCGCAGGACGGCCCGAAGCTGATCGGCCTGCTGGCCAACGTGCCCGACCGCGACAAATACGAGATCCCGCCGTTCGCGATCTCGCAGGACTACATCGGCGTCGGCATTCCCAAGGGCGAGACCGCGCTCACCGAGTTCGTCAACAAGACCCTGGTCGAGCTGGAAACCAGCGGCCGCGCGCAGAGCATCTACGACGCCTGGTTCGGCCCCAAGACCAAGACGCCGCTCAAGCGCATCTTCAAGATCGGCGACAAGAGCTGAGCCCGGCGAAACCGCCGCACTGAACCCGCCGGGGATGGGGCCGGCCGCGATGTCATGCGGCCGGGCCCGGTCCCCGGCTTTCGGCTTTCCGGATGGACTGGATTCCCCCCGCGCTGCGCCAGGAACTGCTGGCGCCCAAGTACCTGGGCTGGCTGCTCGACGGCTGGTGGGTGACGCTGTGGACGACGGCCATCGTCGTCGTCGTGGCGACGCTGCTGGGTGTCTTCGTCGCCGCCGCGCGCGAAAGCGGCCGGCCGGCGCTGACACGCGCCACCGGCGTCTACCTTTCGCTGTTCCGCAACACGCCGCTGCTGGTGCAGCTGTTCTTCTGGTACTTCGGCCTGCCGGCGCTGCTGCCAGAAGGCCTGCTGCCCTGGCTCAACGGCGTGCACGAGCTGGCGCTGGGCGGTGTCGTGCCGCTGCGCTGGCCTTCGTTCGAGTTCCTGGCCGCCGCCGTCGGCCTGGTCTTCTACTCGACCGCCTACGTCGGCGAGGACATCCGCTCGGGCCTGCGCGGCGTGCCGGCGAGCCAGCGCCTGGCGGGCACGGCGTTGGGCCTGACGCGGTTGCAGGTGCTGCGCCACGTCGTGCTGCCGCAGGCGCTGCGCATCGCGCTGCCGCCGCTGCTGGGCCAGTACATGAACATCCTGAAGAACACCTCGCTGGGCATGGCGATCGGGCTGCTGGAGCTGTCCTACCGCACGCGCCAGGCCGAGGCCGAGACCTGGAAGACCTTCCAGGTCTACGGCGTCGCGACGCTGCTCTACATCGTCGCCATCGCCGTGCTGCAGGTGCTGGGCCAGTGGCTGGAGCGCCGGCGCGAGCGCCGCTTCGCTGCCGCCGGGAGCTGAGGCCATGGACTTCTCCTTCCTGCAAGACGACCTCGGCTACCTGCTGTGGGGCACTTTCCCCGACGGTCCGCCCGGCGGCGCGCTGCTGACGCTGCTGCTGTCGGCCGGCTCGGGCGTGGCGTCGGCACTGCTCGGGCTCGGCCTGGGCGTGCTGCTGGTGATGCTGGACGGCGTCGCGCTCGTGCTGCTGAGCACCGTGCTCGGTTTCCTGCGCGCGATCCCGGTGCTGATGCTGATCTTCTGGACCTACTTCCTGCTGCCCATCGTTCTGGGTCTCGACGTGCCCGGCGTGCTGTCGGTGATGGCGGCGCTGGCGCTGGTCGGTGGCGCCTACCTGGCGCACGGCGTCGCCGCCGGCATCCGCGGCGTCGGCTCCGAGCAGTGGGTCTGCGGCCTGGCGCTGGGCTTTACGCGCTGGGGCGCGCTGCGCCACATCGTGCTGCCGCAGGCGCTGCGCATGATGCTGCCGTCCTTCATCAACCAGTGGGTCACGCTGATCAAGGACAGCTCGCTGGCCTACATCGTCGGCGTCGGCGAGCTCTCGTTCCTGGCGACCCAGGTCAACGCCCGGGTGATGGTGCATCCGACCGAGGTCTTCCTCTTCGTCGGCGGCGTCTACTGGCTGCTGTGCAGCGCGCTCGACTGGGCGGCCAGCGCCGCCGCGCGTGCCGGCAGCCCCGAAGCCCGGCAGGCGCGCCACGAACGGCGCCTGGCAGCGGCGGGCTGACACGGCGGCGCCGCGGGCAGCGTTTCTTTACCCTGCCGATACCACCCGCTGCCGGCCTTGCGGCGTTGACCGTACAGGCGCGGGACTCCAACCCGCGTGGACGGAGTTCCGCATGAAACCGGTTCGAGGCGTACGCCTGCTCGTGCTCGTGCTGCTCGCGGTGGCGCTCGGAGGCTGCTGCATCCTGCCTTTCGGCCCCGGGCCGGGCGGTCGCGGGCCCGGTGGTGGTGGCCCTCGCGGCCCTGGCGGGGGTGGCGAATTCAGCGGCCCGGGGCCGCGCGGCTGAGCCGCCTCAGGGCTCGCCTTCCCAGTAGTCGAGCGTCTCGCCGCCGCGCGCGATCGCGTCGAAATGCGTGCCGCGCTCGTCGCGGGCACTCGCGTGGTACTTGCCCGAGTCCGGGTACTCGCAGATCTCGGGCGACTCCATCGTGCTCACCGACAGCAGCTTCAGCGGCGCCTCGCCGCTGTTGATGATCTGGTGCGGGTACTCGGGCCCGGCGGGTATGAAGACCACGTCGCCGGTCTTCAGCGGCAGCAGTTCGCCGGCCACACGCAGCGTGCCGCTGCCGGCGAGTACGACGAACATCTCCTCCTGCGCGTGGTGCAGGTGGTAGGGACAGGCGCGCTGGCCGGGCTCGATGATGTCGATTGACGCGCCCAGCTTGCGCGCCGCGGTGCCCGGCGCCAGGCGCGCGCAGCGGCCGGCGTACAGCGGCTCGCGCCGGTAGCTCTGCATCTCGACCGCGTCGAGGTTGCGGATCAGGCGGCTGGCCAGTTCTTCGGCGCGGGTCGGCATCGCGGGGCTCCTGGGGCGGGCACCGGCGGCCCGGATGCCGACAGCATAGACCGCGGCCGCGCGCTACTGCGGCGGCAGCTGCAGCGTGATGCGCACCGTCTGCGTCGCCAGGTGGACTTCGCGCAGGAAGTAGGCCAGCCCGACCAGCAGCGCCAGCGTCGAGCCGGTGAACAGCATGCCGACGACGCCGCGCAGGCTGATCTGCAGGTAGACCTCGACGAAGAGCGCGGCGATCACGGTGCAGACCAGCAGCGCGGCGCTGGCGCAGGCGGTGATCGCGGCCCCGGCGAAGCGGCGCCGGCGCTCCAGCGTCGCCAGTTCCAGCTCGACGAGCCGGCGGCGCTCGGGCTGGGTCGGCAAGGCGGTCTCGGTCAGCTTGCGCCCGCGGTCGATGATGCGGGCCAGGCGCCCGGCCATCACGTTGAGCATGCCGGCGATGCCGGTCAGCAGGAACACCGGCGCCAGCGCCAGCTGGATCGCGTGCGGCACGTCGCCGAGAGTGACGGTCGGGTCGAGCATGGTGAGGGATGGCAGCCGGGACGCGGCGTGGAGCGGGAGTCGGTGCCGAGTATCCGGGTTCCGGCCGGCGCCGGGGTGGCCCTCGCGGCCGCGGGCGCAGCGCGATGGTGATACTGTATAAAAGCACAGTCATCGCGCCGCTTCGGCGCCGCCGCCGTGTCCGACGTCCTGCCTCCCTACGCCGAGCTGCACTGCCGCAGCAACTTCAGCTTCCTCGTCGGCGCTTCGCACCCCGAGGAACTGGTGGCGCGCGCCCATGCGCTGGGTTACGCGGCGCTGGCGATCACCGACGAGTGTTCGCTCTCCGGCATCGTGCGCGCGCACGCCGAAGCCGAGCGCCTGGGCCTGCGCCTGCTCGTCGGCAGCGAGATGCGGCTGTCGTCGCCCGAGGGAGCCGAGCCCGGCGACGAGCCGCACCTGGTGCTGCTGGCGCAGTCGCGCCGCGGCTACGGCAACCTGTCGCACTGGATCACCGTCGCGCGCCGGCGGGCCGACAAGGGGCAGTACCGGGCCTGGCGCCACGACGTCGAAGGCCGGGTGGCGACCGCGCCGATGCTCGCCGGCCTGCCCGACTGCTTCGCGCTGCTGGTGCCCGACGCGGCGCAGCCGCTGGAGACGGTGTTCGCACACGCGCTCTGGCTCAAGACCTGGTTCGGCCCGGAGCGCGCGGCGATCGTGCTCGAACTGCTGCACCACGCCGACGACGCCGAACTCGCCGACACCGTCAGCCGCGTCGCCGCGCACACCGGGCTGCCGGTGGTCGCCGCCGGCGGCGTGCTGATGCACGCCCGCTCGCGCAAGCCGCTGCTCGACGTGCTGACGGCGACGCGGCTCAAGCGCCCGGTCGCCGACTGCGGCTTCGAGCTCGAACCCAATGCCGAGGCCCACCTGCGCTCGCGCCAGCGCCTGGCGGCGCTCTACCGCCCCGAATGGCTGGACGCGACGCTGGCGGTGGCCGGGCGCTGCGCGTTTTCGCTCAACGAGCTGAAGTACGAATACCCGCGCGAGATCGTGCCCGAGGGCCAGACGCCGACCTCCTGGCTGCGCGCACTGACCGAAGCCGGCGCGCGCCGGCGTTTCCCGGCCGGCGTGCCGCCGGCGGTGCGCTCGCAGATCGAACACGAACTCGCGCTGATCGCCCAGCTCGGCTACGAGCCGTATTTCCTGACCGTGGCCGACATCGTGCACTGGGCGCGCGACCAGGACATCCTGTGCCAGGGCCGCGGCAGCGCCGCGAACTCGGCGGTCTGCTACTGCCTGGAGGTGACCGCGGTCGACCCGGCGCGCTCGACGCTGCTGTTCGAACGTTTCATCAGCGCCGAACGCAACGAGCCGCCCGACATCGACATCGACTTCGAGCACCAGCGCCGCGAAGACGTCATCCAGTACGTCTACCGCAAGTACGGCCGCCACCGCGCGGCGCTCACCGGCGTCGTCATCCGCTACCGGCCGCGTTCGGCGCTGCGCGACGTCGGCCGTGCGCTCGGGCTCGATCTCGAGCGCATCGAAGCCGTCGCACGCAGCCAGCACTGGTTCGACGGCCGCAACATCGACGCCGAGCGCCTGCGCGAGCAGGGGCTGGACCCGGCGGCGCCGCTGTGCCGGCTGTGGGTCGAACTGACCGCGCAGCTGATCGGTTTCCCGCGCCACCTGAGCCAGCACCCGGGCGGTTTCGTCATCGCGCGCGACGAGCTCTCGCAGCTGGTGCCGGTGGAGAACGCGGCGATGGCCGAGCGCAGCGTCGTGCAGTGGGACAAGGACGACCTGGACGCGCTCGGGCTGATGAAGGTCGACCTGCTGGCACTCGGCATGCTGAGCGCGCTGCGGCGTGCGCTGGCCTTCGTCGGCGCCAAACGCGGCGCGGCGCTGGCGCTGCACGAGATCCCGGCCGAGGACCCGGCGGTCTACGCCATGCTGTCCGCCGGCGACAGCGTCGGCGTCTTTCAGGTCGAGAGCCGGGCGCAGATGAGCATGCTGCCGCGCTTGAAGCCCCAGCGTTTCTACGACCTCGTGATCGAGGTCGCGATCGTGCGCCCGGGGCCCATCCAGGGCGGCATGGTCCACCCCTACCTGAAGCGGCGCAGCGGCGAGGAGCCGGTCGACTACCCCAGCGACGAGGTCCGGCAGGCGCTGGAGCGCACGCTGGGCGTGCCGATCTTCCAGGAGCAGGTGATGCAGCTGGCGATCCTGGCCGCCGACTTCACGCCCGGCGAAGCCGACCGCCTGCGCCGCGCGATGGCGGCCTGGAAACGCAAGGGCGGGCTCGGCCCCTTCCACGAGCGCCTGGTCGGACGCATGGTCGCCAAGGGCTACGAGCCCGCGTTCGCCGAACGCATCTTCAAGCAGATCGAAGGCTTCGGCGAATACGGCTTCCCCGAGAGCCACGCCGCCAGCTTCGCGCTGCTGGTCTACGCCAGCGCCTGGATCAAGCGCCACCACCCCGACGCCTTTCTCGCCGCGCTGCTGAACAGCCAGCCGATGGGCTTCTACGCCCCGGCGCAGCTGGTGCGCGACGCGCGTGAACACGGCGTCGCCGTGCGTCCGGTCGACGTGCACCGCAGCGGCTGGGACTGCAGCCTCGAGGACGAAACGCCGCCAGCGCCCGGCGCGCCGCCGGGGCTGCGCGCGGTGCGGCTGGGGCTGGCCCGCGTCGGCGGTTTCCCGCAGGACGCGGCCGAGCGGCTGGTGGCCGCGCGCGCGGCCGGCGGGTCCTTCGCCTCGCCCGAGGACCTGGCGCGCCGCGCCCGGCTCGACCGCCGCTGCCTGACGCTGCTGGCCGACGCCGGCGCGCTGGCCCCGCTGGCCGGCGACCGCCACCAGGCGGCCTGGGCCGTGGCCGGTGTCGACACCCGGGCGACGCCGCTGCTGCAGGCCACGCGCACCCAGGAGGCCGCGGTGGCGCTGCCGGCGCCGGGCGCGGCCGAGTCGGTGCTGGCCGACTACCGCAGCACCGGCCTGAGCCTGGAGCGGCACCCGTTGTCGCTGCTGCGCGCCGAACTCGCGGCCTTCAAGGTCGAGCCGGCGGCGCGGCTGCGCGACTACCCGCAGGGCCGGCTGGCGCGCGCCAGCGGCCTGGTCACGCACCGCCAGCGCCCGGAGACGGCCAAGGGCGTGGTCTTCGTCACGCTCGAGGACGAGACCGGCAGCGTCAACGTCATCGTCTGGCCCGCGGTCGCCGAAGCCCAGCGCAAGGCGCTGCTGGGCAGCACGCTGCTGACGGTCTACGGCATCTGGCAGCGCGAAGGCGAGGTGCGCCACCTGGTCGCGCGCCGCCTCGTCGACCACTCGGCACTGCTGCAGGGGCTGGCGGCGCGCAGCCGCGACTTTCGCTGAAGGGCGCGGCGCGTGCCGCATCGCCGCGCCGGGGCATCACGCCGCCGGTCTGCCGCGGCGGCGCACAACACCGACAATTACGCCATGCATCTCGCGATCGAATCCTTGCCTGCCACCGGGGCACCCGAGCAACTCGTGCTGCTGCTGCACGGCGTCGGCTCCGGCGGCGCAGCGCTGGCCCCGCTCGCCCAGGCGCTGCGCGACGAATTCCCTCAGGCCGCGCTGCTGGCGCCGGACGCGCCGCTGCCTTTCGACGGCGGCACTGCCGGCCGCCAGTGGTTCTCGGTCCAGGGCGTGGACGAGGCCAACCGGCCGGAGCGTGTGGCCGAGGCGCTGCCGCCGCTGTGGCAGTGGGTGCGTGCCGAACAGCGCCGGCTCGGTGTCGGCGCGCAGGCGACGGCGATCGCCGGCTTCTCGCAGGGCGCGATCCTTGCGCTGGAGACCGCTGCCCAGTGCGACGGTCTGGCCGGCCGTGTGCTGGCGTTCTCGGGCCGTTTCGCGCGCCTGCCGGCCAAAGCGCCGCGGCTGACGACGCTGCACCTCTTCCACGGCAGCGCCGACGCGGTGATAGACGCTGCCCACGCCCAGCGTGCCTTCGACACGCTGGCCGGACTCGGCGGCGACGCGACGCTGGACCTCGCCGATGGCCTGGGCCACACGCTGCACCCGGCGCTGCTCGAGCGCGCGATCTACCGCCTGCGCCACCACATCCCGGCCCGCACCTGGGCCGAGGCGATGGGCGCGGCGCCGGCCGGCGTGCTGCGCGACGACGACGACGAAACCCTGCACTGAAGCCGCGATGCTCTTCCTGCTGTCTCCGGCCAAGCGCCTGGACTACGAGACCCCCGTGCCCGCCGCGCTCGCGCGCAAGGCCAGCGACCCGCTCTTCGTCGACCGTGCCGCCGAGCTGATCGACATCATGCGGCGCAAGACGCCGGCCGAGGTCGCGTCGCTGATGTCGCTGTCGGACCCGCTGGCCCAGCTCAACACCGCGCGTTACGGCGCCTGGGAGCCCGAGGCGACGGCGGCCAACAGCAAACCCGCGCTGCTGGCTTTCGCCGGCGACGTCTACGAAGGCCTGGACGCGCTCTCGCTGAAGACCGCAGACCTCAGCTGGGCGCAGCAGCACCTGGTGATCCTGTCGGGCCTGTACGGCGTGCTGCGCCCGCTGGACCGGCTGCAGCCCTACCGGCTGGAGATGGGCACGGCGCTGGCCAATGCGCGCGGCAAGGACCTCTACGCCTTCTGGGGCGATGCGCTCGCCGAACACCTGAACGAGCGCCAGGCCGACGAAGCCGCGCCGGTGGTCGTCAACCTCGCGTCGCAGGAGTATTCGCGCGCGGCGCTGCGCCCGGCGCTGAAGGCGCGGGTCGTCGACTGCGTGTTCGAGGAGTGGAAGCAGGGCCGCTGGCGCATCGTCAGCTTCTTCGCCAAGCGTGCACGCGGGCTGATGGCGCGCTACGCGATCGAGCAGCGCATCGGCACGCCGTCGCGGCTCAAGGGTTTTGCCGCCGAGGGTTACGCCTTCGACGCCGAGGCTTCGGGGCCCGACCGGCTGGTGTTCCGCCGCCGGCAGGCCGAATGACACGCAGCTCGCCCCCCGCCCGGACCTGCACGATGAACCTGCGTTCCCTGCTCCTCGCCCCGGCCGCCGCCGCCTTGCTGGCGCTGGCTGGCTGCTACGTGCCGGCACCGGTGTCGCACGCCTTGCTCGAAGTCGCCGCCGACGGCAGCTACCGCTTCGAGGGCCAGCCGGTCGAGGCCGCGGCACTGCAGCCCAGCGTGCAGGCGCTGCGTGCGGCGGGCCGGCCGCTGGTGGTCGAGATCAAGGTCGAACCGGGCGCCGCGATGACGCGGGTCGACGCCGCGGTGCAGGCGATCGAGGCGGCGCAGGCGCGTGTGGCCTTCGTCGGCAAGACGGCGGTGCGCTGATTCAGTCGCAGCTCAGGCGCAGCGAGCCGTCCAGGTTGGCGGCCATCACCAGCGTGCGGATGTCGGCCGCGCGTGCCGCGGCGCAGAGCTGTTCGCGGGCGCCGGCGGTGTCGTTCACGTAGGCCGCGTCGTATTCGATGTTGAACACCGGCTTGCCGCTGCCGGTGAAAGCGGCGTAGCCGTCGCACTCGGCGTAGAAAAAACACTGCTCGTTGATCGCGAAGTCGAAGTCGGGCGCGAGCGCGGCGAGCTGGCCGACGTCGTTCTTCAGCCCGACCTTGAGCCCGAGCGCGTGCGCCTGGGTGGCGAGGAAGCGGTTGTAGTCGAGCTGGCTGGCGGCATCGAGCGCGAAGCCGGTGTCGTTGCTCCAGCCGTCGACGTTGTCCGGGTCGACCGCGTCGCAGCCTTTGTCGCGCGCCAGCTGCAGCCGCGCGACCATGACCGAGCGCACGTTCGCCGAACGCGTGTCGAGCCAGTTCTCGCCCGGCCAGCCGTCGAGCGCGTTGCCCTTGTCGGCGGCGGTGAAGCTCGCGTAGTCCTCGCGCCAGTCCTCGGCGCTGCCGGCGGAGAAGTAGCAGACGACGGCGCGCCCCTGCGCCTGCAGGCTGGCGATCGTCGCCTGCGGCGTGTCGAACAGGTCCAGGTCGTAGACACGCACCGCGAGCGCGGTGTCGGGCGTGCCGGTGAGCTGGATGGTCCAGCTGTCGGTGGTCGACGGCGTCCAGGCGCTGGTGCCGCCGCCGCTGTCCTCGTTGCCGCCGCCACCACCACCGCAGGCGGCCAGGCAGCAGGTCACGAGGGCGCAGGCGGCGAGGCGCAGGAGTGCTGGCAGTTTCATGTCCGGGGGGCGCACGTCGGCTGCGGGCCCGGCGGGCCGCCGGTCCGGCGAGCGCGGATTCTAGGAAGTGCAGGCCCGGCCGCACGCGATCGCCGCCGCGTGCCGTGAAACGTGTCGCGCCGCGGGCGGTTTCGCGGCCCGTCACACGCGGTCAGAATCACGCCATGAGCCACCAGACCGTCACCGCCGAGCTGCGCCGCTGGATCGTCTCGCAGTCCGAGGCCGGCTGCCGTACCGAGGATCTGATCGCGTCGATGATCCGCAGCGGCTGGTCCGAGGACATCGCGCTGGCCGCGATCGAAGCCGCCGGCGCCGAGCGCGGCCAGCCGGCGGCCACGGCGCTCGCGGCGGCGGCCATGCCCGAACCGGCGCTCGCCGGCGCGCCGACGCTGCTGCGCACCGCCGACCGCGAGCTGCGCGTGCTCGCGACGCTGGCGCTGCCACGCGTTGTCGTCTTCGGCGGGCTGCTCGCCGACGACGAATGCGACGCGCTGGTCGAACTCGCCCGGCCGCGGCTGGCGCGGTCGGAGACGGTCGACAACAGCACCGGCGGCAGCGAGGTCAACGCCGCGCGCACCAGCGACGGCATGTTCTTCGAACGCGGCGAGACGGCGCTGATCGAGCGCATCGAGCGCCGCATCGCCGAGCTGGTGAACTGGCCGGTGGAACGCGGCGAAGGCCTGCAGGTGCTGCGCTACCGCCCAGGCGCGCAGTACAAGCCGCACCACGACTTCTTCGATCCGGCGCACCCGGGCACCGCGGGCATCCTGCGCCGTGGCGGCCAGCGTGTGGCCACCGTCGTGATGTACCTGAACACGCCGGCCGGCGGCGGCGCCACCACCTTTCCCGAGGTCGGGCTGGAGGTGCAGCCGGTCAAGGGCAACGCGGTCTTCTTCAGCTACGAGCGCCCGCTGGCCTCGACACGCACGCTGCACGGCGGCGCACCGGTCGTCGACGGCGAGAAGTGGGTCGCGACCAAGTGGCTGCGCGAGGGCGTCTTCGCCTGAGTCAGGCGCCGGCGCCCAGCAGCGCCCACACGAGCCAGGCCGCAGCGGTCGAGGCCGCCAGCGACAGCGCCACCGTCAGCCCGAAACGCCGGCCGCCGGCGACGAAGGCGGTGATCGAACGGGTCAGCGCGTTCGTCGACACGGCGACCAGCACGCCGTGCGCGGCCGCCTGCAGCTCCAGCCGGCCTTCGCCGGCGAGCGCGCCGAGTGCGGCGCAGGCGGCATGGGCGTCGGCAACCGCGGTCAGCGCGGCCCCGGCGATAACGCCGGCAGAGCCGAAACGCTGCTGCGCCCAACCCACCGCCAGCGACGCGCCGGCCAGCAGCAGCGCCACCAGCAGCGCCTCGCGCGGGCGCAGCGGCCCGGCCTTGGACGACTCGGGTGCGGCAGTACCGGCGCCGCGTGCGTGCCAGAGCCCGCCGGCAGCGGCGACGACGGTCGCGGCCAGCGCCGGCGCCAGCACCAGCGCCATCACCGGCGGCGAGGTCGCGGTCAGGATCACCAGGCCCAGCACCCAGGTGGGCGCGGTCGACAGCAGCGCGCCGGCTTCACAGGCGCGCGCCAGCGCCGGCTCGGCGCGCGCTCGTGTGCCCATCGACGCGATCGTCGCGGTGCTGGAGACGAAACCCGACAGCAGCCCCGACAAGGCCATGCCGGCGGCGGCGCCGAAGAAACGCAAGGCAACGTGGCCGGCAGCCTGCAGCACCAGGATCAGCGTCGCCAGCAGCCCCAGCGTGCGCGGCTGCAGCCCGCCCAGCCAGGCCACCGGTGTCGCCGGCAGCAGCGGCAGCACGACCAGCACCAGCGCCGCCAGCAGCAGCGCGTCGTGCAGCTCGGCTTCGGACAGCACGCGTGTCGCGAAGCGGTGCAGCCGCGCCTGCGCCGCCAGCAGCACCGCGATGACCACCGCCGCGCCGCCGCCGACCGCCGGCATCTGCATCGCCAGCACGCCGACGAGGTAGGTGACGAAGAGCGCGAGCTCGGTCGTCATGCCCGGGTCGGCGCTGCGCTGCACGATCTGGCTGCGCCAGTAAGCGAGCGCGGCCAGCGCGACGATGGCGAGCGCGCCGCAGGCGACGACGAGCGGCTGCTCGATCGCCTGGGCGACGGCGCCGGCCAGCGCCGCCAGCGTGAAGCTGCGGATGCCGGCCGGCTCGCGTTCCGGGCCGCTGCCTTTGCGCCGCTCGCGCTCCAGCCCGATCAGCAGCCCGCCGCCCAGCGCCGACAGCAGGCCCAGCGCCAGCGGCGCCGATCCGGGCTCGAAAGCCGTCACCGCCGCGGCCTCAGACGCTGAGCTGTTCGCCGTGCTGCGGCACGCGCGCGGCCCAGCCGAGTTCGTCGCGGATGCGCACGCGCAAGGCGTCGGCGGCGTCGGGCTCGCCGTGCACGACGAAGGTCTGGCGCGGCGCACGCGGCGCGGTGCGCAGCCAGTCCATCAGCTCGTCGCTGTCGGCGTGGCCGGAGAAACCTTCGAGGTGGCTGACCTCGCAGCGCACCGGCACGTATTCGCCGTGGATCTTGACCTCGGTGGCGCCGGCCACCAGGCGTGCGCCGCGGCTGCCGCCGACCTGGAAGCCGGGGAAGACGACGTGGTGCTGCGGCGACGGCGCCATCGCCTTCAGGTGGTGCAGCACGCGCCCGCCGGTGGCCATGCCGCTGGCCGACAGGATCACGCAGGGGTAGCGGTGGGCGCTGAGGCGCATCGACTGCTGCGGCGTCTCGACCATGCGTGTGCCTTCGATCGCGGCCTTCAGCTCGGCGGGTTTGATGCGCAGCACCTTGGCGAAGCGCAGGTAGAGCTCGGTGGCCTGCACCGCCATCGGGCTGTCGAGGAAGACCGGCAGGTCCTTCGGGATCCGGCCGGCGCGTTTCAGGCGCTGCAGCACCACCATCAGCGCCTGGGCGCGGCCGACGGCGAAGGTCGGCAGCAGCACCGAGCCGCCGCGGTGGATGGTGGTGCGCACGATCTCGCCCAGGCGCGCGGCCACGTCCTCGGTCTCGTGGGCGCGGTTGCCGTAGGTCGACTCGACCAGCAGCACGTCGGCCTCGGGCAGCGGCGCGGGCGGCGGCAGCAGCAGGTCGGCGCTGCGGCCCAGGTCGCCCGAGAACACCAGGCGTTCGCCGCGGCAATCCAGCGTCACCGCGCAGGCGCCCAGCAGGTGGCCGACCGGGCTCAGCGTCACCGCGACGCTGCCGACCTTGAAATGTTTGCCGGTCTCCTCCGGCGTCAGGCGCGCGATCGCACGCGCGGCGTCGGCGCGTGTGTACAGCGGCAGCGCTTTCTCGTGGCGCGAGTAGCCGAACTTGTTCGCGCGCCGCGCGTCCTCTTCCTGCAGCTTGGCGCTGTCCAGCAGCAGCACCTCGGCCAGCGCGCAGGTCGCCGGCGAGGCGTGGATGCGGCCTTTCCAGCCGTGTTTGACCAGCGCCGGCAGGTAGCCGCTGTGGTCCAGGTGGGCGTGGCTCAGCACCACGGCCTCGGCCTCGAGCAGCGCCGCCGGCGGCGTCTGCCAGTTGCGTTCGCGCAGCACCTTGAAACCCTGGAACAGGCCGCAGTCCAGCAGCAGGCGAACGCCGCCCAGGTCGACGCGGTGGCGCGAGCCGGTCACGCTGTCGGCGGCGCCGAGGAAGTGCAGATCCATTTCTTCTTTCTCTCTCTTCAGCGGGGGGACGCACGGCCCGGCTGCAGCGCGGCCGAGTCGAGCACACGGATGCCGGGCGCCGGGGCGGCGAGGGCCTGCAGCAGCGCCGCGGCAACGTCGGCCGCGGCCACCGGGCGCCAGCGCGCCGGGATCAGCACCGCCAGCGGCCGCGCGAGGCGCTGCGCCAGCGCTTCGCCGGCACGCGGCGGCTGGCCCAGGCCGCTGCGCTCGCCCAGCAGCAGCGAGGGCCGGGCGATGACCAGCGTCTCGAAGCCGAGCGTGGCGAGCGCGGCTTCGGCTTCGCCCTTGGTGCGCAGGTACAAGTTGGCCGAAGCGGCGTCGGCGCCGAGTGCCGAGACGAGCGCGAAGCGGCGCACGCCGGCGGCTTTCGCGGCGCGGCCGAAAGCGATGACGGCGTCGAGGTCGACGGCGCGGAAGGCGGCGTCGGAGCCGGCCGCGGCGCGCGTCGTGCCGAGCGCGCAGAAGGCGGCCTCGGCCTGCGGCAGCGCGGCGAAGGCCGCGGCGGCGAGGAAGTCGGGTACGAGGGCGTCGATGCGCCCGGCACGCGCCGGCAGCGGCCGCCGGGTCAGGCGGACCAGCAGCCCCGTTGCGGGCCAGAGGCGGTCGATCTCGCGGCCGACGAGCCCGGTGGCTCCAGCAAGCCACACGGTGGGCCCGGCGCTGCCCTGCGTGTTGGTCACCGGGCCATGCTAGCCGCGGGCTGCGGCCGGCGGTCTGAAGACCTTTGGTCGCAGGTCAAGACAGCGGCGTTTGCCGCCCCCGGCGCGGGCCGGGGGCGAGGGCTTCAGATCGCCTCGGTGCGTGCCTTCAGCCAGGCGAGCGCGGCGCCCGAGAGCTTGGGCGCGAGGCGTTCGCGCACCGTCGCGTGGTAGCGGTTGAGCCAGTCGATCTCGTCGGCGCGCAAGAGCGGGCGTTCGATGCAGCGCGTGTCGATCGGGCACAGCGTCAGCGTCTCGAACTCGAGGAACTCGCCGAAGGCGCCGCCTTCGGCGGTCTCGACCGGCACCGACAGCACCAGGTTCTCGATGCGCACGCCCCACTGGCCGGGGCGGTAGATGCCGGGTTCGATCGAGGTGATCATGCCCGGCTCGATCGCCATCTGCGGCTCGACGACGGCCTTGCTGATGGTCTGCGGCGCTTCGTGCACCGCGAGGTAGTAGCCGACGCCGTGGCCGGTGCCGTGGCCGTATTCGATGCCTTCGGCCCACAGCGGCGCCCGCGCCAGCGCGTCGAGCATCGGGCCCGGCGTGCCGCGCGGGAAACGCACGCGCGACAGCGCGATCGTGCCCTTCAGCACCAGCGTGTAGTCGCGCTTCATCGCCGCCGTCACGGTGCCGATCGGCCAGACGCGCGTGATGTCGGTGGTGCCGCCGGCGTACTGGCCGCCGCTGTCGATCAGCAGCAGCGTGCCTTCGCCGGGTTTGACCTCGATCGCCGCGTGCGACTCCTCGGTGGCGCGGTAGTGCGGCATCGCGCCGTTCGGGCCGAAGCCGGCGATGGTGCCGAAGCTCGGGCCCATCGCGCCGGGACGGCGCGCACGTGCGGCGCCGAGTTTTTCGTCGACCGTCAGCTCGGTGATGCGCTCGTCGCCGAGCGCGCCTTCGAACCAGGCGTAGAACTCGCACATCGCGGCGCCGTCCTCGGCCATCGCTTCGCGCACGAAGGCGGCTTCGTCGGCGGTCTTGCGGCTCTTGGCCAGCGTGCTCGGGTTGATCTGCTCGACGACGGCGCAGCCGGCGCGTTCGCGCAGGCCCAGCGTCACGCGGCGCGGGTCGATCAGCAGCCGGGCGTCGGTGCCGAGCGCGGCGAGCGCGTCGCCGGCACCGGCGTACGGCGCCAGGTCGATGCCGTCGGCGGCCAGGCGCTCGGCCAGTTCGGACGAAACCTTGCCTTCGCCGATGAACAGCGTGCTGCGCTGCGGGCCGACCAGCAGGTGCGCCAGGAACACCGGGTTGTAGGGCACGTCGGCGCCGCGCAGGTTGCTGATCCAGGCGATGTCGTCGACGGTGGAGACGAAGTGGTGCGTGGCACCGGCGCTGGCCATCGCCTCGCGCAGCGTCGCCAGCTTGTCCGTACGCGGTACGCAGGCGTGCGGCGCGGCGTGTTCGACCACAGGCGCGGCGGGCAGGGCGGGGCGCTCGGGCCAGATCGACGCGAGCAGGTCGATGTCGGTGCGCAGCACCACCCCCTTGGCGTCGAGCGCGGTGCGCAGCGTCTTGCCCGCGGCCAGCCCCAGCACCTGGCCGTCGACGGCCACCGTGGCGCCGGCGGGCACCTGGGCGGCGAGCCAGTCGACGTGGGCCGAGGCGTTGCCTGTGGGAATGCGTTCGAGCTCGATGCCGGTGCCGGCGAGTTCGGCCTCGGCCTGCACCCAGTAGCGGCTGTCGGCGAACAGCGCCGCACGTTCGACCGTGACGACCAGCGTGCCCATCGAACCGCTGAAGCCCGACAGCCACTGCCGGCCCTGCCAGCGTTCGGGCAGGTATTCGGAGAGATGGGGGTCGGCGGAGGGCACGAGCAGCGCGTGCACGCCGGCGGCGGCGAGCACTTCGCGCGTGCGCTCGATCCGCAGGCGGATCGGGGAAGTACGGGTATCCATGGGGGAAGGAACTCCAGGGGGGATCGCGGCATTCTAGGAGCCGCACCGCGGCCGCGCCGTCCCTCGGGGGGACGCCCCCGCCGGCGGCCGGTTCAGGCCAGGATCGGCTGGCTGCCCTGACCGTCGGGGTCGGGCAGGTTCAGCCCGAGCAGGTCGTCGGACTGGCGCGGGCGCTCCACCGCCGCCTGGGCCGCCGCAGCCTGGGCCTGCGCCTGCTGCGTCGCCGCTTCGGCCTGGGCGCGCTCGCGGCTGGCGGCGCTGCCGTCGTCATGGCCGCCGCCCTCGGGCGAGTTGGCTTCACGCACCGCCGACGGCGCGGGCATCGCCGCGACCGGGTATTCGATGTCGCCGCCGGCTCGCACCTCGACGAACTCGACGTTGGCGACGGTGGCGTAGTAGCTGAGCGCGTCGCGTACCCGCTGGCGGTCGGCCAGGCTCTGCGACTTCTGCGCGACCGGGTCACCGGCCGCCACGCCCTTGTCGGCGAAGCTGTAGGTGACGGTCTTGGACACCGAGTCGTTGCCGCTCAGCACCCGGTCGACCTGGATGTCGCCGGTCTCGCGGCGCGTGCGTGCGGCGCTGGCCGCCTGCAGGTTCACACGCACCGACGACGAGTCGCTGCCGGCCTGGCTGGTCGCACGTGCCGACACGGCGGCGTCGTGCGACGTCGTCGTGTTCCGGTCGATTGACGAAAGAGGCCCCATCGCTGACGTATCGGCCGAAAAGCGGCGGGCTTTAGGGTCTGATCGGCCGATCGAACCAGGGGAAACCCTAGGTTCGCATCAAAGATCGGTGCGAAGTCTCCAAATCTCAGGGAACAGCACGACGTCGAGCATCTTGCGCAGGTAGCCGACGCCGGAGGTGCCGCCGGTGCCGCGTTTGAAGCCGATGATGCGTTCGACCGTCGTCACGTGGCGGAAGCGCCAGAGCCGGAACGCGTCCTCCAGGTCGGTCAGCTCCTCGCCGAGCTGGTACAGGTCCCAGTGCGCCTCTGGGTCGCGGTAGACGACGAGCCAGGCCTGCTCGACGGCGTCGCTGGCGGCATAGGGCTGGGTCCAGTCGCGTTCCAGCCGGTCGGCCGGCAGCGCCAGGCCGCGGCGCGCCAGCAGGCGCAGCGCCTCGTCGTAGAGCGAAGGCGCGCGGTACGCGGCCTCGACCTCGGCCAGCAGCTCCGGCCGGTGGGCGTGAGGCCGCAGCATGGCGCCGTTCTTGTTGCCCAGGCGGAACTCGATGCAGCGGTACTGCCAGCTCTGGAAGCCGCTGCTGCTGGCCAGGTAGGGCCGGATCGCGCTGTATTCGGGCGGCGTCATCGTCGCCAGCACGTCCCAGGCGTGCACCAACTGCTCCATGATCTTCGAGACCCGGGCCAGCATCTTGAACGCCGTCGGCAGGCGGTCGGCGGCCACCGCCTGGGTCGCGGCGGCGAGCTCGTGCAGCATCAGCTTCATCCAGAGCTCGCTGGTCTGGTGCTGGACGATGAACAGCAGCTCGTCGTGGCCGGGCGACAGCGGCTGCTGGGCGCCGAGCACGCGGTCCAGCTGCAGGTAGTCGCTGTAGCTCATGTCGGCGCCGAAATCGAGCTGGGCGCCGTGGTGGCCGGCGAAGGGGCAGCCGGCGGCCGGCGGGTCTTCTTCCATCAGGTCACCGCCTGGCGCTGGTTGAACTCGGGCCGGCGCCATTCGCCGCTGGCCAGCACCTCGGCCAGCTGGACCGCGGCGTCGAAGGCGTCGACGTGGCGCAGGTACAGCGGCGTGAAGCCGAAACGCAGGATGTCGGGGGCGCGGAAGTCGCCGACGACGCCGCGTGCGATCAGCGCCTGCACCACCGCGTAGGCCAGCGCCGGCTCGTCGCGCGGCGCCAGGCAGACCTGGCTGCCGCGTTCGGCCTCGGTTTCGGGCGAGACCAGCCGCAGCTGCGGGCAGCGCGCGCGCACCTCGTCGGCGAACAGCCGCGTCAGCGCCAGCGATTTGGCGCGCAGCGCGGCCAGGCCGCCCAGGGGTTCGGCGGCGAGCACGCTGTCGACGCCGCATTCGAGTGCCGCCAGCGCCAGGATCGCCGGCGTGCCGCAGAGGTAGCGTGCGATGCCCGCCGCCGGCCGGTAGCCGGGCGTGAACTCGAACGGCGCCGCGTGCCCCATCCAGCCGGCCAGCGGCTGGCGGAAACGTTCGACGTGGCGCGCATGCGCCCAGACGAAGGCCGGCGCGCCGGGGCCGCCGTTGAGGTATTTGTAGCCGCAGCCGATCGCAAAGTCCGCCCCGGCTGCATTCAGGTCCAGCGGCACGGCGCCGGCGCTGTGCGCCAGGTCCCAGATCGTCAGCGCGCCGGCGGCGTGTGCGGCGCGTGTCAGCGCCGCCATGTCGTGCATCCGGCCGCTGCGGTAGTTGACGTGGGTGAGCATCAGCACCGCGGCACTTTCGTCCAGCGCCGCCGGGATGGCCTCGGGCGTGTCCAGCAGCACCAGCTCGAAACCACGTTCGGCGGCCAGCGCTTCGGCGATGTAGAGGTCGGTGGGGAAGTTGCTGCGTTCGCTGAGGATGCGCCGGCGCTGCGGCGCGTCGGCGCGCACGATGTCCAGCGCCGCGGCCAGCACCTTGTACAGGTTGACCGAGGTGGAGTCGGCGGCGACCAGCTCGCCCGGCGCCGCGCCCACCAGGCGCGCGATCTTGTCGCCCACGCGCTGCGGCAGCGTGATCCAGCCGGCGCGGTTCCAGCTGACGATCAGCCCCGTGCCCCATTCGCCGGTCACGACCTCGGCGACTCGCGCCGCGGTTGTTTTCGGCAGCACACCCAGCGAGTTGCCGTCGAGGTAGATCGTGCCCGGCGGCAGCGCGAACTGGTCGCGCAGCGGGGCCAGCGGGTCGGTGGCGTCCAGCGCCAGGGCGTCGTCTCGGGTCATCGGATCTCTCTGAGGATGGCGCGCACCGGCGAGGCGTCGGCGGTCACCAGTTTCAGCGGCAGCGCGATCAGTTCGTAGTCGCCTTCGGGCACGTCGTCTAGCACCAGGTTCTCCAGCACACGCAGCTCGCGCCGGCGCAGCACCTGGTGCGCGTCCAGCGTCTTGCTGTCGGCCGGGTCGACGCTGGCGCTGTCGATGCCGACCAGGCGCACGCCCAGGTCGGCCAGGCGCTCCAGCGCCTCGGGGTCGAAACCGGCGAGCGCCGGGTCCCAGCGTCCGACCGGGGCGCGCTGGTAGCTGCGCACCAGCACCCGTTCGGGCAGGGTGTCGGCCGCATGCGCCAGGTGTTCCCAGCGCACCAGCGGCCGCACGCCGATGGCGTGCACGACGCGGCAGCGGCCGAGGTAGGGCGCCAGGTCCAGCATGCCGATGGCGGCGCCGGCGTCGTCGTAGTGCAGCGGCGCGTCGGCATGCGCGCCGGTGTGCGGCGACAGCGTCAGCGTCTGCAGGTTGACCGGGCAGCCGGGGCCCATGCGCGCGGCCCACTGGTGGCGGTAGGGTGCGTCGCCGGGGAACACCGGCGCGCCGGCGTCGACCGGCGGCGAGATGTCCCAGATGCGCGCGCCGTTCATGCCGCCCCCGCCAGCTCCAGCGGCGCCAGGCCGTGGCGACGGCGCGCGGCGTCGCAGGCCTCGTCGCCGATGCCGAGCGCGGCACGCAGGCCGAACTCGCGGCAGGGCGAAGGGCGCCATTCGTGGATCGCGCAGGACACCTGCACGCCGACGCGGCCGACGAGCGCGGCGCAGCGCGGCGGGCTGCGGTCGGTGCCGCGCATGCGGCAGATCCGGCCGGTCAGTTCGTCGGCCAGGGTCTCGGGCACGCCGCCGCCGGCGCCGGCCCACTCGTCGCGGTCGAAGTCGACACGAAAACTGGCGCAGCAGGCGCCGCAGGCCAGGCAGGCGTTGGCGCTCACCGGGGCACCCTCAGACCCGCCAGGCGGCGGCGGGCCCCGGAGACGTGCCGAGGTCTCATGCGCGCACCACCGTCACCGTGCAGCCGGCCTTGGCGACGACCTGCGAGCTGACACTGCCCAGGTAGCGCCGCAGCACCGAGGCGCCGCGGGCGCCCATCACGATGTGGTCGACCTGGTTGCGCTCGGCGAACTCGAGCAGCGCGTCGGCGGCGTCGGGCGCTTCGAGAACGTGGAAGGTGAGCCGGCCTTCGTCGAGTTCCAGGTTGCGTGTGACCGGCCGCGCCCAGTGCTTCAGGCCGACGAGCTGCTTGACGTGGCGGCTCTGGCCGTTGGCGTCGACCAGGTCGTCCAGGCCGATGCGCGCGACGCGCATCACGCTGACGCAGGCCAGGCGCGCGCCGGGTTCGGTGACGAGTATGCGGCGCACCGACTCCTGCATCTTCTCGAGCAGCAGCGGCGTGGCGTTGTCGACGTCGACCGCGGCGACGACGATCGGGCTGCGCGCCACCTGGTCGGCGACACCCAGCCGCGCCGACGGCCGCGACTCGGAGCCGAGGGCGAAGAACCAGCGCTTGAAGACCTTGACCGTGCCGCTCTGGCGGCTGCGTGCGGCGCGCGAGCCCAGCGCCACCTGGCCGGGGTTCTGCAGGTCCAGCGCGAGCTGGGCCGCGCTCTGGTAGCGGCGCTCCGGGCGCACCTCCAGGCACTTCAGGATGACCTCCTGGAGCCAGGGCGGGCAGTCGGGGCGGATCGCGCGCGGCGGCACCGGGTCGACGAAGAGCCGGCGGCGCAGGCCGCGCACGCTCTCGGGCGAGCCGAAGGGGCGCTGGCCGGTCGTCAGGTGGTAGAGCATGACGCCGAGCGCGAACAGGTCGCTGCGCGGGTCGTTGCGCACGAACTGCACCTGCTCGGGCGACATGTAGGGCGCGGTGCCCATCGGCAGCGTGAACTCCTCTTCCAGCAGGTCGGGCAGCTTGTCGTGGCGCGACAGGCCGAAGTCGACCAGCACCGCGGTGCCGTCGGGGCGAAAGACGATGTTGCTCGGCTTGACGTCCAGGTGCACCAGGTGCTGGCGGTGCAGCTCGTGCAGCGCGGTGGCGACGCGCGAGCCGATCTCGATGACCTCGTCGATCGGCAGCGGCGCGTCGTCCAGCCGCGGGCGCAGCGACGGGCCCTCGATGCGCTCCATCACCAGGTAGGCGTGGTGCGTGAAGTCGCCGCGGGCGACGTACTTCGGCACGTGCGTGCCGGTGAGTGCCGGCAGGATCATCTGCTCGACCTCGAAGCCGACGATGGACGCCGGGTCCTCGCCGCCCTTGATGCGCGGCACCTTCATGATCAGCGGCATCGTCTCGGCGAGCGGCTCGCCGTTGGCGTCGACGCGGATGACGCGCCAGAGGTTGGCCATGCCGCCCTGGTGCAGCCGTTCCTCGAGCCGGAAGCCGTCGATCACCTGACCGGCGGCGAGCGCACTCGGCGCGATGCGCGCCGGCCTATTGCCCATCGCTCAGACGGTCGGCCAGGCGTTGCGGCAACTCGGCGGCGCGGATCTTGGCGCCGGCGCTCTCGGTGTCGTAGGGCACGCGCCAGTAGGTCAGTTCGAGGCTCTCGTCGTCGAAGGTGGCGTAACACGCGGCGGGGTCGCCGTCGCGCGGCTGGCCGGCCGAGCCGGGCACCACCAGCCACTGCCGCGGCGGCAGCAGCGGGATCGCCATGCCCGCGGCGGGCGTGAAGTCGCCGGCCTTGCCGACCGGCGACAGGTGGTAGAGCTGGGGCTCGTGCATATGGCCGCAGAAGGTGATGCGGGCGGCGGTGGCGCTCATGCTGCGCACGGCTTCGCTGCGGCCCTGCACGTAGCCCCACTCGGCGGGCGCCCAGGCGTTGGCGTGCACGAACAGCAGTTCGCCGTGCTGCTGCTCGAGCGGCAGCGAAGCGAGGAAGTCGATCTGCTCGACCGCGAGCTGCTGGCGCGTCCACTCGACGACGTAGCGCGGGTCGGGGCGCATCGTCGGCGACGGGCCCTGGACGACGGCGAGATCGTGGTTGCCCTGAATCGCGATCGCGCCGGCCTGCACCAGCGTGCGCACGCGCTCGACGACCCAGGACGGATCGGCGCCATAACCGACGAAGTCGCCGAGCAGCGCGTAGCGGTCTATGGCTTGTTCGGCGGCGTGTTCGAGCACCGCTTCCACCGCTTCGCGGTTGGCGTGCAGGTCGGTCAGGATCGCGTACTTCATCGGAGGGCTGATGCCCGCCGCGGCCAGCAGGCGCGCGCGGCGGAAGAAACAGCCGATCATCCTCCGGCCCCGACACTGTGCGCAACCGGGAAAGGCCGCGAGCGGCACCCCCGGTCGCGCGTGCCTCAGGCGTCGACCAGGTCCGGGTTCCAGGCGTGCACGGCCTGCTGCTGCTCGCCCAGGCCGGCGACGCCCAGGCGCATCGTGTCGCCCGGCTGCAGGAAACGCGGCGGCTTCATGCCCATGCCGACGCCCGGCGGCGTGCCGGTGCTGATCAGGTCGCCGGGGTAGAGCGTCATGATGCGGCTCAGGTAGGCGATCAGCTGCGCGACGCCGAAGACCATCGTGCGCGTGTTGCCGGCCTGCACGCGCTGGCCGTTCAGGTCCAGCCACAGGTCCAGCGCCTGCGGGTCGGCGATCTCGTCGGCCGTGACCAGCCAGGGGCCGACCGGGCCGAAGGTGTCGCAGCCCTTGCCTTTGTCCCAGGTGCCGCCGCGCTCGAGCTGCAGCGCGCGTTCGGAGACGTCGTTGACGACGCAGTAGCCGGCGACGTGCGCCAGCGCCTCGGCTTCGGAGACGCAGCGCGCGGTGCTGCCGATGACGACGCCGAGTTCGACTTCCCAGTCACCCTTGGTGGCATCGATCGGCAGCACCACCGGGTGTTCGGCGCCGACGGCGGCGCTGGTGGCCTTCAGGAAAACCACCGGCTCGGCCGGCACCGGCTGCCCGGCCTCGGCTGCGTGGTCGGCGTAGTTCAGGCCGATGCAGACGAACTTGCCCATGCCGGCCCAGGGCACGGCGAGGCGCGCGGGTTCGACTTCGGGCAGCGACGCGAGGTCCAGGCCGCGCAGGCGCTGCAGCGAAGCCGGCGTCAGCGCCGCCGGCGTGATGTCGACGAGGATGGAGGACAGGTCGCGCGGGCGTCCCTGGGCGTCCAGGACGGCGGGGCGTTCGTGGCCCTTGGGGCCGTGGCGGAGCAGTTTCATCGGTAGAGCTGGGGCGCGCCGCCGGTGGTGTAGCCGCCGGTCCACGCGCCCTGTGAGGCGGTGATGCCGGCCACTGTAGCGGCTCGCCCGCGGACCGGGTTACGGCACGGTTTCAGCCCTTGTCTCAGCCTCGGCCGACGAAGGGCATCTTCGTCGCCATCACGGTCGTGAACAGCACGTTGGCCGCGAGCGGCAGCCGCGCCATCGCGAGAAAGGTCTGGACGACGCCGTCCATCGCCATGCGCGGCTCGGCGCGCAGGCTGCCATCGGCCTGCGCCACGCCGCGCGCCATGCGCTCGGTCATGTCGGTCTCGACGTTGCCGATGTCGATCTGGCCGACGGCGATGTCGAAGGCGCGGCCGTCCAGCGCCGCGGCGCGCGTGAGGCCCGTGATCGCGTGTTTGGTCGCGGTGTAGGCGATGGAGCCCGGCCGCGGCGCGTGCGCCGAGATCGAGCCGTTGTTGATGATGCGCCCGCCCATCGGCTGCTGCGTGCGCATCAGCGCGAAGGCTGCGGCCAGGCAGTAGAAGGCGCCGTTCAGGTTGACGTCGACCGCCTGGCGCCAGGCGGCGGCGCCGAGTTCGTCGGGTGTCGCCGACGGCGGAAAGGCGCCCGCGTTGTTGAACAGCAGGTCGAGCCGGCCGTGGCGGCGGCGAATGGTGTCGAACAGCGCCGCCACCGAGGCTTGGTCGGCGACGTCGCAGGCCACGGCGCTGGCGCGTGCGGCGTGTTCGCCGGTGGCGGCGATCGCCGCTTGCAGGCGGTCGAGGCGGCGGCCGGCGTATATGACCTGCCAGCCATCGGCCAGCAGCGCGCCGGCGCAGGCCTGGCCGATGCCGCTGCCGGCGCCGGTGACGAGCGCGATGCGGTCCATGGGAAACCTCCTGTGCGACTGGGGTGCAGGCGATTGTGGCGGCGGCCAAGGCGACAATGGGCCATGGCCATCTTCACGAAGACCGTTCTCTACACCGATGCCGACGGCCGCGCGCGTTTCCGCGACGAACCCGTCGAGCTGGCCGAAGGCACGCCGGCCGCCCGCCTGTCGCCGCTGCTGCCGGCCGTCGGGCTGCAGCTGCGCGAGAGCCCGGTGGGCTTTGCCAGCAGCTTCCACTGCACGACCGCGCCGCAGTGGCTGGTCGTGCTGCGCGGGCGCATGGAGATCGGCCTGCAGGACGGCACGTCGCGGGTCTTCGGCCCCGGCGAACACTTCTATTCGGCCGACGTGCTGCCCGAAGGTGCCACGTTCGACGCCACGCTGCATGGCCACCGCAGCCGCCAGCTCGGCGACGAGCCGCTGGTCACGATGTTCGTGCGCGGCTGACGCCGCGTGCGCCCCTGCGCGTGCTGCCGGCTTGCGGCGGGCGCGCCCATTCCCGAGGAGATAGACCATGCAGGTCCAGGTCAACACCGACAACCACATCCAGAACGACGAGGCGCTGGCCGCCTGGATCGAGCGCGAGATCGTGGCCAAGCTCGACCGTTTCGGCGACGCCGTCACGCGCATCGAGGTCCACCTCGCCGACACCAACGCCGGGCGCAGCAGCGATTCCGACAAGCGCTGCACGCTCGAGGCGCGCCCGGCCGGCCGCCCGCCGGTGGCTGCCAGCCACGACGCCGGCCGCGTCGCCGACGCCTTCAGCGGCGCGCTCGACAAGCTGGTGCGTGTGCTCGACTCGACGCTGGGCAAGGCGCGCGACCACGGCCGCGACTCGATCCGCGGCGCCTGAACGAAGAAGGGCCGGCAATGCCGGCCCTTGTCGCGTGCGGCGCGTCGGCTAGGCGCCGATGCGGCCGAGCAGCAGGTACTCCATCAGTGCCTTCTGCACGTGCATCCTGTTTTCGGCCTCGTCCCAGACGACGGATTGCGGGCCGTCGATGACGTCGGCCGCCACTTCCTCGCCGCGGTGCGCCGGCAGGCAGTGCATGAAGAGCGCGTCGGGCTGGGCCGCGGCCATCATGCCGGCGTCTACGCACCAGTCGGCGAAGGCGCTGCGGCGCGCCTCGTTCTCGGCTTCGTAGCCCATGCTCGTCCAGACGTCGGTCGTGACGAGATGGGCGCCGCGGCAGGCTTCGCGCGGGTCGGTGAAGACCTTGTAGCAGGCGCTGTCGCGGATGCCGGCGAGTTCAGGGTCGACGCCGTAGCCGCTGGGCGTGCTGACGTGCACCGTGAAGCCGAGGATCTCGGCTGCCTGCAGCCAGGTGTTGGCCATGTTGTTGCCGTCGCCCACCCAGGCCACCACCTTGCCGGCGATCGAGCCGCGGTGCTCGATGTAGGTGAAGATGTCGGCCAGGATCTGGCACGGGTGGAACTCGTTGGTCAGGCCGTTGATCACCGGCACGCGCGAGTGGGCGGCGAAGCGCTCGATCTTGGCCTGCTCGAAGGTGCGGATCATCACCACGTCGACCATGCGGCTGATGACACGCGCGCTGTCCTCGATCGGCTCGGCGCGGCCGAGCTGGCTGTCGCCGGTGGTCAGGTGCACGACCGAGCCGCCCATCTGGTACATGCCGGCCTCGAAGCTGACGCGGGTGCGCGTGCTCGCCTTCTCGAAGATCATCGCCAGCGTGCGGTCGACCAGCGGCTGGTACTTCTCGTAGTTCTTGAAGCGCGTCTTGATGATGCGCGCGCGCTCGAACAGGTAGGCGTACTCCTCGGCACGCAGGTCCTTGAACTGCAGGTAGTGCTTCATCAGCGAATAACCCGGTTTCATGCTTCGGCCAGGAAGGCCTGGACCAGCGGGACGAGGCGGGCGGCGATCTCGCGCACCTCGTCGGCGCTGACGATCAGCGGCGGCAGCAGGCGGATCACGTTGTCGGCGGTGACGCTGATCAGCAGCCCGGCTTCGGCCGCGCGGCCGATCAGCACGCCGCAGGGGCGGTCGAGCGCGATGCCCAGCATCAGGCCTTGGCCGCGGTACTCGACGACGCCGGTGCTGCCGGCGAAACCGCGCTGGAGCTCGGCGCGCAGCAGCTCGCCCATCGCCTGCGCATTGGCCAGCAGGCCGTCCTCTTCCATGATGCGCAGCGTCTCGACGCCGGCGCGCATCGCCAGCGGGTTGCCGCCGAAGGTGGTGCCGTGGTTGCCCGGGCCCAGAACCTGGGCCGCGCGCGGGCCGGCGACGACGGCGCCGATCGGCACGCCCGAGCCCAGGCCCTTGGCCAGCGGCATCACGTCGGGGCGGATGCCGGCCCACTGGTGCGCGAACCACTTGCCGGTGCGGCCGACGCCGCACTGCACCTCGTCGAGCATCAGCAGCCAGCCGCGTTCGTCGCACAGGCGGCGCAGGCCCTGCAAATAATCGGTGCGCGTGGTGTTGATGCCGCCTTCGCCCTGGATGGTCTCGAGGAACACGGCGACGATGTTCGGATTGCTGCGAGCGACTTCCTCGACCGCGGCGATGTCGTTCAGCGGCACGCGCACGAAACCCTCGACCAGCGGGCCAAAGCCGGCCTGCACCTTGGGGTTGCCGGTGGCTGACAGCGTCGCGATCGAGCGGCCGTGGAAAGCGCGTTCGTAGACGATGATCTCGGGGCGTTCGATGCCTTTGTCATGGCCGAACTTGCGCGCGATCTTCAGCGCCGCTTCGTTCGCTTCGAGGCCCGAGTTGCAGAAAAACACGCTGTCCAGGCCCGAGAGCTCGCACAGCCTGGCGGCGAGTTGCTCCTGCAGCGGCACCTGGTAGTAGTTGCAGGAGTGGATCAGCTTGCCGATCTGGTCGTGCAGCGCCGGCACCAGCTTGGGGTGCGCGTGGCCCAGCGTGTTGACGGCGATGCCGGCGAGCGCGTCCAGGTACTCTCGACCCTCGGTGTCCCAGACTCGGCAGCCTCGGCCATGCGACAGCGCGACGGGCAGGCGCCCGTAGGTGTTCATCACGTGCGGCATCGGCGCGGACGGGGCAGGGGCAGCGGTCATCGAAGAGTCCTTGTCGCTCCAGGAAAGAAGACAAGGCCGGCGCTGACCTGCGAAATGCTGCACAAGGTCGGGCGCCGGCCGGGGCGAACGATTCTAAGGGCCGCGAATTCCTGCTCTATTGCGATAGCCGAACGCCGGTGTCGGAAGGCGAATCCGGGCACAATCTTGCGTTGCCGATGACGCAGATCCAAACGCAGAAGCCTCGCAGGCTTTATATCAAGGGACTCACGACGAGCGGCCGCACCTTCCGCCCCAGCGACTGGGCCGAGCGGCTGGCCGGTGCGATGTCCAGCTTCAGGCCCCGGGGCGCCGGCGGCATCGGTGCCCACATCGGCTACTCCCCGTACTGCGTTCCGCGCCTCGTCGAGGGCGTCAAGTGCGTCTACGTCAGCGAAGCGCTGAAGGACGTCGAGCCGATGGCCTGGGACTTCGTGATGAACTTCGCACGCGACAACGAGCTGCAGGTCGTCGACTGCGAGTGAGGGTGCGGCTGCGGTTTTCGCGGCGCCAAAACGAAAGGGCCTGCTTGCGCAGGCCCTTCGTTCAACACCCGAGAAACCGGTTTTAGGCGGCGAGCGCCAGCGCCTTGACCTTGGCGGCCAGGCGGCTCTTCAGGCGCGCGGCCTTGTTCTTGTGGAAGATGCCCTTGTCGGCGACCGAGTCGATGACGCTCTGCGCGGACTTGAAGGTGTCGGTCGCCTTGGTCTTGTCACCGGCGACCACGGCCTTCTGCACGTTCTTGACGACAGTGCGGAAGTGCGAGCGCAGCGAAGTGTTCTGCGCGTTGAGCTTCACGTCCTGACGGGCGCGCTTGCGGCCCGATGCGAGGCGGACGGTTTTCTTCTTGGCTTTGGACGAAGTGGCCATGCGATGCTTTTGCGGAGTTCGGGTGGTGCAAAGAACCATCGAGTATAGCACGCCATCGGCAGTCCGCCAGCCCATTGTCAGCCCCTGCCTATAATGGTCACCGACCCGGCTTCGGGCTGCCCGCCCACTCGTCGTACCCCGTGAACCTTCTCCGGGCCGCTTCCACCGTCTCGCTGCTGACGCTCGCTTCGCGCGTCACCGGCCTCGTGCGCGACCAGCTGATCGCCGGTTATTTCGGCGCCAGCGCCGCCACCGACGCCTTCAACGTCGCCTTTCGCATCCCCAATCTGTTCCGGCGCCTGTTCGCCGAGGGTGCGTTCTCGCAGGCTTTCGTGCCGCTGCTGGCGGCCACGCGCGAGAAGGAGGGCGACGCCGCGACACACGCGCTGATCGACGCCGTCGCCACCGTGCTCGTCTGGGTGCTGCTGGCGACCTGCGTGCTCGGCGTCGCCGGCGCGCCGGTGCTGGTCTGGCTGATGGCCTCGGGGCTGGAGCGGCTGGACCTGGCGGTGCTGATGACACGCTGGATGTTCCCCTACATCGGCTTCATGTCGATGGTGGCCCTGGCCGCGGGCATCCTGAACACCTGGAAACGCTTCGCGGTGCCGGCGGTGACGCCGGTGCTGCTGAACCTGTCGGTGATCGGCGCGGCGGCGCTGCTGGCGCCGCGGATGGCCGGTTGGGGGCTGGATCCGGTGCTGGCGCTGGCCGGCGGTGTCGCGCTCGGCGGCGTGCTGCAGGCGGCGGTGCAGATCCCGGCGCTCGGCCGCCTGGGGCTGATGCCGCACATCGGCCTGACGCCGGCGCGGCTGCGCGCCGCCTGGCGCCACCCGGGCGTGCACCGCATCCTGACGCTGATGGGGCCGGCGCTGCTGGGCGTGTCGGTGGCGCAGATCTCGCTGGTCATCAACACCCAGATCGCGTCGCACGTCGGTGTCGGCGCGGTGTCCTGGCTGACCTATGCCGACCGGCTGATGGAGTTTCCGACCGCGCTGCTGGGCGTGGCGCTGGGCGTGGTGCTGCTGCCGCAGTTGTCGGCGGCCAAGGGGCGCGACGACGCCCAGGGTTATTCAGACATGCTCGACTGGGGCCTGCGCCTGGTCGTGATGCTGGCGCTGCCGTGCGCGATCGCGCTGATCGTGTTCCCGAAGGCGCTGATCGCGGTGCTGTTTCATTACGGCGCCTTCGCCGCGCGTGACGTCGAACAGACGGTGCGTGCGCTGATGGGCTACGGTGTCGGCCTGATGGGGCTGGTCGGGGTCAAGGTGCTGGCGCCCGGCTTCTACGCCCGCCAGGACACGCGCACGCCGGTGAAGATCGCGCTGCTGGTGCTGGTCTGCACGCAACTGATGAACGCGCTGTTCGTGCCGCTGATCGGCCATGCCGGGCTGGCGCTGTCGATCGGCCTGGGTGCGCTGCTCAACGCCGGGCTGCTGCTGGTCGGGCTGCTGAAGAAGGGCGTCTACATGCCGCGGCCGGGCTGGGGCGCGTTCGCGCTGCGGATCGGCCTGGCCTGCGGCGCGATCGGGATCGGGCTGGCGTGGGCGGCGCACGCGATCGACTGGATCGGCCTGCAGTCGCACTACGGTGTGCGCGCGGGCTGGATGGCACTGGTGCTGAGCTCGGTGGCCGCGGTTTATTTCGCGCTGCTCGCGGCCACCGGGCTGAACCTGCGGCAGTTCGTGCGCCGTGGCTGACCTACACTGGAGGGTGATGGCTGGACCGCTTCATTTCGAGGCACCGACGGCGTTGCAGTATTTCGCCGCACTTGTCGCCGACGACGCGAGCCTGTCGGTCGTCGAGGCCGCCGCGTCGCTGGCGCAGGACGCCGACCCGGGCCTGGACCCGCAGGCGGTGCTCGAGCAGATCGACACGCTGGCCGACACGCTGCGCCGCCGCCTGCCGGCCGACGCCGGGCCGGTGCACAAGCTGCGTATGCTGAACCGCTACTTCTTCGACGAGCTGGGTTTCGCCGGCAACGTCAACGACTACTACGACCCGCGCAACAGCTACCTGCCCGAGGTGCTGCGCACGCGGCGTGGCATCCCGATCACGCTCGGCCTGCTCTATGTCGAGCTGGCGTCCCAGCTGGGCCTGCCGGCCGCCGGCGTGTCTTTTCCGGGACATTTCCTGGTCAAGCTGAAGCTGCCGCGCGGCGAGGTCGTGCTCGACCCGTTCAGCGGCCGCTCGCTGTCGCGCGAGGAGCTGGAGGAGCGGCTCGTGCCCTACCGCCAGCACCACGGCCTGGTCGGCGACTACGACATGCCGCTGGGCCTGTTCCTGCAGGCGGCCGCGCCGCGCGACGTCGTCGCCCGGCTGCTGCGCAACCTGAAGGAGATCCACCGCGACGCCGCCGACCGCTGCCGGCTGCTGGCGGTGCTGGACCGCCTCGTGATCCTGCTGCCCGAGGACTGGATCGAACGCCGCGACCGCGGGCTCGTGCACGCCGAACTCGGCCACGACGCCGCGGCGGCCGAGGATCTGTCCGAATACCTGATCCACTGTCCCGACGCCGAGGATGCGCCGACCGTTCGCGCCCGGCTCGTCCAACTGCGCGGCCGTCGCCGCCCGAGACTGCACTGACATGACGTCCACGATGAAGCAGATCCCGCTGGCGATCGGCTTCGACCCGCTCGCCACTTTCGAGAGCTTCCTGCCCGGCAGCGAAGCCAACCTGCGTGCGCTCGAACACCTGCGCCGGCTGCCGATGCCCACCGCGCCGGTCTACCTCTGGGGCGCGTCGGGCAGCGGCAAGACGCACCTGTTGCGCTCGCTCGCCCACGCCTGCCAGCAGGCTGGCCAGCGTGTCGGCTGGTTCGACCCGTCCTGCCCCTGCCCGTGGGAGCTGGCCGCCGACTGGTCGCTGGTCGTCATCGACCGCTGCGACGAACTCGACGCCGCCGCCCAGCAGTCGGCGTTCACGCTCTTCGTCGAGGCCGCCACCGAAGGCGTGCAGATGGCCTGCGCCGGCCGCCTGCCGCCGGTGGACCTGCCGCTGCGCGACGACCTGCGCACGCGCCTGGCCTGGGGGCCGGTGTTCGCGATGCAGCCGCTGGGCGAGTCGGAAACCCGCGCCGCGCTGCGCCGCGAGAGCGACCGCCGCGGCATCCGCCTCACCGACGAGGTGATGGACCACCTGCTGACACGCTTCCCGCGTGACCTGAAACACCTGATGGCCCTGCTGGACCGGCTCGACGAGTTCTCGTTGTCGCGTTCGCGCACGATCACCGTGCCGCTGGTGCGTGCGATGCTGGCCGAGGAAGGCGACCCCCTTTGAACCTGACGCTCTTCGACCTCGACGGCACGCTGCTGCCGACCGACTCCGACCACGCCTTCGGCGAGTTCCTCGTGCGCATCGGCTGGGCCGATGCCGGCGAATTCAAGCGCCGCAACGACGAGTTCTACGCCCAGTACCTCGACGGCGGCCTGGACATCGAGGCCTACGTGCAGTTCTGCACCTCGCCCTGGCGCGAACGCGACCCGGCCGAGATCGCCGCGGCGCAGGCCCGTTTCGTCGACGAGTACGCGCGGCCCTCGCTGCATCCGCAGGCGCTGGCGCTGGTGCGTGGCCACCTCGACGCCGGCGACCTGGTGGCCGTCGTCACCGCGACCAACGACTTCGTCACGCGCCCGATCGCGACGCTGTTCGGCGTCGACACGCTGATCGCCACCGAACTCGATCGCGACGACAGCGGCCGCGCCACCGGGGCGATACGGGGTGTGCCGTCGTTCCGCGATGGCAAGATCACGCGTGTGCGCCAGTGGCTGGCCGAAAGCGGCCGCACGCTCGCCGACTTCGGGCGCAGCACCTTCTACAGCGACTCGACCAACGACCTGCCGCTGCTCGAGCTCGTCAGCCACCCGGTGGCGACCAACCCCGGCCCCGGGCTGCGAACGATTGCCGAACAGCGCGGCTGGCCGATCCTGGAACTCTTCTGATGATCAAGAAATTCATCGACCGCCTGCTCGGCAAGGCCGCCGCCCCCGAGGCGCCGCCGGCCGCGCCGACCATCCCGCTCGGCCAACGCGTCGAGATCCCGGCCGAGGAGCACCGCATCGACCCGCGGCTGCTGGACGAGAACGCGGTGCGCGTCGTGCGCACGCTCAAGGACGCCGGCTACGAGGCCTACATTGTCGGCGGCGCGGTGCGCGACCTGCTCGTCAACCTGCGGCCCAAGGACTTCGACGTCGCCACCAGCGCCACGCCCGAGCAGGTCAAGTCGCTGTTCCGGCGCGCCTTCATCATCGGCCGGCGCTTTCGCCTGGTGCACGTGATCTACGGCCGCGGCCGCGAGCACGAGGTCATCGAGGTCTCGACCTTCCGCGCCTTCATGGACCCGGCCGCGGCCGAGCCGGTGAGCGGCAACGAGAAGACCGCGCGCCACGAGGTCGCCGACCAGCGCCGTGTCGTCGACGCCAGCGGCCGCGTGCTGCGCGACAACGTCTGGGGCCCGCAGATCGAGGATGCGGCGCGGCGCGACTTCACGATCAACGCGCTGTATTACGACCCGACGACGCAGATCGTCGTCGACTACCACGGCGGCCTGGCCGACTCGCGTGCGCGCGTGCTGCGCATGATCGGCGACCCCGAGACGCGCTACCGCGAGGACCCGGTTCGCATCGTGCGCGTCGTGCGCATCGCGGCCAAGCTGGGTTTCGAGGTCGAGCCGGCGACGCGCGCGCCGATGCGCAAGATGGCCGCGCTGCTGGCCAACGTGCCGCCGTCGCGCATGTTCGACGAGATGGTCAAGCTGCTGCAGACCGGCCATGCGCTCAAGAGCCTGGCCGAGCTGAAGAAGCAGGGCCTCGACCAGGGCGTGTTCCCGGTGCTCGACGCCGCCTTCCGCGCCGACGCGCGCCACCCCAAGCGCGACGAGTTCATCCGCTTCGCGCTCGAGGACACCGACGCCCGCGTCAACGACGGCCGCGCCGTCGTGCCCAGCTTCATGCTGGCGGTGATGCTCTGGCACGACGTGCTCGACCGCTGGGCGCAGCTGAAGAAGGACGGCGAAGCCCCGTTCCCGGCGCTGCAGCAGGCGGTTGACGCCGTCTTCGATGCCCGCATCGGTGACATCTCCGGCCGCGGCAAGCTTGGCGGCGACATGCGCGAGATCTGGCTGATGCAGCCGCGTTTCGAGCGCCGCACGCCGGCGGCCGCACGCTCGCTGGTCGCGCAGGCGCGTTTCCGCGCTGGCTACGACTTCCTGCGCCTGCGTGCCGACGTCGGCGAGATCGAGTCCGGCCTGGCCGAGTGGTGGGAGGACTTCCACCTCGGCGACGACGACGAACGCGAGGCGATGCTGGCCGAGCTGAAGCCGGCCAGCAAGCGGGTGCACCGTGTCGCCAGCGGCAGCACCGAGGCCGCGGCTTCGGCTGCCGAGCCCGAAGGCGACGACGAGGCCACCGACGAGGCCGCCGAGGCCGCCGAGTCCGCAACCGATACGGCTGCGCCAGCGAAGAAGCGCCGCCGGCGGCGGCGGCGCCCGGCTGGCGGCGGTGCGCCGTCGGCCCCTGCTGCGGCCGAATGAGGGCCTGGGTCGGCCTGGGCGCCAACCTGGGCGACGCGTCGGCGACGCTGGCCGCGGCGTTCGCGGCGCTGGACACGCTGCCGCGCACGCGGCTGTTGCGGCGCTCGTCGATCTGGCGCAGCGCGCCTGTCGACGCCGCCGGCCCCGATTTCCGCAACGCGGTGGCCGAACTCGAGACCGGGCTCGAGCCGCCTGAACTGCTCGCTGCGCTGCACACGATAGAGGCCGGTCACGGCCGCGAGCGGCCCTACCGCAACGCGCCGCGCACGCTCGACCTGGACCTGCTGTTCCACGGCACCCAGGTCATCGACACGCCCGGGCTCGTCGTGCCGCATCCGCGGGCGCACCTGCGGGCCTTCGTGCTGCGGCCGCTGCTGGAACTGGAGCCGGGTTTCGAGCATCCGCTGCTGGGCGCGCTCTCGCCTTGGGCCGAAGCGGCGGCCGACCAGGCGATCGAACGGCTGGACGACCAGGAGCCCCGATGAACTCGCTGCCGATATCGGTGCAGACCTTCGGGCTGCTGATCCTGTCCAACCTGTTCATGACGTTCGCCTGGTACGGGCACCTGAAGACGCTGGGTGGCAAGCCCTGGCTCGTCGCCGCGCTGATCAGCTGGGGCATCGCGCTCTTCGAGTACCTGCTGCAGGTGCCGGCCAACCGCATCGGCTACGCCGGCGGCCTGAGCCTGGCGCAGCTGAAGATCGCGCAGGAGGTGATCACGCTCGCCGTCTTCGTGCCCTTCGCCTTCTTCTATATGGACCAGCCGCTGAAGCTGGACTACCTCTGGGCCGGGCTGTGCCTGGTGGGAGCCGTCTACTTCATCTTCCGGTCATAGAACTGTCATCGAACTAGAATCGCGGATTCACGATCCGGCCGGTGATCACACCGGAGCCCGCATGTTTTTTGGCAAGCTGCTTCCGCGCGAAGGCAACTTCTTCGAGATGTTCAACCAGCACGCTGCCTTCGTCGCCGAAGGTGCCCGTGCTTTCATGCAGCTGGTCCAGCACTACTCCGACCCGGTGGCCCGCGAGAAACACGCCGCTGACGTCATCGCCGCCGAACGCGCCGCCGACAAAGTGACCGCCGAGGTCAACCGGGCGCTGCACCGCACCTTCATCACGCCGCTGGACCGCGAGCAGATCCACTCGCTGATCAACTCGATGGACGACATCGTGGACCTGCTCCAGGACTCGTCCGAGGTGATGTCGCTGTACGACCTGCACAGCGTCAGCGAGGACGTCATCCGCCTCACCGAGATCTCGGTGCGCTGCTGCGAACGCGTGCAGCACGTCGTCTCGCTGCTGCCCAATCTGAAGAACGGCACCGTCGCCGAGTCGGCGCTCAAGACCTGCGAGGAGATCGACCGCCTCGAGTCCGACGCTGACCGCGTGATGCGCTCGGCGATGTCGCGCCTGTTCCGCGAGGAGCTCGACACCCGCGAGCTGATCAAGCTGAAGGCGGTGTACGAGCACCTGGAGTCGATCTCCGACCGCTGCGAAGACGTCGCGGACATCATCGAAGGCATCGTCCTCGAGAATTCCTGATCCGCCGGACGTCCCAAAAATGGATGCAATTCCGGTCGGCTTCTGGGTCGTGGCGACGCTCGTCATCCTGGCGCTCGTCTTCGACTTCATGAACGGTTTCCACGACGCGGCGAACTCCATCGCCACCGTCGTGTCCACGGGCGTTCTGAAACCGCAGCAAGCGGTCGCGTTCGCCGCATTCTTCAACGTCGTCGCAATCGCGGTCTTCCAGCTGAAGGTCGCGGCGACCATCGGCAAGGGCATCGTCGAGCCCGGCATCGTCGACCAGCACGTGATCTTCGGCGCGCTCGTCGGGGCGATCGCCTGGAACGTGATCACCTGGTGGTACGGCATCCCGTCGTCGAGCTCGCACGCGCTGATCGGCGGCATCGTCGGCGCGACCATCGCCAAGGCCGGCGGCGGGCCGCTGGTGGCCTCGGGCCTGATCAAGACCGTCGCCTTCATCTTCATCTCGCCGGTGTTGGGTTTCCTGTTCGGCTCGCTGATCATGGTCGCGGTGGCCTGGATCTGCCGACGAGGCTCGCCCTTGAAGATCGACAACGCCTTCCGGCGGCTGCAGCTGATATCGGCCGGCCTGTATTCGCTGGGCCACGGCGGCAACGACGCGCAGAAGACCATCGGCATCATCTGGCTGCTGCTGATCTCCTCGGGCTACGCGAGCGCCAACGACCACATGCCGCCGATGTGGGTCATCTGGTGCTGCTACATCGCCATCGGCATGGGCACGCTGTTCGGCGGCTGGCGCATCGTCAAGACCATGGGCCAGCGCATCACCAAGCTCAAGCCCGTCGGCGGCTTCTGTGCCGAGACCGGCGGCGCGATCACGCTGTTCCTGGCGACCGCGCTGGGCGTGCCGGTGTCGACGACGCACACGATCACCGGTGCGATCTACGGCGTCGGCTCGGTGCGCAGCGCCTCGGCAGTGCGCTGGGGGCTGGCCGGCAACATCGTGCTGGCGTGGATCTTCACGATCCCGGCCACGGCCTTCATCGCCGCGGTCTTCTACGGCATCAGCAACTACCTGTTCTGAGTCTGGACGCGATTACACGCGTGAGGGCTGAGTGCCGGCCGGCGCCATTTCGGCGCCGTCTTCGAGCTGCCACTCGAAGAACCTCTGACCGGCGAAGGCGATGGTGCCCATCAGCACCGCGCCGCCGACCATCAACGAAGCGATCGCGCCCAGCACCGGGCCCCAGCCGGTGGCGCGACCGGGCTCTTTGGGGTTGCGGCGAGCGTCCCAGCGGTCGTCGGGCGTCAGCGCGTAGACGATCGCGCACAGCATCGCCTGCGACAGCATCAGCCCGAGCAGCGGGATCAGCAGCCAGGCCAGGCGATCGTCCTGCCCCAGCTCGCGCATGCGCACGACGCCGGCCAGCCCGGCCAGCGTCGGCGGTGTGTGCAGCCAGCCGAGCGCGTCGCGCCGGCCGTGCAGATAGAAGCGGTGGGCGCCGAAGGCCCCGAGCGCGAACGCGATCCAGGTGGCGACGGTCTTGGAGCGGTAGCCCATCGCCGTCGATGGTCCTTCAGTCCGGGTCGGTCTCGTCGCCGGTGCCGAGTGCACGCTGCATCATCGGCACGTCGAGCCAGCGGCCGTGTTTCCAGCCGGCCGAGCGCAGGATGCCGGCGGGCTCGAAGCCCAGCGCCTGGTGCAGGCCGATCGAACCCATGTTCTCGGCGTCGCCGATGACGGCGATCATCTGGCGCGCACCGGCGGCTTCGCAGTGCGCCAGCAGTTCGGCCAGCAGCAGCCGGCCCAGGCCGCGGCCGGCGGCCTCGTGGTGGATGTAGATCGAGTCCTCGACACAGAAGCGGTAGGCCGGGCGCGGGCGGAAGTGATTCGCATAGGCGTAGCCGACGACGCGGCCGCCTTCCTCGGCGACCAGCCAGGGCAGGCCCTTGCCGGTGACGTCGGTGCGGCGGCGCGCCATCTCGGCTTCGGCGGGCGCCTCGGTCTCGAAGGTGCCGGTGCCGTGCTGCACGTGGTACGCGTAGATCGCGGTGATCGTGCCGATGTCGGCTTCGGTGCTGGGGCGGATGACGGTCGGGCCGGTGCTCATGCGGGGAATGGGATCCGAAAGAGGGGGTAGGGTGGCGTCGCGGGGCGGTGCGTGAACGGCGCCCGGTGCGATACGCGTCGCGAGGGCTGTCGCAAGCAGGCAAGTGAGTTTATAATGCGCGGTTCCCGCCAACGGCGCCGTCAGCACTCGAGCTTGCGGTTGCGTATCTACGGTGTCGGGAGACAAGAACTTGTCTGATTGCCAGCGGCTGGACGTGTCCCCGGCTGTGCGGCGATCGCCTCAACATCAGGAATTCCCGACATGGTCGTGATCCGTCTGGCCCGTGGCGGCGCGAAGAAGCGCCCGTTCTACAACATCGTCGTCGCCGACTCGCGTGAGCGTCGCGACGGCCGCTTCATCGAGCGCCTGGGTTTCTACAACCCGATGGCCGCCGGTGCCGAGCAAGGCCTGCGCGTCGCGCTCGACCGCGTGACCTACTGGGCCGAAGTTGGCGCCCAGCTGTCGCCGACCGTCGCGCGTCTGGTCGTGCAAGCCAAGAAGGCGGCCTGAGGCCGCGCGGGGGGTGGGCACCACGACTCCCCCGCTGCCGGCGCTGGACGCGCCGGCCCGGCCGGCCGACGCGATCGAAGTCGGCCGCGTCGTCGGCGCCTGGGGCGTGAAGGGCGGGATCAAGGTCAAACCTTTTTCGTCCGATCCGCAGGCGCTGTTCTCTTCCAAGCGCTGGTTCCTCGAGCCGTCCGAGGCCAAGCCCGGGCACCTGGTGCCGGCGCTGCTGCGTGTCGTCACGGCACGCGAACAAGGTGAAGTCGTCGTCGCCACCGTGCACGACGTCGCCGACCGCGACGCCGCGCAGGCGCTCTCCGGCGCGCGTGTCTACGTGCCGCGCTCGAGCTTCCCGACGCCCGACGCCGACGAGTTCTACTGGATCGACCTGATCGGCCTGGACGTGCACGACCGCGCCCAGGCTGTGCTCGGCCGCATCGTCGGCCTGATCGAGACCGGCCCGCACTGCGTGCTGCGCGTGCAGCCGGTCGACGCCGAAGCCGACGAGATCCTGATCCCCTTCGTCGCCGCCTACATCGACCGCGTGGACCTCCCCGGCCGCACGGTGCACGTCGACTGGGCCGCCGACTACTGAGCCGCGAAGCCGATGCGCTTCGACGTCGTCACGCTGTTCCCTGAGTTGTTCACCCCGCATCTGGCGGTGGGCATCACGCGGCGTGCGTTCACGACCGGGCTCGTCGACGTGCGGCTGTGGCAACTGCGCGATTACGCTGACGACAACTACCGCCGCGTCGACGACCGCCCCTACGGCGGCGGCCCCGGCATGGTGATGCTGGTCGAGCCGCTGCTGCGTGCGCTCGACGCGGTGCGCGCCGAACGCGGCGAGGTGCCGGTGGTTCACTTCACACCCACCGGCCGGCGCCTGGACCAGGCCGTCGTGCAGGAGTTCGCCACCGGCCCCGGCGCGGTGCTGCTGTGCGGGCGTTACGAAGGCATAGACCAGCGTTTCATCGACCGCCGCGTGACGCACGAGATCAGCCTCGGCGACTTCGTGCTCTCCGGCGGCGAGCTGCCGGCACTCGCCCTGCTGGACGCGGTGGCGCGGCTGCAGCCGGGCGTGATCCCGGCGCCTTCGCACGAGCAGGACAGCTTCGGCGACGGCCTGCTCGAAGGCCCGTCCTACAGCCGCCCCGAGCATCTGCTGCTCGACGGCGAGCCGCTCCCGGTGCCGCCGGTGCTGTTGTCGGGCCACCACGGCGAGATCGCACGCTGGCGGCGCGAGTGTTCGCTCGAGCGCACCGCGCGCCGGCGCCCCGAGCTGATCACGGCGGCGCGTGCCGCCGGGCGCTTGTCACGCGCCGACGAGCGCTTCCTGGCCGCGCTCGGGCTATAATCATCGGCTTTTCGATCCTCTGGCGGGCAAGCGGAGCGTGAGGGCCTTCAAGGCTCTTTCCTTTGCGACACCATCCCACAGCCCCCGCGCACGATCGTCATCGGAGAAAACCTTGAACCTCATCGAGACCCTCGAGCAGGAAGAGATCGCCCGCCTGGGCAAGACCATTCCCGCTTTCGCCCCCGGCGACACGGTCATCGTCAACGTCAACGTCGTCGAAGGCACGCGCAAGCGCGTCCAGGCCTACGAAGGCGTCGTCATCGCCAAGCGCAACCGCGGCATCAACAGCAGCTTCATCGTGCGCAAGATCTCCAGCGGCGAAGGCGTGGAACGTACGTTCCAGCTGTACAGCCCGCTGATCGCCTCGATCGAAGTCAAGCGCCGCGGCGACGTGCGCCGCGCCAAGCTCTACTACCTGCGTCAACGCAGCGGCAAGAGCGCGCGCATCAAGGAAAAGCTGGCGTGATCTCCGGTCGTTCCGGCCCTGCCGGACGGCCCGACCGCCAAGGGGCGCCGCATTGCGGCGCCTTTTTCGTTGTCGGGAGCTGAAACGATGGTCGCCCGCATCCTGCACGCCGAGGCGATCCCCGTCGCCGGTGTCGACTCGCACCTGCCACCGGTGCCGCGTTCGCGGCTCACGCCGGCGGCCTTGCGCGCGCGTTTCGCCGCGGCGGGCGACTGGCAGCCCGAGTTCGCCGGCGACGGCCGGCTGGTGGCCGACCGCCCGAGCGCTGCCGCCGCGGTGCTGGTGCCCATCGTCGCCCACGGCGACGCGGCCAGCGTGCTGCTGACGCGCCGCACCGACCATCTGCGCGACCACGCCGGGCAGGTCAGCTTCCCCGGCGGCCGTGTCGAGCCCGACGACGCCGACGCGGTGGCCACCGCGCTGCGCGAGGCCGAGGAGGAAGTCGGGCTAGTGCGCGACCGGGTCGAGGTCATCGGCTGCCTGCCGACCTACACCACGGTCACGCACTTCGTCGTCACGCCGGTGGTCGCGATCGTCACGCCGCCGTTCGAGCCGAGGCTGGACCCGTTCGAGGTCGCCGCCGCTTTCGAGGTGCCGCTCGAGTTCCTGATGGACCCGGCAAACCACCGCCGCCACGTCGTCGAAGCCGCTGGCGCCAGCCGCCAGTTCCTGTCCATGCCCTGGGGCGAGCACTTCATCTGGGGCGCGACGGCGGCGATGCTGCGCAACCTCTACCGCTTTCTCTCCCGGGCTTGATCGACGACACCCTTATCATCGCCAGCCGATGAGTTTTTTCGCCGTCCTGTCCGCGCTGCTGATCGAGCAGTTGAAACCGCTGCCGCGCGACAACTGGATCCATCACGCCCTCGTCACCTGGGTCCGCTGGGCGAGCCGCAACTTCGACGCGGGCAAGCCGCACCACACGGTGGTGGTCTGGTGCGTCGCGGTGATCGGGCCGTCGCTGGCGGTGGCCGGTGTCTATCTCGCGATCAGCCACTTCAGCGTCATCCTGGCACTGACCTTCGACGTCGTGCTGCTGTATCTGACGCTGGGCTTTCGCCAGTTCAGCCACTACTTCACCGACATCCGCGACGCGCTCGACCGCGGCGACGAGAACCTCGCGCGCCAGCGCCTGGCCGAATGGCGCCACCTGGACGCGAGCGAACTGCCGCGCACCGAGGTGCTGCGCCACGTGCTCGAACACGCGCTGCTGGCGGCGCATCGCCACGTCTTCGGCGTCTTCTTCTGGTTCGTCGTGCTCTCGGCGCTGGGGCTGGGGCCGACCGGCGCGGTCTTCTACCGCATGGCCGAGTTCGCGTCGCGCTTCTGGGCCTACCGCCACCGCACGCTCGAGGCGCCGACCAGCGAGAGCCTGATGGACCTGTCGCTGCGCTGGTTCGCGCTGATCGACCACGTGCCGGCGCGGCTCACGGCTTTCGGCTTTGCCGTCGTCGGCAACTTCGAGGAGGCGGTGGGCGGCTGGCGCCGTGACGCCGCGCTCTGGCTGCATCCGAACGAAGGCATCATCCTCGCCGCCGCGGCCGGCGCCGTCGGCGTGCAGCTGGGCGGCAGCGCCGCACCCGGCGTCACGCCCGACCGCTCCAAGACCTTCGCTGCCGGCGCCGAGCCGGGTGTCGTCGCGGCCGAAGGCTCGACCGCCGGCGCGCCGCCGCAACTGGGCCATCTGCAGAGCGTCGTCGGCCTGGTCTGGCGTTCGGTCGTGCTGTGGATGCTGCTGCTGGCGCTGCTGACGCTGGCCAACGTCGTTGGCTGAGACCGGACGTGCGACGCCGGAAGGCGTCGCTCGCCAGTCGAAGGCCAGAGCACGATTTCACGTGTGATGGCTGAGACCGGACGTGCGACGCCGGAAGGCGTCGCTCGCCAGTCGAAGGCCAGAGCACGATTTCACGTGTGATGGCTGAGACCGGACGTGCGGCGCCGGAAGGCCTCGCTCGCTCGTCGGAGGCCGCAGCCACGTGCTCCCGCTGGGCGCTGCTCACCAGCGTGTCGTCGACAGCTCCGCGAACAGTTCTTCGTAGATGCGCTGGCGCGAGGGCGAGATCTCGCCACGTTCGATCGCCGCACGCACGCCGCAGCCGGGCTCGTGGCGGTGGCTGCAGTTGTGGAAGCGGCAGTCGCCCAGCGCGGCGGCGAAGTCGGGCATCAGCGTCGCCAGCTCGGTCGGCAGGATCTGGCGCAGGCCGAATTCCTGGAAGCCGGGCGAATCGATCAGCGCGCCGCTGCGGGCTTCGTCCAGCCAGTACCAGCTCGTCGTCGTCGTCGTGTGGCGGCCCGCCTTCAGCGCCTTCGAGATCTCGCCCACCTGCGCCGCCGCCTGCGGCACCAGCAGGTTGATCAGCGTGCTCTTGCCCATGCCGCTGGGGCCCAGCGCCAGCTCGACCACCTCGACGCCCATCCTGCGGTAGGGCGCCAGCCGCGAACGGGCATCGGCGGCGGCCGGCAGGTCGGTCTTGTTCAGGCCGATCCAGCAGGGGATGCCGGCCTGGGCCGCGGCGATCAGCGCGCGCGTGAGCTGCGACTCGCTGAACATCGGCTCGCCGGCGACCAGCATCAGCACGCCGTCGAGGTTGGCGGCGAAGGACTTGGTGCGCCACTCGTCCTGGCGGAACAGCAGGTTGCGCCGCGGCTCCAGGTGCTCGATGACACCTTCGTCGCCGGCGGGCAGCCAGCGCACGTGGTCGCCGACGACGAGCTCGCTCTTCTTGCCGCGCGGGTGGCACAGCACGCGCTCGCCCTCGGGGGTCTCGACGACGACATGGCGGCCGTGGGCCGCGACGACCAGTCCCTGGTCCAGTGCTTCGAAGCTCAAGATGCGACCGGTGCGGGCAAGGCGGCCAGGCGTTCACCGGCCGGCGGATGCGAGTAGTAGAAGCGCGCGTACAGCGGGTCCGGCGTCAGCGTGGACGCGTTGTCCTCGTGCAGCTTGAGCAGCGCGCTGGCGAGCGCGCCGCCGTCAGCCTGGGCGCAGGCGTAGGCGTCGGCTTCGAACTCGTGCTTGCGCGACAGCGAGGCGGCCAGCGGCGAGACGAAGAAGGTGAACGGCGGCAGCGCCAGCATGAACAGCAGCAGCGCCAGCGCGTCGTTCGGCGCGTCCAGGTTGGGCATCACGCCCAGGCCCATGTAGAAGCCCGGCTGGCCCGCCAGCCAGCCCAGCAGCGCCAGCGCCGCCAGGCTCAGGCCGAAGATGCCGGCCATGCGCTTGATGACGTGGCGGCGCTTGAAGTGGCCGAGCTCGTGCGCCAGCACTGCCTCGACTTCGGCCGGCGCCAGGCGCGACAGCAGCGTGTCGAAGAACACGACGCGTTTGGACGCGCCCAGCCCGGTGAAATAGGCGTTGGCGTGCGCCGAACGGCGGCTGCCGTCCATCACGAACAGCCCCTTGGCGGCAAAGCCGCAGCGCTGCATCAGCGCCTGCACGCGGCTTTTCAGCGCCTCGTCGGCCAGCGGCTCGAACTTGTTGAACAGCGGTGCGATCACGGTGGGGTACAGCACCAGCAGCACCAGGTTGAAGCTGACCCAGGCGCCCCAGGCCCAGAGCCACCACAGGCCGCCGGTGGCGCCCATGATCCACAGGATCAGCGCCGCCAGCGGCAGCCCGATCACGGCGCCGACCGCCACGCCCTTGGCCTGGTCGGCCAGCCACAGGCCGGTGGTCATGCGGTTGAAGCCGAAACGCTGCTCGATGCGGAAGCTGCTCCACCATTCGAAAGGCAGTTCCAGCAGCCCGCCGATCAGCGCGAAGGCCGCCAGCAGCGCGAGCTGGTAGCCCATCGTGCCCCAGGCGGGCAGCAGGGCGTCGTGCAGCACGAGGTTGAGCGTGTCCAGGCCGCCGAGCAGCGTCCAGCCCAGCAGCACGACGGCCGAGAACGCGGTCGACAGCAGGCCGAAGCGGCTCTTGGCGAGCGTGTAGTCGGCGGCCTTGCGGTGCGCCTCGGGCGTGACGGTGCCGACGAAGGCGGCCGGCACCGCGTCACGGTGGCGGGCGACGTGGCGCACCTGGCGGGTCGCGAGCCAGAACTTGAGCGCGAGCGAGAGCAGCAGCGCGGCCGCGAACGCGGCCGTGACGACGAGGGAATGCATGGGGCGCGAGTGTAGGCTTGGGTGAGAATCGCCGTTTCCCCCGAAGAACCCGACCATGAGCGACACCGTGCTGGCCCCGAGCGATCAGAACCTGATCTGGATCGACCTCGAGATGACGGGCCTGTATCCCTCCACCGACCGCATCATCGAGATCGCCGTCGTCGTCACCGACCCGCAGCTGACGGTGCGTGTCGAGGGCCCGGTGTTCGCGGTGCACCAGAGCGACGCCACGCTGGACGCGATGGACGCCTGGAACAAGGGCACGCATGGCCGCAGCGGCCTGACCGAGCGCGTCAAGGCCTCGAGCATCGACGAAGCCCAGGCCGAGGCGCAGACGATCGAGTTCCTGCAGCGCTACCTGCCGCGTGGCAAGAGCCCCATGTGCGGCAACACGATCTGCCAGGACCGGCGTTTCCTGGCGAACTACATGCCCAAGCTGGAAGCCTTCTTCCACTACCGCAACCTCGACGTCAGCACGCTCAAGGAGCTGGCGCGGCGCTGGAAGCCCGAGGTGCTCGACGGTTTCAAGAAGGCCCAGGCGCACACCGCGCTGGCCGACATCCACGAGTCGATCGACGAGCTGCTGCACTACCGGCAGCACTTCCTCGCCGTGTGAGCAGCCCGCGCGCGGATTTCGAGCGCCGCATGCACCGCGTGCTGGCGCACGTCGACGCGCATCTGGCCGGCACGCTGGACCTGGCGACGCTGGCCGCGGTGGCGAACTTCTCGCCGTTCCACTTCCACCGCCTGTTCGCTGCCTGGACCGGCGAGACGCTGGCCGACTACGTGCGCCGGCGGCGTGTCGAGACCGCCGCGGTGCAGTTGCTGGCGCAGCCGCGCCTGTCGGTGCTGAACGCGGCGCTGGGCGTCGGCTTCGGCTCCGCCGAGGCCTTTGCGCGCGCCTTCCGCGCCCGCTTCGGCGCTGCGCCCTCGGTCTGGCGCGCGGCGCAGCGCAAGGACGATCAGGCGGATCGCAAGATCGGTCAGGCCGGGCGGCCGGCGCCGCACGACGATGGCAGCACGATGAACACCTCGCCGCCCGCCGATGTCCGACTGCTCGACCTGCCTCCCGTGCGCATCGCCTATCTGCGCCACCTGGGCGCCTACGGTGCACCGCTGCAGCGCTTCTGGGCGCGCAGCGTCGCCCCCTGGCTGGTGCTGCACGGCCGCGACGGCCGCATCACCTACGGCATCAGCCACGACGACCCCGGCGTCACCCGGGCGCCGGCCTGCCGCTACGACGCCGGCGTGGCGCTGGCCGACGGCGAGACGCCGGGGCGCGACGAACTCGTCGCCGAACTGCCCGGCGGCCGCTACGCCGTGCTGCGCTTCGACGGCCCTGTCGACCGCATCGGCGAAGGCTGGACGCTGCTGCTGCGCGACTGGCTGCCCGGCACCGGGCTGCAGCTCGACGCCCGGCCGTGTTTCGAGCGCTACCCGCCCGACGGCGGCTACGACGCCGACAGCGGCCGCTTGCGCTGCGAGATCTGCGTCCCGGTGGCGCCGCTGTAGCGCCGCGCTGGCGCTCGCCTGGGCCGCCGTCGGCGCCGCCGCGGCGCCGGTCGGCATCACCTCGTTGCGCTGGGACGACCCGGCGCGGGCCGCCTGGGGCGCCGATGGCCCGCGTCCGGTGGTGGTGCTGCTGTGGTATCCCGCAGCGGACACCGCGGTCGAGCAGGACTGGCTGGTCCCGCCCTTCGAATCGCTGCGCGTGGCCGTCGGCGCCGCCCCGGCGCCGGGGCGCCGGCCGTTGCTGCTGCTGTCGCACGGCACCGGTGGCTCTGCCGCCAGCCTGGGCTGGCTGGCGCACGAACTGGCGGCGGCCGGCTACCTGGTCGCGGCGCTGAACCATCACGGCAACACGGCGGCCGAGCCGCAGACCCGGCTGGAAGGTTTCGTCGCCTGGTGGGAGCGGCCGCTGGACCTGCGCGTGGCCACCGACCGGCTGCTGGCGGATCCCGAATGGGGGCCGCGCATCGACGCCGGCCGCATCGGCGTCGCGGGTTTTTCGCTGGGCGGGCTGACGGCGCTGGCGAGCGCCGGTGCGCGCCCGCGCTGGGCGG
>NZ_NRRU01000032.1 GCF_016583785.1 Rubrivivax gelatinosus | reverse complement strand
AAGATCTGCAGATGGCCGCTGGCGAGACTCTCACACTCGCCGCAGGGCAGAACCTGGAGCAAGCCAGCGGCGGCGCCCTGCGCATCCACACCGGCCAGAGCATCGGCGTGCTGGCCGGGGCGGTGAAACCGGGCGAACAGGCCGCCGGCAAGGGCATCACCCTCATCGCCGGCCAAGGCGACATCAGCGTGCAGGCGCAGAGCGACACGCTGCGCGTGGCGGCCAAGCAGGACGTGAGCGTCCAGAGCGCCAGTGCGCACATCGACTGGGCGGCGGCCAAGAAGATCACCCTGGCCACCGCCGGCGGCGCCCGGCTCACGCTGGAGGGCGGCAACATCGTCTTCGAGTGCCCGGGCAAGATCTCGGTGTGGGCGGGCAAGAAGAGTTTTGCGGGGCCGCAGCAATCTAGCTACGCCATGCCGCAGATGCCGAGCCAGGTCTGCGTGTCGTGTCTGCTCAAGGCGCTGAAGTCCGGGTCGGCGCTCGCGAGCGTGTAGCGCATGGCCATGACGTTCGTTGCGTCCGATCCAGCATCCAAGGCGACCCTGGAAGCATTCGAGCGGCTTGCCAGCGACACCGAACCCGGCTGGCACTGGCACGCCTTGGTGGACCTCGCGTTCGACGAAGGGAACCCCCGATGGCCGCTGGCGTCGCCGCCGGCGGCGGTCTACGCCCGTGGGAAGTGGGCCGCCTTGGCGCAGGTGTCGCCGGTGTTCTTCGAACTGGCGGCAGTCGAGCCCGCGCAGTTGCAACGCCAGGTACGGGCGCTGCACAGCTACGCTGCGGGCAGGCCCATGTTGTCGTTTGTGCGCTCGGACTTGTCCGCTACCGAACTCGCATTGGCGATGCACAGGTTCATCGAAGTCCAAACCGAGGACGGGCAAGCCTTCGTGCTGCGCTGGGCCGACACTCGAGTCGCGGTGGGGCTGCACCAGTCGCTCAGCAAGCAGCACTGGTCCTCGTTGCGAGCGCAATTTGCCGATTGGCGGGTCATCGACCGTTACGGCGAACTCGTGAAGCAGCCCGCCACGGCGGGCGCCCCGGCGCTCGCAGAAAAGGCCCAACAAGGCCCGGTCAAGCTGTCCGACGCCGAACTGGGCGCCTTGTTGCGCGCTGGTGAACCAGATTCGCTCGTTGCGATGCTGAGCGAGCAGTTCGCAGACTTGCTTCTGGAAGACAACAGGGCCGCTGTCTATACCCAGGCTTTGCGAGTGTGCGAGTTGGCCGAGGACTGCCAGCTCGGCACGCCGGCAGATCGCCTGTACTTGTTGGTGGCCTGTCGCAGCGCTGGGCGACACCTTGAAGACGATCCTCGGCTCCTGGCATGGCTTCGGGCGAAGTCCTGGGTGGCAACCGGGGACTTCGCGCAGGCAATGGGGAATTTTTTGGAGTCGATCGAATGAACTGTAACGCCATGGCTTCGCAGCCAATTCGGTGGCTGCTGTTGGCAACGAGCGCTGCAATGTTGGTGGCGTGCGGTGAAGAAGATAAGACGGCAGTGAGTTATACGGCCTACAACCACACCGACCTCGGCGTTGGCAGCATCATCATCAATGGTGAAGGCGGAATCCTCAACGCCCGAGCGCATGGTGGTGGCAGTGAGATGTGCTGCGTTGTGATTCCCACTGAGTGGCGGCCTGGATTGAAGGCAACGATCAAGTGGCAGGAAGATGGTCACTGGGTGCGAGACGGCAACGGGAACATCGTCGTGAAGGATGGTCGCAACCAGTTCGTTGAGGGGGCTTGGCGAGAGACGGTTGTTGACATTCCCAGGTACAGCAAGCCCCTTGGTAATCTTCGTATTCATTTCCTACCGGCAGGGGAGGTTCGCGCCGTGGTTAGTTTCTACGGCCCAACGCATCCCGACTACCCCATTCGCTTCCCCAGCGAGCAGGAATCGCCAGCTGGGTCGCCGCAATGACGACGACATCACCCCAAGCCTTCCCTGAAAGCGGTGTCCGGAAGCTCTCAACCAGAGAGCAACTGCAGCGTGCCAAGGCCCTCGCCTGCACAGTGTCTGCAGAGCGGCTTCCAACTTGTTCAGGTCAAGTATTTGTAGGCCTGTTCTTCGACGGCACTGGAAACAATATGAGGGCCGACTATGAACTGCCGCCACCGGAGCAGCGCAAGCACAGCAACGTGGTAAAGCTATTTCTGACGCACATCGATCCTCTTACGCGACCCGGCTACTACCCGTTTTACGTGCCAGGTGTCGGTACTCCCTTCCCAGAGATCGGAGACACAGGCGGACCAATGGGCTCGCTTGCGGCAGCGGGCGGGGAAGAGCGCGTCCTTTGGGGGTTCACTCGTCTGGTCAATGCGCCGCATCAGTATGTTTTCAACGATGCGCCGCTAATCACGAACGCTGACGCGAAAGCGATCGCCGGCTACCTATCTTCTACCGGGACTTCCGCCTTCATCCGCCGAGCGATGTTCCGTGCTTGGCAGCAGAAGCTCAAGGCAGCGCTGAATGATAAGAAGCCACGCGTCGAACAGATCAACCTCTCCGTTTTCGGCTTCTCTCGCGGGGCAGCTCAAGCAAGGGCCTTCGTCAACTGGATTTTCGAAACGTGCGAGCCAGAGGGCGGAGGCTGGACATTCGCCGGGATCCCGATTCGACTGCAGTTTCTCGGCATCTTCGACACAGTCGCATCGGTCGGCTTGGCCAACCTGTACGACAACGGGGTTCTCACTGGCCACCAGTCATGGGCCGATGGAAGCCTAGAGATTCATCCCGCCGTCGAGCAGTGCGTGCACTACGTAGCCGGCCACGAGACTCGGGCCTGCTTTCCGCTGGACTCCGTGCGCGTGAAGTCGAGGTATCCCCCGAATGCCATGGAGGTGATGTACCCGGGGGCTCACTCCGACGTTGGTGGCGGCTACGCGCCCAAAGCCCTCGGAGTCTCGCCCACCCAGGAGTCTCTCCTCAGCATCATTCCTGGCGTGAACATGTACCACGAGGCACGGAAGGCTGGCGTGCCTCTGCTGCCCTTTGATCAACTCAGCGAATCTATCCAGAAGAGCTTAACGCCAGATCCTCAAGTCATTTCCGATTTCAACGGCTTCCTCAGGGGAGCCAAGCTCGGAAGCTCCCCCATCGAAGACATGGGCAGGCGCCACATGAGCCTGTACTTCAGCTACCGCTTCAAGCACTTGCACTCGGTCCAGTACTACGCCACGCCGCCGTACCGCAACGCCAGTCCGAAGGACCGCAGCTACCTCTACAAGACGCAGCGAACGCTGTTCATGCAGATGGCCAAGTTGATGGACACGGTCAAGGAACGGGAGCCAACGTACGCAGCGAACTGGCCTTTCCTCAAGCGCTATGGTCAAGTCATTGATGGCGCGCGCCGAAGCTGGGACGAACTGCATGCTGCGCCATCCATCTGGGACAAGACCTGGACGACTGCATGGCGTTCGATCGCCATCGGACCCATCCGATTGGGCACCGTAGTCGACAACGCGGAGCCCGCGTTTGTGGCCGTGGGGAAGAACCCGATGCAACATGCCTTCGAAGTGGCACAGAGCATCAACTTGGAAGCGGTGACTCCCGAGATCCAGACGTTCTTCGACCGCTACATCCACGACTCGCAGGCAGGGTTCATCGACATGGGCATGGACGAGTACCAGCGCAACGGTATCGGCTTCGTCAAGTTCCGAACTGTCTTCAAGGGTGCGGACTGACAAGACCGCAGCAGCATGCCGGGAAGCAAGCGGTCACCTGACGAGATGCTCATCGTCGTCGAGCCCGGTGGCAGCATCACCAGCTTTGGATCCTCCGATGCGGCGGCGATGCGACGGCAACTGGCAGCCGCTTTCGGCATCTCAGCCTTGCTGGAAGGCCGCTTGGAGCAAACTGGCGCTGCCTGCCAGCTTGGGTGTCAGCGAACTGCTGACGACTGCCAGCGCAGAGGAGCTGGTCAGCCACTTCAGGCGCATCCGGCTCATGCGCGTCGAGGATGGGTAGCGCTTCTACTTCCGATTCGCTGATACCCGGGCGCTGCAAGCAGCGAACGCTGCGCTGCCGAAAGGCGTGCTGGCCACCATCAAGGGACCGGTTGCGCGTTGGAGCTGGGTTGACCGCTATGGCAGGCCGTGCGAGTTGGCCCAGGAGTTAGCTGGGTCGGACGCGGGCGATCTCACGTTTGCTGCGAACCAGTTGGATGCCTTGTTGGCCGCAGGAGCGGCGGACCAGATGGCGGTCAGCCTTGAAGAACTTGGCGACCCGGGCCTCTCTCCTAAGAAGGACGCAGCTCAGTTCGTAAGGGTCGAAGAAGCACTGGCGCACTGCACTGAGGTCGGCCTCGATCCGTGGTTGCTGCGGCGTGCCGTTGCCAGGCGCGTCGTCCTTTCAAGCGGCGCCGCACTGCGCGATGCCGGCTTCAGGGCTGCCGTGCTGGAAGCCAAGCTTCGCGGCACTCCCGACGCTGTCGATCGCTGGGCCGGGCGAGCCGCATGATCGCCGCCAGGCTCATCTTCCGGGTGTCAACGATGCTGCTCTCGCCCTTCGCTCGCTGCCTCAGGTGCCTTCATGCGCCGCCTTATCTGGAAGATCGTCCTGGTCCTGTTGCTTCCTCTGGTTGGCTGCCGAGCTGCCGAGCCGGAGAACATGGTCGGCGTGCCCATCTCTGGCATCGACCATCTGGCAGAGCACCTGAGCATCCAGGAGTTCTGGGTTGACGGAACGGGAGGTCATCAGGCGGGCGGGGGGGGGTAGTGAGGTCTGCTGCGTCAGCCTGCCAGCCGAGTGGCGATCCAGACTGACCGTGAAGGTCAGATGGGGCGTCACGAACTGGAAGCGGCGGGTCTACACGATGTACGAGCGGACCGTAGAGGTTGAACCCTTCGATGAGTTGGGCCCGTTGTATGTGCACTTCCTGCGCGACGGATCGGTGCGGGCCGTGTCGTCGATGTACGCGCCATGGGGAAGCGGCGGCTACTACCGAGGCCCTTCGTACGACACCGTATTGCGCAAGCATCCTTGGGACAACTACGAGCGCAAGCCTGATGAGCCCCTTTTCGAGGAAGTCGATGACGCCATGAAAGACTCAGCCCAATGAGCGATATCAGTGCCCCGGCGCACCTTGGATCACGGCGCTCCATGAGTATTGGCCGCTGGTTCACGAAGGCCCTGGTCTTCGTGCTGCTGCCACTGGCCGCGTGCCGCGCGGCTGGGCAGGACGACACGATCGGCGTGTCCATCACGGGCGTCGACCATCTGGCTGAACACCTGAGCATCCAGGACTTCTGGGTCAATGGTACGGGTGGACATCAGGCCGGTGGGGGAGGCCGCAAAGTGTGCTGCGCCAGCCTGCCGGCCGAGTGGCGGCCCGGGCTCACCGTGAAAGTGACCTGGGCCGTCACGAACTGGAAACGCCGCGTCTATTCCATGTACGAGCGTGATGTGCCGCTGGAGCACTGTGACGGCCCGATGGGCCGCCTTTGGGTGCACTTTCTGCGCGATGGGCAAGTACGTGCCATCACCTGCGACCTCAGTGCTCCAGGCACTTGGGAACCGAACCCGGAGTACCCCGGACCGCAGCCGCTGGCGACCACGCTGCTGCGCAAGCAACCGTGGAGCGACTACGAACGCCAGCCGGACGAGCCCGAGTTTCCTGAAGTTGACAACGCGATGGAGGACGAGGCCATATGAGCGCAAGCTTCGGGACGAAAGCAGCCTGCTTCTTGTTGCCGATGGCATTGGCCGCCTGTCTGAACCGCTCCGGCAATCTCGGAGGCCGATTGGTGTGAGTCAGGCCATTGCAGCCTGACGGGTGGCGAGTTGCCGGTAGTAGTTTGCCTCGGCCTCTGCCGGCGGGATGTAGCCGATGGGTTCGAGCAGGCGGTGATGGTTGAACCACGAGACCCATTCGAGGGTGGCCAACTCGACGGCCTCGCGGGTCTTCCAGGGCGCACGCCGGTGGATCAGTTCGGCCTTGTACAGCCCGTTGATCGTCTCGGCCAGCGCGTTGTCGTAGCTGTCGCCCTTGGAGCCGACCGACGGCTCGATGCTGGCCTCGGCCAGGCGCTCGCTGTACCGAATCGACACGTATTGCGAGCCGCGGTCCGAGTGATGCACCAGCGAGCCGTCGCGCTCGGGCTGGCGCGCGTACAGCGCCTGTTCCAGCGCGTCGAGCACGAAGTCCGTGGTCATCGAGCGGCTGGCGCGCCAGCCGACGATGCGACGCGCGAAGACGTCGACGACGAAGGCGACGTAGACGTGGCCCTGCCAGGTCGAGACGTAGGTGAAGTCGCTCACCCATAGCTGGTTGGGCCGCTCGGCGCGGAACTCGCGGTTGACGCGGTCCAGCGGGCACGCCGCCTTGGCGTCGGGCACCGTAGTGCGGATTCGCTTGCCCCGCATCGCACCGCGCCAGCCGTTGGCCCGCATCAGCCGCGCGACGGTGCAACGCGCCACGGCGCGGCCTTCGCGGTGCAACTGCTTCCAGACCTTGCGCACCCCGTACACGCGCAGGTTTCCCGTCCAGACGCGCTCGATCTCGGGCACCAAAGCAGCGTCCAGCCTCTGGCGCGCTGGCCGCAGTTGCGGATCTCGCCGGCGCGCCAACTCGCGCCACATCGACGACGGGGCGACCTGCAGCGCGCGGCAGATCGGCTCGACCCCGAATCGAGCGCGGTGTTCTTCGACGAAGCCCATCAAGACTTGAAGCGGCGGTCGAGCTCCGCCTGGGCGAAAAACGCGCTCGCCAGCTTCAGGATCTCGTTGGCCTTGTGCAGCTCGCGCACCTCGCGCTCGAGGTCCTAGATGCGCTGCTGCTCCTCGGTCGTCGGCCCGGGCTTGAGCCCCTGGTCGCGCTCGGCCTGGCGCACCCAGCGCCGCAGCGTCTCCGACGTGCAGCCGATCTTGGCCGCGATGGACTCGATGGCCGCCCATTGCGACTCGTACTGGCCCTTGGCCTCGAACACCATGCGCACGGCGAGCTCGACGACCTCGGGGGAGAACTTCACTGACTTCCTCATGCTGACTCCATTCTCAAGCGAAGGAGCCTCCTCGGAAGCCGGAGCGGTTCAGTTCAGCTGAAGTACGTCGCAAGCCATGAATGCGACAACAAGGGCCTCAACTGCTGCAGACGCCAAAACGAGGGGAATGCTGTCGCGTTTTGGGACTTTTCAGGTGGAGCGTTGCGTCGGACGGCTGGCAGCCAGCAGTGAAGAGCCGTGGTGCCGGGCCAGGAGGCGCCTGTAAGTTGACATAATATACATTGTCGCTATTTCGGATCTTGACGTTCTGGCGTGAACGCAGCTCACCGCCGCTGTCGGTGTTCGTTACATTTGGCCTGGCGCGCCGCGCCTGTTCCGCCCCAAGTCCTTGCCGCGCAACGACTTTTCCATCAGGGCTCGGCTTTTGCTTACCGACCCGCCGGTCTGAAATTGCCGATCGCAAAGCTCGATGAACCTTGTTGATGGTCCGCGTCACGCGGTCTTGCTGGCGGCCCTGCTGAGCGCCGGGCCGTGCCTCGCGGCGCCGGCCGCGTCTTCGGCTCTGGGTAACGAGACGGCGCGTGCAGCCGCCATGCCCAGTTCAGCTTCCGCCGTACAGGACGTGCCCGGAACCTCTTCCACGATCCGCATGCTGCTGGACCTTCAGGCGGCACCGCCGGCGCCTGGCGTGGGTGGCGAGACGGTCAAGCCCGCGCGCCAGCTGCCGGCGACCCCACGAGCTGCCGCCGCGGCCGCACACGAAGCGGCGTCGGTCCCGACGGACGCTACGGCCGCGCCCGAGACCGTGGAGGAATCGGGCTCGCCGGCCGCGCCGACGCGGTGGTCCTCACTCAACGGTGATGCTGGCGCTGCCGACACCGGGAGCGATCCCGGCTTGGGTGGTGCCAAGTCGGCGCATGACAGCAACCCGTCGGTCCTGCGCCGGATGGTGTCCGCGCTGCGCGAACACCGCATGGAAGTCTTCGTCGGCGGCCTGCTGGTCCTGGCGCTGGCCGCCGTCGGCACGATCATGTCGACCCGCCGCCAGCGCTCGGCGCGCGGGCGCAAGCGCCTTACTGCAGGTCGGTCTCAGGCGAGTCGTCCTCGTCATCCTCCGCGGCATCCGCGACCTTGACCGGGCCGAGCATCGGGCGGTCCAGCGGGCGGCAGATGCGCCGGTTGAGCTGACCCAGGCGCTCGGAGCGCTCGATCGCAGCAAGCACGATCTCGGGGTTCATCATCAGCGTGAACGGGTTGCGCGACGTGATGCGAGCCATGAGGGTCTCCCGGAGTGGCCGGCGATTCCGGCTGATTGCACTCTAGGGCCGCCGCCCGCGCCTGCCGAGTCGGCGCGTCGCCATCCTTGATGTAAGCCTGCTTCCGACAGCACCGCTGTCAGCGACCGCGCTGCGGCCGGGCGGCGGCGGCTGCGAGCTGGTCGGCGAGCGCGTCACGCCCGGCCCGGCGCGCGAACTCGGCGGCGTCCAGCCCCTGGGCGTTGCGCAGGCTGACGTCAGCACCCAGCCCCAGCAGCGTCTGGGCATTGCGCTGGTCGCCGTAGCTGGCGGCCATCATCAGCGGCGTGCTGCCATTGGGCGAACGGGCATCCAGCAGCGCGCCACGCTCGACGAGGCGCACGATGACGGTCCGGTCGGAGCCGCTGGCCGCGTAGTGCAGCGGCGTCCAGCCCTCGCGGTTGACGGCCGCGCCGCGTGCGATCAGCCGCTCCACCCAGTCCAGCCGGCCGGCCAGCGCCGCCATCATCAGCGCCGTCTCGCCGCGTGCGCTGGCCTGGTCGACCTGGATGGCGGGGTGCGCCAGCAGCAGCCGCGCGACCTTGTCCGAGCCCTCCTTCAGCGCCAGCGCCAGCGCGACGTCGCCGCTTTCACTGACGGCGTTGGGATCGAAGCCGTCGGCCAGGATCTCCTTGACCGCCTGCTCGTTGTCCAGCTGCAGTGCCCGGAAGAAATCCACGTAGGAACCGGCTTGCGCAGGCAAAACTGCAATCACGAAAACAACTTGGAGCAGAAACCTGAGGAATTGCTTCATGATTGGGTTCGCGGATTGAAATCTATACGAATCAGTACGCTGAAGCGCAAAGCTCAAGCAGATTCGAGCTTTGCTTGGGCCTGCCGGACTAGGCCGACGGGTGTGCGTCTGCCGCCACGCGCACCCCGAACAGCTGCTCGAAGTTGCGCGTCGTCGCGGCCGCCACCGTCTCCAGCGGCAGCCCCTTCAACTCGGCGAGCCTGGCCGCGACCAGCGGCACCCAGGCCGGCGTATTGGTCTTGCCCCGATGCGGCGCCGGCGCCAGGTAGGGGCTGTCGGTCTCGATCAGGCAGCGCTCCAGCGGCACTTCGTGCGCCACCTCGCGCAGTTCCTCGGCATTGCGGAAAGTGAGGATGCCCGAGAACGAGATGTGAAACCCCAGATCCAGCGCCGCGCGTGCGACCGCGCGCGTTTCGGTGAAGCAATGGAAGACGCCGCGCACCTGGCCCGCGCCCTCCTCCGCCAGCACCGCCAGCGTGTCCTCGCTGGCCGAGCGTGTGTGGATCACCAGCGGCAGCCCGGTCTCGCGCGCGGCACGGATGTGCACCCGGAAACGTTCGCGCTGCCATTCCATGTCGGCGACGCTGCGGCCGTTCAGGCGGTAGTAGTCCAGCCCGGTCTCGCCGATCGCGACGACGCGCTCGCGCCGCGCCAGCGCCAGCAGCGTCTGCAGATCAGGTTCGGCCAGCCCTTCGGTGTCGGGATGCACGCCGACGCTGCACCAAAAGTTGTCGTGCGCTGCCGCCAGCGCGTGCACGGTGTCGAACTCCTCGAGCGTGGTGCAGATGCACAGCGCGGCGTCGACCCGGTTTGCGGCCATCTCGGCGCGGATGGAGTCCAGGCGCTCATGCAGCCCGGGATACGAGAGGTGGCAGTGGGAATCGACGAACATGCTGGCGGATGCCGGGCGGTCCCGGCTGAGGGAAAGCGGACGATCAGATCGTCTGCGTCGGCTTGGACGACGAGATCGCGGTGCCCAGCACCTCTTCGATCTTCAGCCGCAGCGCACGCGTCTTCTCGTCCTGCGGGAAACGCACGCCGACACCCTGCGTGCGGCCGCCCGAGGCGTTGGCCGGCGTGATCCAGGCCACCTTGCCGGCCACCGGATAACGCTGCGGGTCATCTGGCAGCGACAGCAGCAGGTAGATGTCGTCGCCGAGCCGGTAGTCGCGCGTCGTCGGCACGAACAGCCCGCCTTCGCTGAGGAAGGGGATGTAGGCGGCGTACAGCGCACCCTTCTCGCGGAACACGAGCTGGATCACGCTGGGGCGGCTCTGCAGCCCGGCCGTGGTGGTGGCCGGACCGAGTGCGCCGTGTCGCGACGGCACCCGATCTGTCATGGGCGCAGTGTAAGCGCGCCGCTTCCCTGGGCGACGAGGGCTTCGATCAACAGCGCTTCGTGCCAGGGGTGTTCGTCGTGGCGGGCGATGCGCTGCAAGGCCTCGTGCCAGCCCAGCAGGGCCTGGGCGCTGCGCCCGCGCGGCACGCTGCCGGCCGGGAAGTAGCGCGGCGCGCCGCCGGCGCTGACGGCGGTGGCGTCGTGGCAGAGCTTCTGCAGCGCGTCAACCGCACGCGGCACGCTCCAGCCGGCCAGGGCCTGCGCCTGGCCACGCGCCACCGCGGCCGGCAAGGCGCGCCAGGCGGATGCGGCGACGCCGTCGGCCGCCAGCGCCAGCGCGTCCAGCGGACGGCCGGCCGCGGCGGCCAGCAGCACCTCGGGCTCGGCCACGCCCTGCCCGGCCAGCCAGTCGCGCGCGTCTTCCAGCGTCGGCGCGGCGAGTGCCACCCGGTGGCAGCGGCTGCGCACCGTCGGCAGCAGGTGCTGCGGGTCGCCGGCCGCCAGCAGCAGCCGGGTGCCGGGCGGCGGCTCCTCCAGCGTCTTCAGCAAGGCGTTCGCGGCCTGCAGGTTGATGGCCTCGGCCGGATGCAGCACGACGACCTTGCCACGGCCGCGCGAGGACGTGCGCGCGACCCAGTCGATCGCCTGGCGGATCTCGTCGATGCGGATCTGGCGGCTGGGTTTCTTCTTGCCTTCGTCCTCGGGCTTGTCGCCGGCCAGCGGCCAGGCATGGGCCTGGCGCGCGGCCTCGGGCATCAGCAGCAGCAGGTCGGGGTGCAGCCGGGTCTGCACCAGGTGGCAGCTCTGGCAGCGGCCGCAGGCCGGGCGCGGCGCGCCGTCGTGGCCTTCGCACAGCCAGCTCTGCGCCAGCGCGACACCGAAGGCGAGCGTGCCGATGCCAGCGGCACCGTGCAGCAGCAGCGCATGGCCGCGCTGGCGTGCCAGCGTCTCGGCCAGCGGCTGCTCCAGCCAGGGCAGCGGCGGCCGGCCCTGATCGTCGATGGCGAGGTTCACCACGGGCCGCGCGCGTCCAGCGTGGTTTCGATCTGCCGGCGCACCGCTTCGGGTGTCGCCGAGGCGTCGACGATGGCGAAGCGCGCCGGGTCGTCCGCGGCGCGGCGCGCGTAACCGGCGCGCACACGTTCGAAGAAGGCCTGGTCCTGGCTCTCGAAACGGTCGGGGGCGCGCACCGCGGCGCGGCGCGCGGCGGCGGTGGCCGGTGCCAGGTCGAACCACAGCGTCAGGTCGGGCTGGCGGCCCTGCTGCACCCAGGTCTCGAGCGTCGCCAGCACGCCCAGGTCGAAGCCGCGGCCGGCGCCCTGGTAGGCGAAGGTGGCGTCGGTGAAGCGGTCGCAGAGCACGACAGAACCCCGCGCCAGCGCCGGCTCGATCTGCGTGGCGAGGTGGTCGCGGCGCGCGGCGAAGACCAGCAGCGCCTCGGTCAGCGCGTCCATCGGCTGGTGCAGCACCAGTTCGCGCAGGCGTTCGGCGAGTTCGGTGCCGCCGGGTTCGCGCGTGACCAGCACCTCGCGCCCGCGCTCGCGCAGCCAGCCGGCCAGCCACTCGATGTGAGAGCTCTTGCCGGCTCCGTCTATGCCTTCGAAGCTGAGGAAACGTCCCGGCTTCACGGCCGGCCGCGCTGGTACTGGTTCACCGCACGATTATGGTCGGCCAGCGTGCTGCTGAACTGGCTGCTGCCGTCGCCGCGGGCGACGAAGTACAGCGCCTGGGTCGGCGCCGGCTTCACCGCGGCCAGCAGCGAGGCGCGCCCGGGCATCGCGATCGGCGTCGGCGGCAGCCCGGGGCGGGTGTAGGTGTTGTAGGGCCCGTCGCTTTCCAGGTGCACGCGGCGCAGGTTGCCGTCGAAGCGTGCGCCCAGGCCGTAGATGACCGAAGGGTCGGTCTGCAGCGGCATGCCGACGCGCAGGCGGTTGGAGAACACGCCGGCGACGAGCGCGCGGTCGGCTTCGCGGCCGGTCTCCTTCTCGACGATGGAGGCCAGCGTCAACGCCTGCTCGGGCGTCTTCAGCACGCCGCCGGGCGCACGCGCCGCCCAGGCGGCGGCGAGCTCCTGCTGCATCTTGGTGTAGGCGCGCTTGAGCACCAGCAGGTCGCTGACGCCGACGCTGTAGGCGTAGGTGTCGGGGAAGAAGCGCCCTTCCGGGTTGATGCCGGGCGCGCCGATGGCGGTCATCAGCTCGGCGTCGCTCATCGCCGCGGTCGTCGGCTTGAGGCGCGGCGCGCGTGCCAGCTCAGCGCGGAACTCGCGCCAGCTGCGGCCTTCGATCAGGCGCACGGTCTCTAGCTGTTCGTCGCCCTCGACCATCTTGGACAGCAGCGTGCGCGGTGTCGCGCCCGGCAGCACCGCGTAGCTGCCGGCGCGGATGCGGCGCGCTTCGCCCGACCAGCGGAACCACTCGTAGAGCAGACGCGGCGAGGTATTGACCCCGGCGCGCACCCAGGCATCGGCGATCTGGCGTGGTGTGGTGCCGGCTTCGATCGAGACCTCGACCGTCGGCGCGGCGAGTTCGAGCGGGCGCCCGAGCCACCACAGCGCGATGCCGACGCCGATGACCGGCAACAAAAGCAAGGACAGGACAGCAGCCTGCCAACGGCCGGAGCCGGACCCCCTTCGAGACATGGGCGGCGATGATAATGGCCTGCATGAAGCCTTCCCTCGCCGCCATGTCAAATCTCCAGGGGGCCGTGCGACTGGCCGACTGGGGCGTGATCCGCGCCACCGGCAACGACGCCGCCAGCTTCCTGCACGGCCAACTGACGCAAGAGATCGTGCGCCTGGACGCCGGCCACGCGCGCCTGGCCGGCTACTGCTCGGCCAAGGGGCGGCTGCTGGCGAGTTTCGTCGTCTGGCGCCGCGGCCCGGCCGAGATCCTGCTCGCCTGCAGCGCCGACCTGCTGCCGGCCGTGCTCAAGCGCCTGAAGATGTTCGTGCTGCGCGCCCAGTGCCAGCTCGAGGACGCCAGCGCCGAATGGCCGCTGACCGGCCTGGCCGGCGACGCGGCACTGGCGGCGCTGGGTGACGCTGCGCCGGCCACGCCCTGGCAGCGCAGCGTCGTCGCCGACGGCGCCGAGCTGCTGCGTCTGCCCGACGCAGCCGGATTGCCCCGGCTGCTCTGGGCCGGTGCCGGTGCGCCGGCGCTGCCGCCGCTGGCGCCCGAGGCCTGGGCCTGGCTCGAGGTGCAGAGCGCGCTGCCGCGCATCGTCGCGGCGACGGCCGAGCAGTTCGTGCCGCAGATGGTCAATCTGGAGGTCGTCGGCGGCGTCAACTTCCAGAAGGGCTGCTACCCCGGGCAGGAGATCGTCGCGCGCAGCCAGTACCGCGGCACGCTCAAGCGCCGCGCCTTCCTGTTCGACAGCGACGCACCGGCCGCGCCGGGCCAGGAACTGTTCGCCGCCGACGACCCGGGCCAGCCCGCCGGCCTGGTCGTCGCCGCAGCACCGGCGCCTGACGGCTCGGGCTGGTCGGTTTTCGCCGAAACCAAGATCGCGTCGCTGGCCGACGGCGTCGCCCTGCACCTGGGCGCTGCCGACGGGCCGAGGCTGACGCCGGCCGCCCTGCCCTACGCCTTTCCCGCCGCCGAAGCCTGACGGTGCCGCAGCCGGTGCGGCGCTACGTCTATTACCGCGTTGCCGAGGACCAGGTGGGCGGATGCAGCGCGGCCGTGCTGGCGCTGTTCCGGCAGTTGCGCACCGAATACGCCGGCGCCTCCTTCGAGCTCTTGCGCCGTCCCGAGGCGCGGGACGGCCTGGCGACGCTGATGGAAGTGCACGCCGGCCTGGCCGACGAAGCTGCGGCCGATGCCGTCGAAGCCCGGCTCGCCGCGGCGCTGCAGCCCTGGATCGCCGGCCCGCGCCACGTCGAACGTTTTCTGCCGCTGGGCTGATTCAGCCCCGGGCGAGGGGCAATCGCACCCGGCCCGGGCCCAGCCTCGGCCATCGCGCTTGAGGTCGTATCCCGGCCCGACTCAGAGCCGGCGCCGCATCTCCTGGTGCGCGATGCCGGCTTCGTCGAACGGCTCTCCGGCAGGCGCGAAACCGGCGCGCAGATAAAAACCCACCGCGCTCGCCTGCGCGTGCAGCAGGATCTCGGCCTTGCCCGCCGCGCGTGCCGCTTCGACCAGCGCGTCGAGCACGGCGCGCCCGGCACCCTGGCCACGCAGCGGCGCCAGCACCGCCATGCGGCCGATGCGCGCGACGCCGGCTTCGGGCGCATCGAGCCAGCGCCCGGTGGCGACCGGCCGCCCGTGCTGCAGCGCCAGAGCGTGCACGGCACCGGCGTCGGCCGCGTCCCATTCGAGTTCGGCCGGGATGCCCTGCTCCTGCACGAAAACGGCGTGGCGGATGGTCTGCGCCTCGGTTCCGAGTTCGGCCCAGCTGCCGACACGCAGCTCGAAGTCCGGCTGCGCCGGGGTGGTGTTCGGGTTCATGGTTTCCAGGCTTGTTTCAGCGCGGCGGCGGCCGCGTCCAGGGCGGCCTGCGCATCCGGCAGCGCGCGCCCCATCTTGATGAAGTCGTGCGTCATGCCGCGCGCGATCTCCAGCGCCACCGGCACGCGCGCCAGGCGCAGCCGGTCGGCGTAGGCGATGCCTTCGTCGACCAGCGGGTCGCACTCGGCCAGCAGCAGGCAGGCGGGTGCGACACCCTCCAGGTCCTCGGCCTCCAGCGGCGCGAAGCGCCAGTCGCGGCGGTGGTGGTGGTCGATGTAGTGCTCGAAGAACCAGGCGATGGTCGCCGCGTCGATCAGGAAGCCGTTGGCGAACAGCTTGTGCGAGGCGGTATCGGCGTGCGCCGCGGTGCCCGGCGTGATCAGCAACTGCAACGCCAGCGGCAGGCCGATGTCGCGTGCGTGGATGGCGGCCACCGCTGCCAGCGTGCCGCCGGCACTGTCGCCGCCGACGGCCAGGCGCGAGCCGTCCAGGCCTAGCGTGCCGGCGTTCGCCGCCAGCCAGGCCAGCGCCGCCCAGGCGTCGTCGACCGCGGCCGGGAACCGGTGCTCGGGCGCGAGCCGGTAGTCGAGCGCGACGACGGCGCCGCCGCTGCGCCGCGCGAGCTGGCGGCACAGGCTGTCGTGCGTTTCCAGGCTGCCGATGACGAAGCCGCCGCCGTGCAGGTACAGCAGCAGCGGCAGGTGTTCGTGCGAGGGCGCGTAGAGCCGCGCCGCGAGCGGCGACCCGTCTGCGGCGGGGATCCTGAAGTCCTCGACCCGGGCCAGCGGCGCACGCGGCAGGTCCAGCACCTCGGCGGCGGATTCGTAGGCGGCGCGTGCGGCCGGCGGTGTCAGTGCATGGAAGGGCTTGCGTTCGGCACGCTGGATGCGTTCGAGCAGGCCCGCCATTGCGGGTTTCAGCAGATGCGTTCCCAAGGTGGACGCGAGGATACTGGCTGCATGGCCCGCATGCTCTACGTCACCCAGATCGACCTCGACTTCGGCGCGGTGCGCCTGCTTCGCGCCGAATGCGAACGCATCGGCATGCGCCGCCCGCTCGTCGTCACCGACGCCGGCGTGCGCGCTGCCGGCGTGCTGCAGCCGGCGCTGGACGCACTCGCCGACCTGCCGCATGCGGTCTTTGACGGCACGCCGTCCAACCCGACCGAAGCCGCGGTGCGCGCCGCGGTCGCGGTCTGGCGCGAAAGCGGCTGCGACGGGCTGGTCGCCGTCGGCGGCGGCTCCAGCATCGACCTCGCCAAGGGCGTCGCGATCGCCGCGACCCACGACGGCCCGCTGGCGCGTTACGCAACGATAGAAGGCGGCAGCGGCCTGATCAGCGAGCGCGTCGCCCCGCTGATCGCGGTGCCGACGACCGCCGGCACCGGCAGCGAGGTCGCACGCGGCGCGATCGTCATCGTCGACGACGGCCGCAAGCTCGGTTTCCACAGCTGGCACCTGGTACCCAAGGCCGCCCTGCTCGACCCGGAGCTGACGCTGGCGCTGCCGCCGCGGCTGACCGCGGCCACCGGCATGGACGCGATCGCGCACTGCATCGAGACCTTCCTGGCGCCGGCACTCAACCCGCCGGCCGACGGCATCGCGCTCGACGGCCTGGCGCGCGGCTGGGCGCACATCGAACGCGCGACCCGCGACGGCAGCGACCGCGAAGCGCGCTGGAACATGATGAGCGCGAGCATGCAGGGTGCGCTTGCGTTTCAGAAAGGCCTGGGCTGCGTGCATTCGCTGAGCCACGCGCTCGGCGGCGCCGACCCGCGGCTGCACCACGGCAGCCTGAACGCGGTCTTTCTGCCGGCTGTCATCCGCTTCAACGCCGCCGCCGACAGCGTGCGCCGCGAGCGCCGGCTGCAGCGCCTGGCGCAGGCGATGGGCCTGCCCGGCTGCGACGACGAAGGCCTCGAAGTCGCCGACGCGATCCAGGCCCTGAATGCACGCCTGGGCCTGCCGTCCGGGCTGGCGGCGATGGGTGTAAGCCGCGACCGCTTCGACAAGGTCATCGCCGGCGCGTTGGCCGACCACTGCCACAAGACCAACCCGCGGCAGGCCAGCGCCGACGACTACCGCGCGATGCTCGAAGCCTCGCTCTGAGGCCTCGGCTTCAGCCCGGCACCAGCTGCGCCCAGGCTTCTCGCAGCACCTGCGCCGAGTTCTGCAAGGCGGCGGCTTCCTCGTCGTCCAGCGCCGGCGGGATCACTTTGGTCGCACCGTTGCGGCCAACGATCGCCGGCAGCGACAGCGCCAGGCCGTCCAGCTCGCCACCCGTCTGGCAACGGGTGACCGTCAGCACCCGGTGTTCGTCGCGCAGGATGGCGCGCACCAGGTCGGCGGTGACGAAGCCGATGGCGTGGTTGGTCACGCCCTTCCTCTGGATGATCTCGTAGGCCGCGCGTTTGACCTCGTGGCCCAGGCGCTGCTCGTCCTCGCGCGTCCAGCCCGGCCAGTCACGCAGCGGACGGCCACCGACCTGGGCGCCGGACCATTGCACGATCTCGGAGTCGCCGTGTTCACCCAGCACCTGGGCATGCACCGAGCGCGAATCGACCGCCAGCCGCACGGCCAGCGCCTGGCGCAGCCGCGCGGTGTCGAGCATGGTGCCGGTGCCGATGACACGCTCGGGCGGCAGGCCCGAGGACTGCTGCAGCACACGCGTCAGCACGTCCACCGGGTTCGACACCGCGACGACGATGCCGGCGTGTTTGCCGACCAGGCGGCCGACTTCGCTGGCGACGCGGAAGTTGTCGGCCAGCAGTTGCAACCGCGACTCGCCGGGGCGGCCGTTGCGGCCAGCGGCGAAGACGACCAGGTCGCAGCGCGATGCCTCTTCCAGGCCGACGGCGCGCACCTTGGCGCGAGGGTAGTACGGCGCGCCCTGCGCCAGGTCCATCGCCTCGCCTTCGGCGCGCGCGCCGTCGCGGTCGTGCAGCAGCAGTTCACGCGCTGCTCCGGCCTGCAGCACCGAGACCGCGACGCTGGCGCCGACATGGCCGACACCGATGATTCCGACTCTCATGGAAAACCCTCCAGCCGGACCATGCTACGCCGCCGCGGTGACCGGGGCGAGAACCCGTACGGCTGGGCGACGCAGACGGCAAAACGGCGCTGCCCTTGCCGGGCAGCGCCGTCCGCCTTGTCTCCTCTTGGCTTCCTCTCGGAACCGGTCTCTGTCCTGGAGGGCCGGGGCTCGCGGGCCCCGGCCGCGGCGCGTCAGTGCGCGCCGTCGAGGAACTGTTCGTCTTCCGTCGAACCCTTGAGCGCGGCGGTCGATGCCTGCTTCTCGATCGTCGTCGTGACGGCGTCGAAGTAGCCGGTGCCGACCTCGCGCTGGTGCTTGACCGCGGTGAAACCACGCTCGGCGGCGGCGAACTCCTTCTGCTGCAGCTCGACGAAGGCCGTCATGTTGTCGCGGGCGTAGCCGTAAGCCAGGTCGAACATGCCGTAGTTCAGGCTGTGGAAGCCGGCCAGCGTGATGAACTGGAACTTGTAGCCCATCGCGCCGAGTTCACGCTGGAACTTGGCGATCGTCGCGTCGTCGAGGTTCTTCTTCCAGTTGAACGAAGGCGAGCAGTTGTAGGCCAGCAGCTTGCCCGGGAACTTGGCGTGGATCGCGTCGGCGAAGGCCTTGGCGAAGGCCAGGTCGGGCTTGCCGGTCTCGCACCAGATCAGGTCGGCGTAGGGCGCGTAGGCCAGGCCGCGGCTGATCGACTGCTCCAGGCCGTTCTTGGTGCGGAAGAAACCTTCGACGGTGCGCTCGCCGGTCAGGAAGGGCTGGTCGTTCTCGTCGACGTCGGCGGTGACGAGGTCGGCGGCTTCGGCGTCGGTGCGCGCCAGCAGCACGGTCGGCGTGCCCATGACGTCGGCGGCCAGGCGCGCGGCGACGAGCTTGCTGATCGCTTCACGCGTCGGCACCAGCACCTTGCCCCCCATGTGGCCGCACTTCTTGACGGCGGCAAGCTGGTCCTCGAAGTGCACGCCGGCGGCGCCGGCGTCGATCATCGCCTTCATCAGTTCGAAGGCGTTGAGCACGCCACCGAAGCCGGCTTCGGCGTCAGCCACGATCGGGGCGAAGAAGTCGATGTCGTTCTTGCCTTCGCTCCACTGGATCTGGTCGGCACGCTGGAAGGTCGAGTTGATGCGCTTGACGACCTTGGGCACCGAGTCCACCGAGTACAGCGACTGGTCGGGATACATCTCGCCGTTGCTGTTGGCGTCACCGGCGACCTGCCAGCCCGACAGGTAGATCGCCTTCAGGCCGGCCTTGACCTGCTGCATCGCCTGGTTGCCGGTGAGCGCGCCGAGCGCGTTGATGAAGGGCTCGTTGTTGATCAGCGTCCACAGCTTCTCGGCGCCGCGCTTGGCGAGCGTGTGCTCGATCGGCAGCGAGCCGCGCAGGCGCACGACGTCGGCGGCGGTGTAGCCGCGCTTGATGCCTTTCCAGCGCGGGTTCTCCGCCCAGTCTTTTTCGAGGGCGGCGGCTTGTTGTTCGCGGGTCGGTTGCGTCATCGGAAGACTCCTGGTCCAAGGGAGAAACGATGGCGCAAGCGTAGCGTCGCCGGGCCTCGCTGCCAAGACATCTGTCTTATATAAGACAAAAGATTCGACTCAATAAAAACAACAGCTTACGGGCCGTTTCTTGCGATACGGAACGCAGATCTTCCATATGACGAATTTTGCTGCGCTGCAGCGCGACAATTTGCCACGATGTGAAAGCGAGCTTCTACATCGCAAGATGGTGGCCGTGCAGCAGCCAGCGCTGGTACAGATGCTCGGCCAAGGCCTGTTGCCGCGGCAGGCGGGGCGCAGCCTCGCGGTGCATCGCCGCGCCGTCAGACGACGCCGCGCTCGCGCAGCCACCGCGCCAGATAGGGCGGCCCATCGCGCTGGACAGGTGCTGCAGGATGCGCACCGGTTTCATGGCCTGCCGCTCCTTATGATCACCCTCGCCTCGTCCGCCCGGACACCCGCTGCCACCCGATGAGCCACTTCGCCTTCCTCTGCGATCTCGCCACCTTCCTGAAGGTGCCGGCGCGCGACGCCCTGCCGGCGGCGCCTTACTGCGTCGCCGGGGTCGCCTGGGACGGCGCCACGACCAATCGCCCGGGTGCACGCTTCGGGCCACGCGCGATCCGCAGCGCCAGCCACATGCTGTGCGACGCGACCCATCCGCTGTTCGACGTCTCGCCGATCGGCGCGCTGGCCGACGCCGGCGACCTGCCGCTGCCCAACACCTCGATCGACGGCATGCGCGCCGCGCTGCAGCCGGCGGCCGCGCAGCTGATCCGCCAGCACCACATGGCCTGGCTGGGCGGCGACCACTCGATGACGCTGCCGCTGCTGCGCGAGTACCGCGCATGGCTCGGCCGGCCGCTGGCGGTGATCCATTTCGACGCCCATTGCGACACCTGGCAGGACCACTTCGGCGAGCCCAGCGGCCACGGCACCTGGGTGCACGAAGCGTTTGCCGAAGGGCTGGTCGAACCCGCGTGTTTCGTCCAGGTCGGCATCCGTTCGGCCGCGGTGCGCGAAGCCCGCGACTACGTGCCCGATCGTGGCGGCCTGCTGTTCAGCGCCCGCGAGCTGCGCGGCCTGGAGAGTCCTGCGCAGCTCGCGCCTGTTCTGGCGGCGGTGCGCGAGCGCCTGGCGGCGCACGGCATGCCGCCGGTCTACCTGTCGCTGGACATCGACTGCCTGGACCCCGCTTTCGCCCCCGGCACCGGAACCCCGGAACCGGGCGGCCTCAGCACCAACCAGGTGCTGACGATGCTCGAAGAATGGGCAGGCCTGCCCTTCGTCGGCATGGACTGCGTCGAGGTCGCGCCGCCTTACGATCACGCCGAGCTGGCCTCGTCGGCGGCCGCTACTTTCGTCTGGAGTTATCTTTCAGGCTGTCTGGCGCGCGCAGCGCGCTGAGTTCCCGACGACAATCGTGGGCGGCGAAAATTGCTTGATCCCGCGCAAGTCAGACAGGTCACTCGATCGAACAATGGGGGAAACCCCTGAAGGAGTCGCGATGGTTGCAAGCTCTGGAACCAAGGCCCGCCCCGCGCGCGTGCCCGCGCCGCCGATGCCCCCGTTTGAGGCGCTGGATCGCACCCACGCCCGCGTCATCGAGGTGCTCGGGCAGTTCGACCGCCTGCTGGCGCACATCGACGAAAACGGTGCCGATGAAGTCGCGCGCGCCAGCGCCGCGGAAATCCACCAGTTCTTCAGCGGCCACGCCCGCCAGCATCACAGCGACGAAGAACGTTTCGTCTTCCCGCAGCTGCTGGCCAAGGGCGACGCCGAGCTCGTGCAGAGCATCAAGCGCCTGCAGCAGGACCACGGCTGGCTCGAGGAAGACTGGCTCGAACTGGCGCCGCAGATCGAAGCGATCGCCGAGGGCTACAACTGGTACGACCTGGTGATGCTGCGCCACGCGCTGCCGGTCTTCACCGCGCTCTATTACGAACACATCGGGCTGGAGGAGTCGCTGGTCTACCCCGCCGCCCGCCGTCACCACGCGTCGCTGGAGGAAGGGGCGAAGTCCCGCGGCTGAACGGCCGCCGGCACCCTCGCCCGACGGGCGCCCTGCGGGGCGCCCGTCGTCTTTCTACAGCGCCAGCGAGGTCGTCTTCTTCACCGTGCGCAGCACCAGCATCGAGTTCGAGCGCAGCACGCCGGGCAGGCGCGGCAGCACCTCGGCGTGGAAACGCTCCAGGTCCTCGGCGTCGCGGTAGGCAAAACGCAGCAGGTAGTCGTTGGCACCGGCGACGTAGAAGCAGTCCAGGATCTCGGGCGTGTTCTTCACTGCCTGCTCGAAGGCCTCGAGCTTGGCCGGCTGGGTGCTCTCGAGGTTGACGATGGTGTAGCTGGCGCCGTGGCGGCCCACCGCCCGCGGGTTGAGCAGCGCGACGTAGCGGTCGATCACACCCAGTTCTTCGAGCGCCTTCACGCGCCGCAGGCAGGCCGAAGGCGACAGGTGGATGCGCTGCGCCAGGTCGACGTTCGAGAGCCGGCCGTCGTGTTGAAGTTCCTGCAGTATGGCGCGGTCGACAGCGTCGAGTTTGGCAGGCCATTGCGGCGATGCTTCAGCATTTCGCATGAAGTTGTGCTCCGGTGTTCCTTGTTCGCATCATAGTGCGTAAACACGGGCCAACCCCGGTCCAGCGAGCACGCACATTGCTAGCGCTCGTGGCTAGACTGCCAGCGGGCCAGCGCGCCCCTCAACTCACGTCGAAACACCAGGCGCCGGACCGTTGGCGCCACCCGGGATTACCGCCATGACACAGGATCTCTCCGCCTACTGGATGCCGTTCACCGCCAACCGTCAGTTCAAGAAGGCGCCACGCCTGCTGACCCGGTCGCAAGGCATGTATTACTGGGACGATCACGGGCGCCAGATCCTCGACGGCGTCGCCGGGCTGTGGTGCGTCAACGCCGGCCACGCGCGGCCGAAGATCGTGCAGGCGATCCAGGCCCAGGCCGCCGAGCTCGATTACGCGCCGCCGTTCCAGATGGCGCACCCCAAGGCCTTCGAGCTCGCCGACCGTCTCGCCAAGCTGGCTCCGGCCGGGCTGGGCCACGTGTTCTTCACGAACTCGGGGTCGGAGTCGGTCGAGACCGCGCTGAAGATCGCCCTGGCCTACCACCGCGCGCGCGGCGAAGGCACGCGTACCCGGCTGCTGGGCCGCGAACGCGGTTACCACGGCGTCAACTTCGGCGGCATCTCGGTCGGCGGCATCGTCGGCAACCGCAAGTACTTCGGCACGCTGCTGGGCGGCGTCGACCACATCCGCCACACCCACGACCCGGCGCGCAACGCCTTCAGCGTCGGCCAGCCCGAACACGGCGCCGAACTCGCCGACGACCTGGAGCGCCTGGTCACGCTGCATGACGCCTCGACGATCGCCGCGATCATCGTCGAGCCGGTGGCCGGGTCCACCGGCGTGCTGCTGCCGCCCAAGGGCTACCTGCAGCGCCTGCGCGAGATCTGCGACCGCCACGGCATCCTGCTGATCTTCGACGAGGTCATCACCGGTTTCGGCCGCACCGGCCAGCCCTTCGCGGCCCAGACCTTCGGCGTCACGCCCGACCTGATGACGCTGGCCAAGGGCATCACCAACGGCAGCGTGCCGATGGGCGCCGTGCTCGTGAAGGACACGATCCACGACACCTTCATGAACGGGCCCGAGCACCTGATCGAGTTCGCCCACGGCTACACCTACTCGGGCCACCCGCTGGCCTGCGCCGCCGGCCTGGCGACGCTGGACACCTATGCCGACGAAGGCCTGCTGACGCGTGCCACCGAGCTCGGCGGCCATTTCGCCGCGGCCGTGCATTCGCTCAAGGGCGAGCCGCACGTGATCGACGTGCGCAACGTCGGCTTCGTCGGCGGCATCGAACTCGCCGCACGCCCGGGCGAGCCCGGCAAGCGCGCCTTCGACGCCTTCCTCGACTGCTACGAGCAGGGCGTGCTGGTGCGCACCACCGGCGACGTCATCGCGCTGTCGCCGCCGCTGATCATCGAATCCGAGCAGATCGACCGCATCGTCGAGGCGATCCGCACGGCGCTGCGACGCGTGGCCTGAGCGTCCCGGAGCACGCCGCGATGCCCTTGCTCGACACCGACCAGGACCTGGCCCGCGACTCGTACTACGCCGCGACCGCGGTGCGCGGCCCCGGCCACGCGCCGCTTTCGGGCAGCACGAGCTGCGACGTCGCCGTCGTCGGCGGCGGCCTGGCCGGGCTGTCGGCGGCGCTCGAACTGCGCCAGCGCGGCTTCGACGTCGTGCTGCTCGAGTCGCAGCAGCTCGCCTGGGGCGGCAGCGGCCGCAACGGCGGCCAGGCGATCCACGGCCTGGCCTGCGACCAGGGCACGATCGAAGCCCAGCTCGGGCTGGACGAAGCCCGGCGCGTCTGGGCGATGACGATCGAGGCGCTGGACCTGATCCGCGAACGCATCGCCCGCCACGGCATCGCCTGCGACTGGCGCGACGGTTTCCTGGGATTGGCGACGAATGCACGCAAGGGCGCCGAACTCGCCGCCTGGGCCGACCGCATCGAATCGGTCTACGGCTACCCGCTGACCCGGGTCGCGCCGGCCGACCTGCGCGCCTGGATCGACAGCCCGCGGTTTCACAGCGGCATCCACGATCCGCGCTCGGGCCACCTGCACCCGCTGAAGTACTCGCTCGGCATCGCACGTGCGGCGGCCGAGGCCGGCGTGCGCCTGCACGAACACAGCGCCGTCACCTCGATGACGCCGGGCGAGACGGTGCTGCTGCGCACCGCCGGCGGCGAGCTGCGGGCGCGCCAGGTGCTGCTCGCCGGCAACGTCTACCTCTCGGGACTGGCGCCGGCGCTGGAGCCGCGCATCATGCCCGTCGGCACGTACATTGCGTGCAGCAGCGTGCTCGACGACGCGCTGGCAGACCGCCTGATCCCGTCGCGATCGGCGGTCTGCGACACCAACTTCGTGCTCGACTACTTCCGCACCACCGACGACAACCGCATGCTCTACGGCGGCCGTGTCAGCTACAGCACGGTGACCCCGGCCAACCTCGCCGAAAGCATGCGCCAGCGCATGCTGCTGAGCTTCCCGCAGCTGGCCTCGGCCCAGGTCGACTACGCCTGGGGTGGCTTCGTCGACATCTCGATGAACCGCGCGCCCGACTTCGGCCGCCTGCCCGCCGCGCCCAACGTCTACTACCTGCAGGGCTTCTCCGGCCACGGTCTGGCGCTGACCGGCATGGCCGGCCGCCTGGTCGCCGAGGCGATGGCCGGCGACGCCTCCCGCTTCGACGTCTTCGCGCGCCTGCGCCATCGCCCCTTCCCCGGTGGGCGCATGCTGCGTACGCCCGCATTGGTACTCGGCATGGCCTGGTATAGGCTGCGAGACATCCTCGGCTGACCCCGTTCTTCATGACCCAACGCCCGCCCATCGTCCTCGTCACCAGCTGCAATCGACCGTCAGGCGAACATCCGTTCCACGTCGCCGGGCGCAAGTACGTCGACGCCGTGCGCCTGGCCGGCGCGCTGCCGCTGATCGCACCGCCCTTCGGGGCCGACGAGGTCGATGCGCTGCTGGACACGGCCGACGGCGTGCTGCTGACCGGCTCGCAGTCCAATGTCCACCCCTCGCACTTTGGCGAAGCGGTGCTAGACCCGTCGCTGCCGCTGGACCCGGAGCGCGACGCCTGGACGCTGCCGCTGATCCGGCGTGCGCTCGAACGTGGCGTACCGCTGTTCGGCATCTGCCGCGGCGCCCAGGAAGCCAACGTCGCGCTCGGCGGCACGCTCTATCAGGCGGTGCACGAAGCCGCTGGCCGCCAGGACCACCGTGCACCCGCCGGCCAACCGGCCGCGGTGCAGTACGACCTGGCGCACCGGGTCGACGTCGCCGCCGGCGGCCTGCTGGCGGCAATCACCGGCCGCCAGCACTTCGAGGTCAACTCGGTGCACGGTCAGGGCGTGCGGGACCTCGCCCCCGGCCTGTGCATCGAGGCCGTCGCGCCCGACGGCCTGGTCGAAGCTTTCAGCCGGCCCGATGCGCCGGGCTTCAATCTCTGCGTCCAGTGGCACCCCGAGTGGCGTGCCGCCGACAACCCCGTCTCCGTCCAGCTCTTCAACGCGTTCGGCGTCGCCGTGCGCGCCTACCGCGACCGGGTGCGCGGGCCCTTGCCTCGTGTCCCTGCCGCTTGAACGACAGGGTTTCGTGCGCCGCCCCTTGATCGCGGTGCGCCGACAGCGAAGACAGGTGCCCCATGGCCGACAAAGAACCGACGACCTTCAGCGAACTGGAGCAGTGGCTCAACAAGAACCGCGTCACCGAGATCGAGTGCCTCGTGCCCGACCTCACCGGCGTGGCCCGCGGCAAGATCCTGCCGCGGCAGAAATTCACCGAGGACCGCGGCATGCGGCTGCCGGAAGCCATCGTCGCGATGGGCGTGACCGGCGAGTTCCCCGAGGAGGGGCCGTACTACGACGTCATCACGCCGACCGACCGCGACATGCACCTGCAGCCGGACCCGACGACGGTGCGCATCGTGCCCTGGGCGACCGACCCGACGGCGCAGGTCATCCACGACTGCTACGACCGTGACGGCAAGCTGGTCGCGTTCGCGCCGCGTTCGGTGCTGCGCCGCGTCTGCGGCCTGTACGACGAACTCGGCCTGGAGCCGGTGGTCGCGCCGGAGCTCGAGTTCTACCTCGTCGCGCGCAACACCGACCCCGACGTGCCGCTGAAGCCGCCGGTGGGCCGCAGCGGCCGCAGCGAGACCTCGCGCCAGGCGTATTCGATCGACGCCGTCAACGAGTTCGACCCGCTGTTCGAGGACGTCTACGACTACTGCGAGAAGATGCAGCTGAACGTGGACACGCTGATCCACGAGATCGGCGCCGGGCAGATGGAGATCAACTTCTTCCACGCCCACCCGCTGGGGCTGGCCGACGAGGTGTTCCTCTTCAAGCGCACGGTGCGCGAGGCGGCGCTGCGCCACGACATGTTCGCCACCTTCATGGCCAAGCCGATCGCCGGCGAGCCCGGCAGCGCGATGCACGTGCACCAGAGCGTGGTGCGCAAGTCCGACGGCCAGAACATCTTCAGCAACCCCGACGGCACGCCGACCAAGGAGTTCTTCTGGTACATCGGCGGGCTGCAGAAATACATCCCGGCGGCGATGGCGCTGTTCGCGCCCTACGTCAACAGCTACCGCCGGCTGGCGCGTTTCACCGCGGCGCCGATCAACATCCAGTGGGGCACCGACAACCGCACCGTCGGCATCCGCAGCCCGGTGGCGTCGCCCAACGCACGCCGCATCGAGAACCGCGTCATCGGCGCCGACGCCAACCCCTACGTCGCGCTGGCCGCGACGCTGGCCTGCGGCTACCTCGGCATCCAGCACCGCATCGAGCCCTCGGCCGAGTGCAAGGGCGACGCCTACCTGGGCGAATACGCCCTGCCCCGCAGCCTGGGCGAGGCGCTGACGCTGCTGCGCGACGAGCGCGAGCTCGCCCGCGTGCTGGGCGAGGACTTCATCACCGTCTACACCGAGGTGAAGGAGATCGAACACGCCGAATTCATGAAGGTGATCTCGCCCTGGGAGCGTGAACACCTGCTGCTCCACGTCTGAAGAAAGCCTCCATGTCCACGTCCACGCACCGCACGACCCAGGAATGGCAGGCCGCCGACGCGGCCCACTTCCTGCACCCCTTCACCGACTTCCAGGCGCTGGCGCGCAAGGGCTCGCGCGTCATCGAGCGCGCCGACAACATCTACCTCTGGGACAGCGAGGGCCACAAGATCCTCGACGCGATGAGCGGCCTGTGGTGCGTCAACGTCGGCTACGGCCAGCAGGCGCTGATCGATGCGGCGACCGCGCAATTGAAGCAGCTGCCCTTCTACAACGCCTTCTTCCAGACCGCGACGCCGCCGGCGATCGAACTCGCCGAGCTGCTGGCCGAGGTGTCGCCGCCGCAGTTCCAGCACGTGTTCTTCAGCGGCTCGGGCAGCGAGGGCAACGACACCGTCGTGCGCATGGTGCGCCGCTACTGGGACCTGCTCGGCCAGCCCGAGCGCCAGGTCATCATCAGCCGCGACAACGCCTATCACGGCTCGACGATGGCCGGCGCCTCGCTCGGCGGCATGAGCGGCATGCATGCCCAGGGCGGGCTGCCGATCCCCGGCATCGTGCACATCGGCCAGCCCTACTGGCACGAACACGGCAAGAGCATGTCGCGCGACGAGTTCGGCCTGGTCGCCGCCCGCTGGCTCGAAGACAAGATCCTGGAGCTGGGGCCTGAACGGGTCGCGGCCTTCATCGGCGAGCCGATCCAGGGCGCCGGTGGCGTCATCATCCCGCCGGCGACCTACTGGCCCGAAGTCCAGCGCATCTGCGACAAATACGGGATCCTGCTCGTCAGCGACGAGGTCATCTGCGGTTTCGGCCGCACCGGCAACTGGTTCGGCTGCGAGACCATGGGCACCCGGCCCGACCTGATGACCTTCGCCAAGGGCGTGACCAGCGGCTACATCCCGCTGGGCGGCGTGATGGTCGGCGAGCGCATCGCCCGGGTGCTGATCGACAAGGGCGGCGAGTTCGCCCACGGCTACACCTACAGCGGCCACCCGGTGGCCTGCGCAGTGGCGCTGGCCAACATCAAGCTGATGCGGGAGCTGAAACTCGTCGAGCACGTGCGCGACGACGTCGGCCCGTATCTTGCGAGCCAGTTCGCGACGCTGCGCGACCACCCGCTGGTTGCCGACGCGGAAAGCTGCGGCCTGATGGGTGCGATCCTGCTGGCCCAGGACAAGGCGACGGGCACCCCCTTCCCCGAGTCCGTGGAGATCGGCATGGTCTGCCGCGGCCACTGCTTCCGCGAGGGCCTGATCATGCGGGCGGTCGGTGACCGGATGATCATCGCGCCCCCGCTCGTGATCACACGGCCGCAGATCGACGAGATGGTGGGTCTCATCCGTCGATGCCTGGATCTCACGCTTGCCGATGCCAAGGCGGGCGGTTGGCTGTCTTAGACTCCCGCGCTGTTCACGATTCCCCCCCATCCTTCGGAGGTTTCCTCATGAACTTGAAGTCCGTCCTGGCGATGGCTGGCCTCGTCCTGGCCTGCTCGACCGTGTTCGCCCAGGAAGAAGAAAAAGTCCTGAACATCTACAACTGGTCGGACTACATCGCCGAGGACACGATCAAGAACTTCGAGAAGGAAACGGGGATCAAGGTCCGCTACGACAACTTCGACAACAACGAGATCGTTCACGCCAAGCTGGTGGCGGGCAAGACGGGTTACGACATCGTCGTGCCGTCATCGAACTGGGCCAAGCTGCAGGCCGACGGCGGCCTGCTGCGCAAGATCGACAAATCGCAGATCCCGAACTACAAGAACCTCGACCCGGCGGTGCAGGCGGCGCTGGCCAAGCTGGACCCGGGCAACGAGTACATGGTCGACTGGCTCTGGGGCTACACCACGGTCGGCATCAACGTCGACAAGGTCAAGGCCGCGCTCGGCTCGACACCGATGCCCGACAACGCCTGGGACCTGGTGTTCAAGCCCGAGTACATCTCCAAGTTGAAGAGCTGCGGCGTCAGCTTCCTGGACTCGGCTTCCGAGGTGCTGCCCGCCGCGCTGCACTACCTGGGCAAACCTGCCTACAGCAAGGTTCCCAGCGACTATGCCGCGGCAGCCCAGGTGCTGAAGGCGGTGCGCCCGCACATCACGCTGTTCAGCTCGTCGGGCTACATCAACGACATGGCCAACGGCTCGATCTGCCTGGCGCTAGGCTGGTCGGGTGACATCAACATCGCGCGCCAGCGTGCGATCGACGGCAAGACCGGCCAGAACATCCAGGCGCTGATCCCCAAGACCGGCGGCGTGCTGTTCTTCGACGTGATGGTGATCCCCGCCGATGCACCGCGCCCGGGCAACGCGCACAAGTTCATCAACTACGTCCTGCGCCCCGAGGTGCACGCGTCGCTGACGAACAAGGTGTTCTACGCCAACCCGAACGGCGAGTCGCGCAAGTTCGTGAAGCCCGAGGTCGCCAACAATCCGACCGTTTTCCTGTCCCCCGCCGACATGGCCCGCATGGTGTCGCCCGATTCGCTGAACAACGACCTGCGCCGGCTGATGACCCGCACCTTCACCTCCTTCAAGACCGGGATCTGAGCCCCCGGGACCTAAGCCCCCCCGTAGCGCCTGCGGCGCTCCCCCCCGAGGGGGGCGCCGCCAGCGGACCGGCAAAGCCGGATCCGCGGCGGCAGCTAGACGCGTTTCTCGACAGTCTTTTTCCAATTAGATAGACACAGGCCCGCCGCTGAGATGGTTGCCACCGACAAAGAAAAGCAGTTCCTGCAGATCCAGGACGTCGTCAAGGACTTCGACGGGCACCGTGCCGTCAACCGTGCCAGCGTGGACATCGCCAAGGGCGAGATCTTCGCGCTGCTCGGGCCTTCGGGCTGCGGCAAGAGCACGCTGCTGCGCATGCTGGCGGGCTTCGAGACGCCGACGTCCGGACGCATCCTGCTCGGCGGCGTCGACCTGGCGACGCTGCCGCCGTACGAGCGGCCGATGAACATGATGTTCCAGAGCTACGCGCTCTTCCCGCACCTGACGGTGTGGGAGAACATCGCCTTCGGCCTGAAGCGCGAAGGCCAGCCCAAGGACCGCATCGCCGCGCGCGTCGAGGCCATGCTCAAGCTGGTGCAGCTGACCAAGTACGCCCAGCGCAAGCCGCACCAGCTCTCGGGCGGCCAGCAGCAGCGGGTCGCGCTGGCGCGCAGCCTGGCCAAGCAGCCGCAGCTGCTGCTGCTCGACGAGCCGCTGGGCGCGCTCGACAAGAAGCTGCGCGAGCAGACCCAGATCGAGCTCGTCAACATCATCGAGCAGGTCGGCGTGACCTGCGTGATGGTCACCCACGACCAGGAAGAAGCGATGACGATGGCCACGCGCCTGGCCGTGATGTCCGAGGGCCGCTTCCTGCAGGTCGGCCAGCCCAGCGAGATCTACGAGACGCCAGCGACGCGTTTCGTCGCCGACTTCATCGGCAACGTCAACATGATGGACGGCACGCTGACGGTCGACGAGCCCGACCACGTCGTCATCAGCTCCAAGGACTGCCGGCACTACGTCGGCCACGGCATCACCGGCACCGAAGGCATGCCGGTGACGGTGGCGCTGCGGCCCGAGAAGATCCACATCTCGCACCACAAGCCGGCCGAGGACGAGTTCAACTGCGCGCCGGGCAGGATCAAGGAGCTGTCCTACTTCGGCATGTTCACCGTCTATCACGTCGTGCTGCCCAGCGGCACGCTGGTCAAGGTGAGCGTGGCCAACACCCAGCGCCACCGCGACGAGAGCTACACCTGGGGCGACGAGGTCTGGCTGCACTGGTCGCGTTCGGCCCACGTCGTCCTCACCCAGTGAACACGGCCGTGCAACGACTGAAGTCCTGGTTCTCCGGGCGGCACCTCGTCATCGCGGTGCCCTACCTGTTCCTGCTGCTGTTCTTCCTGTTCCCGTTCCTGATCGTCGGCAAGATCAGCGTCAGCGAGATGGAGTCGGTCGCCTTCAAGGACCTGATCACCTTCACCGACGGCGCCCTGCAGCTGACGATCAAGTTCGGCAACTACCTCTACATCGCCGAGGACAGCCTCTACTTCAGGACCTATCTCAGCAGCGTGCACTACGCGGCGCTGACGACGGCACTGTGCCTGTTCATCGGCTACCCCTTCGCCTACTTCATGGCACGCGCCCGCAGCACGGTGCAGCCGGCGCTGCTGATGCTGGTGATGCTGCCGTTCTGGACTTCCTTCCTGCTGCGCGTCTACGCCTGGAAGGGCTTGCTGAGCGACGGCGGCGTCGTCGCCGATCTGATCGTCGGTGTCGGGCTGGACCAGTTGCTGGCCGCGCTCGGGCTGATCCCGGCTCCGGGCAAGCTGATGAACACGCCGTTCTCGCTGATCCTCGGCATGGTCTACACCTACCTGCCGTTCATGATCCTGCCGCTGTACGCCAATCTCTCGAAAATGGACCTGCGGCTGCTGGAGGCGGCGGCCGACCTCGGCGCCTCGCCCTGGGTCGCGTTCTGGAAGATCACGGTGCCGCTGTCCAAGGCCGGCATCATCGCCGGCGCCATGCTGGTGTTCATCCCCTGCGTCGGCGAGTACGTGATCCCCGAGCTGCTCGGCGGCCCCGAGACGCTGATGATCGGCCGCGTCATCTGGGACGAGTTCTTCTCGAACAACGACTGGCCGATGGCCTCGAGCGTGGCCGTGATCATGATCCTGCTGATCATCGTGCCGCTGGCGATCTTCAATAAATACCAGGCCGAGGCGCAGGAGACCGTGCGATGAAGGCTTCGCGCTTCAACATGTGGTTCGGGCGCGCCTGGCTGGCCGCGGGCTACGTCTTCCTGTTCGTGCCCATCGTCGCGCTCGTCGTCTATTCGTTCAACGACTCGCCGCTGCCCAACGTCTGGCGCGGCTTCACGCTGCGCTGGTATCGCTCGCTGGCCGACGACAGCGAGATCATCTCCGGCTTCTGGCTCAGCCTGCAGGTCGCCTTCCTGACGGCCTGCGGCTCGGTGGTGCTGGGCACGATCGCCGCGTTCGTGCTCGTCAAGTACAAACGCTTCGCCGGCCGCACACTGTTCAGCGGCATGGTCAACGCGCCGCTGGTGATGCCCGAGGTCGTCGTCGGCCTGTCGCTGCTGCTGATGCTGGTGAGCGTGCAGCGCGCCCTCGGTTTCCCCGAACGCGGCCTGGGCACGATCTGGATCGGCCACCTGCTGCTGGGCATGGCCTACGCCACCGTCGTCGTGCAGTCGCGGCTGCAGGACCTGAACCCGCGGCTGGAAGAAGCGGCGATGGACCTGGGCGCGCGCCCGGCGCAGGTCTTCTGGCTGGTGACGCTGCCGATGATCGCGCAGTCGCTGGTCTCGGCCTGGCTGCTGACCTTCACGATCTCGCTGGACGACGTCGTGCTGTCCAACTTCCTGTCCGGCCCAGGTGCGACGACGATGCCGCTGGTCATCTTCTCGCGTGCCCGGCTGGGCCTGAACCCGAGCGTCAACGCCGTCGCAGCGATCACGGTGGCCGTGGTCTCCGTCGGCGTCATCGTCGCCAGCTACATGATCGCGCGCCGCGAACGCCAGCGCCTGGCCGACCTGGCCGCCGCGGCCCGCGCCTAGAACAAGACCCGCAACCGCCCAGATCCACGAGGAGGAATCCTGATGAAGCCCGCCCGCCTGACCGCTCTCGTGCTCGCGATCGGGGCCGCCTTCCCGGCAGCCGCGCAGAGCAACGAGGACCTGCTGAAGGAACTGCGCGCGCTGCGCGACCGCGTCACCGAGCTCGAGAAGAAGCTCGCCGCGCAGCCGGCGGCAGCGCCCGCGCCGCAGGCCGGCCAGTGGGGCATGACGCCCGAGCAGGCGCAGGAACTGGCGCGCATCGGCACCAAGGCCGAGGCGCTGCAGGACAACTTCGAGGCCCAGGGCTTCAAGGGCCTGAAGATCAGCGGCCAGATCGACCCGGCCTGGATCTACAACCGCCGCGCCGACAACGCGTCCTTCGTGCTGCTCAACGGCGAGGACGCGCGCTACACCTACGACAACTCCTACTTCGGCATGGCCGTGCTCGATTTCCTCAAGGAAACCGAGGGCGGCACGATCTGGCACCTGACGCTGGCGCCCGAACGCGGCACCGGCGCGCTGACCAACGGCGGCTCCATCGTGCACGAGGCCTCGGTCTCGATCCCGCTGGGCGACCTGCAGAACCGCCTGTGGGTGGGCCAGATCCCCGACTGGACCGGCTACGAGCTGACGCTGCCCGACGGCAACAAGCTCGTCACCCACAACCTGCTGTTCGACTTCATGGCGCCGACGGCCTACACCGGCGCGGTCTACGAAATGAGCAGCGGCAAATGGGTCGCCAAGGTCGGCCTGGCGAACGTGAACACGCCGCGCCAGGGCTCCAGCCACAAGTCGCCGGCGCTGATCTACCGCGTCGACTACTCCAAGGGCGAGTTCAGCGGCTTCGGCTTCACCGGCCTGCACGGCAAGACGGCCAACTACGCGGCCCAGGACCTCGGCCAGGAAGACGCCTACAGCGCGGTCAACCTGCTCGAGGCCGACGCCTACTTCACGCGCGGCGATCTGTCGCTGTTCGGCCAGATCAGCTACGGCCAGCAGAAGAAGGCCGCGATCTACCACGAAGACGGCGTGCTGCGCGACGCACGCTGGTGGGGCCTGTCGACGACCGCGGCCTACAAGATCACGCCGCGGCTGGAAGGTGTCGTGCGCGCCGACTACGTCTACAACCGCAAGAACGGCGGCGGCCTGTTCGGCTACAGCAGCGACGACGGCGCCAACGGCATCGGCCGCGGCCTGACGCTGGACGCCGATGGCAACGCCATCGTCGCAGGCGACCCGTCCAAGGGCAGCAACCGCTACGCGCTGACCGTCGGTGGCAACTATCTCTACGACGAGAACACGATCTTCAAGCTCGAGTACCGTTACGACGGCGCGAGCCAGGCCGTGTTCGAGGACGTGAAGGACGGCGGTTACCGCAAGAACAACCACCTGCTCGGCGCGTCGGTGGTCGTCAAGTTCTGACGCCGCGCCGCCCGGCGGGCCCACGCGGCCCGTGTCCAGCCCACCAGGAGACGCGATGAACTCCCCGACCCCGAACTGGCGCGAACGCGCCGCCGCGCTCGCGATCGACGGCCGTGCGCTCGTCGATGGCGAGCGCATCGCCAGCGCATCCGGCGAGACCTTCGACAAACACTCGCCGATCGACGGCCGCCGGCTCGGCGCCGTCGTGCGCGGCCGGGCCGAGGACGTAAACCGGGCCGTCGCCAGCGCCCGCGCCGCCTTCGACGACCGGCGCTGGGCCGGCAAGGCGCCGGCGGCACGCAAGAAGATCCTGCAGCGTTTTGCCGAGGGCATCCTCGCCGCCAAGGACGAACTCGCGCTGCTCGAGACCCTGGACATGGGCAAGCCGATCCGCTATTCGCTTGCCGTCGACGTGCCCGCGACGGCACGCTGCATCGCCTGGTACGCGGAAGCCGTCGACAAGCTCTACGACGAGGTCGCACCCACCGCCGACAACGCGCTGGCGCTGATCACGCGCGAGCCCATGGGTGTGGTCGGCGCCATCGTGCCCTGGAACTACCCGATGATCATGGCGGCCTGGAAGCTGGGGCCGGCGCTGGCGGCGGGCAACTCGGTCGTGCTCAAACCCAGCGAGAAGAGCCCGCTGACGGCGCTGCGTCTGGCCGAGATCGCGGTCGCGGCCGGTTTGCCGCCGGGTGTGTTCAACGTCGTGCCGGGTTACGGCGGCGAAGCCGGCGAGGCGCTGGCGCTGCACCCCGAGGTCGACGCGATCGGCTTCACCGGCAGCACGCGCATCGGCCGGCGCATGCTCGAGTACTCGGGCCGCTCCAACCTGAAGCGTGTCTACAACGAGCTCGGCGGCAAATCGGCCTTTCTCGTCTTCCCCGACGGCGACGTCGAACGCGCCGCCGAGACCGTGGCCGACAGCATGTTCTTCAACCAGGGCGAGAGCTGCAACGCGCCGTCGCGCGTGCTGGTGCACGAGAGCATCGCCGCCGACTTCGCCGCGCGCGTCGCCGCACTGGCGCCGCGCTACCAGCCGGCCGACCCGCTGGACCCGGGCACGGTGATGGGTGCGATCGTCGACGAGACGCAGCTGGACACGGTGCTCGGCTACATAGCCGCCGGCCTGGCCGACGGCGCCAGCTGCCTGGCCGGCGGCCGCCGGGCACGCGCCGAAACCGGCGGTTATTACGTCGAACCCACCGTCTTCGACGGCGTGACCGACTCGATGCGCATCGCGCGCGAGGAGATCTTCGGCCCGGTGCTATCGGTGCTGCGTTTCGCCGACGAGGCCCAGGCCGTGGCGATGGCCAACGCCAGCGCCTACGGGCTGCAAGCCAGCGTCTGGAGCGACAACGTGCACCGCGCCCACCGCGTCGCGCGCGCGCTGCGCGCCGGCACGGTGCACGTCAACCAGTACGACGAGGACGACATCACCGTCCCGTTCGGCGGCTACAAGCAGAGCGGCAACGGCCGCGACAAGAGCCTGCACGCCTTCGACAAGTACACCGAGCTGAAGACCACCTGGCTGCGCATCAACCCGGCATGAAGGCGCTGCACGAGCGGCTGGCAGCCGCCGGCGTGCACACGCTGCTGGTCCAGTTCACCGACCTGAACGGCGTCGCCAAGGGCAAGCTGGTGCCGCTGGCGCACCTGGACGAGGTGCTCGCCACCGGCGCCGGTTTCGCCGGCCCGTCGATCGTGGGCACCGGCTTGCCGCGCTGCGGCCCACGCTCCGAGTTCTACGCACGCGGCGACGCCGCGACGGCGCTGCCCTTGCCCTGGTGGCCTGGGGTCGCGCGCCTCGTCGGTGACGGCTTTGTCGCCGGGGAGCCCTTCGACGGCTGCCCGCGCCAGCTGCTGCGGCGTGCGCGCGCGCGTCTGGCGGCCCGCGGCCTGACGATGCGCACCGGCATCGAGCCCGAGTTCTTCCTGCTCAAACGCGACGCGGCCGGCCGCTGGGCCCCGGCCGACGACGCCGACCGCCTGGACAAGCCCTCCTACGACCTGAAGTCGCTGCCGCGCCAGCACGGTTTCCTGCACGCACTGTCGACGGCACTGAGCGACGCCGGCCTGGACGTGCTGCAGATCGACCACGAGGACGCGCAGGGGCAGTACGAAGTCAACTTCGCCCACGACGAGGCGCTGGCCAGCTGCGACCACCTGATGCTGTTCAAGCTCGCCGCGCACGCGCTGGCCGAGCAGCGCGGCATGGTGTTCTCGATGATGCCCAAGCCCTTCGCCGACCAGCCGGGCAGCGGCCTGCACTTCCACGTCTCGCTGTGGCGCGGCGCCGAGCCCGCCAGCGATCTGCTGGACGCCTTCGTCGCCGGCGTGCTGGCGCACGCGCCGGCGCTGGCGGCACTGGCCGCGCCGACGGTCAACTCGTACAAACGCCTGACGGTGGGCGAATCGCTGTCGGGCACGGCCTGGGCGCCGGCCTATGTCGCCCACGGCCCGAACAACCGCACGGCGCTCGTGCGCACCCTGCCCGGCCGCTTCGAATGGCGGCTGCCCGACGCCAGCGCCAACCCGTATCTCGCGACCGCCGGCCTGATCGCGGCCGGCCTGGACGGCATCGAGCGCGGGCTGGTGCTGCCGCCGGCGGTCGAAGACGACTTGTTCGCGCTCGATCTGGTGACGATCCGCGCGCGCGGCATCGCCCTGCTGCCGCAATCGCTGGGCGAAGCGGTTGCAGCGCTCGAAGCCGATCCGGTGCTGCTGGATGCACTCGGCCCCAGCCTGGGCCCCGAGTTCTTGCGCCTCAAACGCGCCGAGTGGACCGAGTACGCACGCCACGTCGGCGCCTGGGAACTGGAGCGCTACGCCGCGGCGTTCTGATGTCCCAGTCCCGTGTTCCGCTGCTGGCCTACGCCTGCCTGGCCTCCGGCATGGCGCTGGTCGGCTGTTATGTCGGCCTGTCGCGCCTGCTGGTCGCGGCGCTGCCGGTCTTCCTGCTCGCGTGGATGCGCTTCGGCATCGCCGCGCTGGCGATGGCGCACTGGGTGCGGCGCGGCGAGGCCGAAGCGCCGCTGACGCCGCACGACCGCAAGCTGCTGTTCTGGGAGAGTTTTCTCGGCAACTTCCTGTTCAGCATCTGCATGCTGTACGGCGTCAAGGCGACCTCGGCGCTGGCCGCCGGGGTCGTGATGGCGGCGATTCCGGCCGCGGTGGCCATCCTGTCGCGCCTGTTCCTGGGCGAGCGCATCACGCGCCGCGTCGCCGGCGCCATCGCGCTCGCGGCGGCCGGCATCGCGCTGCTGGCGCTGGCCAAGGCACCGGCCGGCAGCGCCGAAGCCGGCGCGCCGTGGTGGGGTTATGCGCTGCTGCTGGCAGCGGTGGTCTGCGAGGCGAGCTACGTCGTCATCGGCAAGCGGCTCACCGGCAACGTCTCGCCCAAACGCATCAGCGCGCTGATCAACCTCTGGGGGCTGGCCCTGGTGACGCCGTTCGGCATCTGGCAGGCGCTGAGCTTCGACTTTGCCGCCGTCGCCGCGCCGACCTGGGCGCTGCTGGTCTTCTACGCGATCGCCGCCAGCATGGTGACGGTCTGGCTGTGGATGGCCGGGCTGCGCCATGTGCCGGCCTCGCAGGCGGGTGTGTTCACCGTGATGCTGCCGGTCAGCGCGGCGCTGATCGGCGTCGTCTTCCTCGGCGAGCATTTCGGCGCCGGCCACGCGGCGGCGTTTGCGCTCGCGCTGGCCGGGCTGCTGCTCGCAACCTGGCCGGCACGGCGCTGAAGCCTTACTTCTTGTCCTTGCTGGTTTCGTGGCCGATGACGCCGCCGACCGCGGCGCCGCCGATCGTGCCGGCGGTGCTGCCGCCGGTCAGCACCGCGCCGGCGACGCCGCCGATGCCGGCACCGACCGCCGTGTCACGCTGATGCGTCGACATGCCGGAACAGCCGGCCAGCGCGGCCACCGAGACCACCAGGGCACCGAGGGTGAAAGATCGCGAAACGTTCGTCATGTCCAGCTCCTTGCAACGAGCACCCTGCGCAAGCCGCGGACGCGGCCGGCGAGAGGCTTTGAAACAAGTCTGGACGCCGAGGGCCGGCGGCACCATCGGCGGGTGCCGCCACCCGCTGTGCGCGCCGTCCTACGCCGTCAGCCGCGGCGTGCGCTGCGGCCGTAGCTCCTGAACCGGGCGATCACCTCGTCCATCTCGGCGCGCCCCAGCACGCGCGGCTCGGCCACCGCCAGCGCCTTCAGGTAGACCTCGCACAGCGACTCGATCTCCTGGCAGACCTTCAGTGCCTCGGCCAGCGTCGCGCCGGCGGCCACCAGGCCGTGGTGCGCCAGCAGACAGGCTTTGCGCTCGGCCATCGCCTCGCCCACCGCGGCCGACAGCGCCTCGGTGCCAAAGGTGTGGTACGGCACCAGCGGCACGGTGTCGCCACCGGCCACCGCGATCATGTAGTGGAAAGCCGGCAGCGGCCGGTCCAGGCAGGCCAGCGCGGTGGCGTTCGGCGAATGCGTGTGCACGACCGCGTTCAGGTCGGGCCGGGCGCGGTAGACAGCCTGGTGGAAATGCCATTCCGACGACGGCTGCCACTGGCCCTCGACACGGCCGTCGGCGAGGAAGACACGCACGAAGTCTTCGCCGCGCACTTCCGAGCCCATGCCGGTCGGCGTGATCAGCATCGCGTCGCCGCAGCGAACGCTGAGGTTGCCGGTGCTGCCGCGGTTCAGGCCGCGCGCATCCAGCAACCGCACCGCGGCGGCGGCGTCCTCGCGCAGCGTGATCTCCACCGACGGCAGGTTCATCGTGCGCTCCGTTGGGCGAGTGCGCGCAGCGCGGTTTCGTCGGCCGGAAACACGCCGTGTTCGGTGACCAGGCCGCTGACCAGGCGCGCCGGCGTGACGTCGAAGGCCGGATTCGCCGCCGTCGTGCCGCTGGGCACCAGGCAGACCTCGGCCAGCTCGCCCGCGGCCGTCAGCCCGGCGATGTGCGTCACCTCGCGCGCGCTGCGTTCCTCGATCGGGATCTCGCGAACGCCGTCGGCGAGCCTGGGGTCCAGCGTCGAGGTCGGCATCGCAACGTAGAACGGCACGCCGTTGTCGTGCGCGGCCAGCGCCTTCAGATAGGTGCCGATCTTGTTGCAGACGTCGCCGCGCACCGTCACGCGGTCGCAGCCGACGATGCACAGGTCGACCTCGCCGCGCTGCATCAGGTGGCCGCCGGCGTTGTCGGCGACCAGCGTATGCGGCACGCCGGCCTTGCCCAGCTCCCAGGCCGTGAGGCTGGCGCCCTGGTTGCGCGGGCGCGTCTCGTCGACCCAGACGTGGAGTTCGATGCCACGCTCCTGGGCGCGGTAGATCGGTGCCGTCGCGGTGCCCCAGTCGACGGTCGCCAGCCAGCCGGCGTTGCAGTGCGTCAGCACCTTGACCGGGCCGGAGCGCTTGGCGGCGATGGCCTCGATCAGCGCCAGTCCGTGATCGCCGATCGCGCGGTTGACCGCCACGTCTTCCTCGGCGATGGCGTCGGCCAGCGCCCAGGCGGCGGCGCGGCGCTCGCTGGCCGGCAGCGGCCGCAGCCGGCTCAGCATGCGGTCGACGGCCCAGGCCAGGTTGACGGCGGTCGGGCGCGCGGCGCGGATGCGCCCGCAGCCGGCTTCGAGCGCGGCGTCGCCGGCGTCGGCGTTCATCAGCAGCGCGACGCCGTAGGCGGCACTGGCGCCGATCAGCGGCGCACCGCGCACCCACATGTCGCGGATCGCGACGATCATCTCGTCGGCGCTGGCGACGCGTTCGATGACCAGGCGGTGCGGCAGCAGGCGCTGGTCGATGATCTCGACCGCCTCGCCGCCGGCGACGGCGCGGATGGTGCGCAGCGGCTTGCCGTCGACCTTCATGCGAGCACCCGGCCGGCGATGGCTTGCAGGCGCTTGACGACCTCGGGGTCGCGTGCGGCGGGCGCGGTGATGATCGCGTTGTCCAGCGCGTGGCGGCAGCCGCAGGCGGCTGCGTGTTCGTCGTGGGCCACGTCCTCGGCCAGGCCGCGCACCATCTGGCGCGCGTTCTCGGCGTTGGCGAGCAGCACCTTGACGATCGCGTCGACCGTCACCGCGTCGTGGCCGACGTGCCAGCAGTCGAAGTCGGTGACCATGCTGACCGAGCAATAGCAAAGCTCGGCTTCGCGCGCCAGCTTGGCCTCGGGCATGTTGGTCATGCCGATGACGCTGCAGTTCCACGAGCGGTACAGATGCGACTCGGCGCGGGTGGAGAACTGCGGCCCTTCCATCGTCAGGTAGGTGCCGCCGCGCACGTGGGGCACGCCCTGCTCGGCCAGGCGCTTCTGCACGTGGTCGCCCAGGCGGTGGCAGGTCGGGTCGGCCATCGAGACGTGGGCCACGCAGCCGGTGCCGAAGAAGCTCTTGTCGCGTGCGAACGTGCGGTCGATGAACTGGTCGACGATGACGAAGGTGCCCGGCGGCAGGTCGGCACGCAGGCCGCCGACGGCACTGCAGGACAGCACGTCGGTGGCGCCCAGCTGCTTCAGCGCGGCGATGTTGGCGCGGTAGTTGACCTCGCTCGGCGGGATGCGGTGGCCGCGGCCGTGGCGCGGCAGGAAGGCGAGTTCGGCGTCGCCCAGGCGGCCGAGGAAGATCTCGTCGGAGGGCGCGCCCCAGGGCGTGTCGACCGAGACCCAGCGGGTGTCGGTGAGGCCGGGCAGGTCGTACAGGCCGCTGCCGCCGATGATGGCGAGTCGTGTCGTCATAGGTGTCGAAGTCGCCGCGGCAGGCGGCGGGGTCGGGAACGAGGAAGGCCGGCACCCGACGGGCTGCCGGCCTCGTGCCGCGGCCGGGCATGGCCCGCTGCGGTAGCGTGATGCTACGTCGCTCGGCGCCGGCCGCGGCTGCCGAATGTCAAGCGGCCGCGCCCTGCTCCAGCACCCGCACCGGACGCTGCGCCAGCGCGTGCACCACAGCCGGCGGCTCGTGCTTCAGCTTGTGGTCGGACCAGACCTGACGCCAGCGGCGCGCACCGGGCTCGCCGTTCCACAGCCCCAGCATGTGGCGCGCGACGTGCGCCCAGGGCACGCCGGCGGCGGCCTGCTGCTCCATGTAGCGCACCATCTCCAGCTCGAGCGCGGCGCGGTCTCTCGCCGGTGCCGGCGTGCCGAAGAAACGCGGGTCCCAGCTCGCCAGCGACCAGGGCTCGTGATACGCGGCGCGGCCCACCATCACGCCGTCGACGTGTTCGAGCTGCGCCGCGATCGCCTCGTCGCCGGCAATGCCGCCGTTGACGACGATGGTGAGCTGCGGGAACTCGGCCTTCAGCCGCTGCGCGACCTCGTAGCGCAGCGGCGGGATGTCGCGGTTTTCCTTCGGGCTCAGGCCTTCGAGCCAGGCGTTGCGTGCGTGCACGATGAAGACCTCGCAGCCGGCGTCGGCGACCGTGCCGACGAAGTCGCGCACGAAGCCGTAGCGCTCGTCCTTGCCCAGGCCGATGCGGTGCTTGACGGTGACCGGCAGGCCGACCGCGTCGCGCATCGCCTTGACGCTGTCGGCCACCAGTGCCGGCTCGTGCATCAGGCAGGCGCCGAAAGCGCCGCGCTGCACGCGCGGGCTGGGGCAGCCGCAGTTCAGGTTGACCTCGTCGTAGCCCCAGCGTTCGGCCAGCTTCGCGCAGGCCGCCAGGTCGGCGGGCTCGCTGCCGCCCAGCTGCAGCGCCACCGGGTGTTCGTCGGCGCCGAAGTCCAGATGGCGCGCGACGTCGCCATGCAGCAGCGCGCCGGTGGTCACCATCTCGGTGTAGAGCCGCGCATGGCGGCTCAGCAGCCGGTGGAAGTGGCGGCAGTGGCGGTCAGTCCAGTCCAGCATCGGCGCCACGCACAGGCGCCAGGGGCTGGGGACGGCAGGGTCCAGGAGCGTCATCGTCGTCGGTCGGGCGCCGAAAAGCCGGCGCGGGCCGCGATTGTCTCAGCCGTGACCGCGGATGAAGCCGTCCATCGCCGCCAGCACCTGCTGCGGTGCGCTCAGGTGCGGCAAATGGCCTTCGGCCTCGAGCACGACCAGCTCGCTGCCGCGGATGCTGCGGTGCAGGTATTCGGCCGCCGCCTGCGGCACCGCCGCGTCCTCGCGCGTCTGCAGCAGCAGCGTCGGGCGTTCGAGCCGGCCGATGCGCTCGCGGTAGTCGGACTGGAAGATCGAACACAGCACCGTCAGCACCGCGTCCGCCGGCACGCTCTTGATCGTCTCGGCGAAGTGGGCGGCGAGTTCGGGCCGGTCGCGGTTGCCCATCGCCACCGGCGCGAAGGCGTCGGCCCAGGCATCGCGGCCGGTGGTCACGGCGCGGTAGAGCGCGTTCAGGTCGGCTTCGCTGAAGCCGCCTTGGTAACCCACGTCATCCAGGTAACGCGCCGAGGCGCCGATCGCGACCAGGCGCGCGAACTGCTCGGGCCGCTCGATCGCCGCCAGCAGGCCGGCCAGCGCGCCCATCGAGTGGCCGACGAAAACGACGTCGCGCAGGTCGAGCGCGTCCAGCAACTCGTTCAAGTCCTGCGCGTAGCGCTCCATCGTCAGGTAGCGGTGCTGCTCGAAGGCCTGCGGGTCCGAGCGGCCGGCGCCGACGTTGTCGAAACGCACGATGCGGAAGTCGGCGGCGTAATGCGGCCAGATGGCGTCCCAGGCGCGCTGATCGGTGCCGAAGCCGTGTGCGAACACCAGGACCCGCTCGGCCTGCGGGTTGCCGGCCAGGCTCAGGTGGTGCTTGCGGATCGAATCGGCTGCGGTGTGCGGCATGGGCGGGAACGATTATTCGTGCGGGCGCCCGGCCTGCGCAGCCTGGGGCTTACACCCTGTCACGTGGGGCGTGAAATCTTCGCGCTCCTGCCGGTTGAACCAGGACCCGAGCCGCTCGGGGTTTGCGCTCAGCTGCGCTGGGCGTTGGCGGCGATCGAGTCGGCGAAACGTTCCAGCAGTTCCTGCGGCAGGTCGTGGCCCATGCCGGGAATCATCTCGACGGTGGCACCCGGGATCTTGAGCGCCAGGTCGTGCGCGGCCGCCGGCGGCACCAGCGGGTCGTCGCGGCCGTGCAGCACCAGCGTCGGGGCGCGGACAGCGCCCAGCAGCCGCGTGCGGTCGCCGTCGGCGATGACGGCGGCGATCTGGCGTGCGGTGCCCGCGGGGCGCCAGGCGCGGTCGAAAGCGGCCTCGAAACGCTGGTGCATCTGCGCCCGGTCGGGCGGGAAACCGGGGCTGCCGATCGTGCGCAGCACCCGCTCCAGATGGGCGACGACCGCTTCGCGCGAGTTGTTCGCGGGCCGCGACAGCAAGGCCTGGCGCACCCGCAGGCCCGGCTGCGGCAGCGCACGCGCGCCCGAGGTCGTCATCATCAGCGTCAGGCTGCGCACACGTTCGGGCCGGCGCGCGGCCAGGTGCTGGGCGATCATGCCGCCCATGGACGCGCCGCAGACGTGCGCCGACTGCAGTCCGAGCGCGTCCATCACGCCCAGCGTGTCGGCCGCCATGTCGGCCAGCGAATAAGGCGAGCGCCCCGGCAGGTGCAGCGCGAAGCGGATGCCGGCGATCGCCAGGTTGGGAGCACCCAGATGGTCGAAACCCTGGCTCAGCCCGGCGTCGCGGTTGTCGAAGCGCAGCACGCGAAAACCGCGCGCCACCAGCAACTGCACCAGTTCCTCGGGCCAGGCCGTCAGCTGCATGCCCAGCCCCATCACCAGCAGCAGCGGCACGCCGTCGGGCGGGCCACGATCGTCGACCTCGAGCGCGAGGCCGTTGGCGGAAACCTGCATCAGCTGCGCCCCGCCGCAGCGCGCCCGTGGCGCCATGCACAAACAGTCATGCGCCGGATGTTATCGGCAGCGCGGCGGGCGCCGCCCCCAGCGCTTGCGGGTGTTCAGGCCGCCGCCTTCTGGCCGCCGAACTCCTCGAAGGCCTGCAGCGCCTTGGCCGCGTACATCAGCGAGGGCCCGCCGCCCATGTAGATGCACAGGCCCAGCATCTCCTCGAACTCGGCACGCGTGCAGCCCAGCTTGACCAGTGCGTCGGCGTGAAAGCCGACACAGGGGTCGCAGCGCGCGCCGACCGACAGCGCCATCGCGATCAGCTCCTTGGTCTTCTTGTCCAGCGTGCCGGGGCGCGTGGCGGCCATCGCCAGCGACGAAAAGCCGCGCGTGGTGTCGGGCATGTCGGCGCGCAGTTGCGCGAGCGAGGCCGAGATCGAGGAGGTCAGGTCGCGATAGGACTCGGTCATGATACGGGTGTGGGTATAAACGTCGGCGCATTGTCGGTGCAAGCGGCAGCCTGCCGGCTTGCCGCAGCACAAGCCCCAGCCCGGCGCTCGGCCACCCGGCGCCGCCGCCTCAGCCGTGCGCGTCTGGCCTCGTTTCGGGCGGCTGCGCCAGGCCGGCCTCACGCAGCTGCCGGTGGATCGCCGCGGCTGCGATCGCGCCCTGCCCCGTCGCCACCGCCAGCTGGTCGAGCGAGCTGACGACGTCGCCGGCAGCGTACAGGCTCGCCACCGTGCTGCGGCAGCGCTCGTCGACGATCAGCTTGCCGGCGGCGTCCGGCGCTTGCGCTAGCCGGATGCGCGGTTCGACGCCCAGCGCGGTGTAGACGACGTCGACCACCAGGCAGTCGTAGATCTTGTCATCGGGCATGCGCGGCGTCGGCAATCGTGTATCCCGGCGCGGGCCCGGCTTTTGCCGGTCGGGCCCATGCCTCGTGCCGCCCTGTCCCCGGCCGCTGCCGCGCCCGCCGATCCGCTTCAGGTCTACCTCGCCAAACGCGATTTCGCGATCACTCCTGAACCTTCGCCGGCCGTGCACGCCGACGCCGCCGACCCGGTCTTCGTGATCCAGAAACACGACGCGACGCGGCTGCACTACGACTTCCGGCTGGAACTCGACGGCGTGCTGCTGTCCTGGGCGGTGCCCAAAGGCCCGAGCCTGGACCCGGCGGACAAGCGCCTGGCGGTGCGCACCGAGGACCACCCGCTGGCCTACGCCGGCTTCGAGGGCACGATCCCGCGCGGCCAGTACGGCGCCGGCGACGTGATCGTCTGGGACCGCGGCCGCTGGACCGCGCTCGGCGACCCGCGTGCCGGGCTCGCGGCCGGCAAGCTCGTCTTCGAACTGCACGGCGAGAAGCTGGGCGGCACCTGGGAGCTGGTGCGCACCAAGGCGCGCGACGGCGAGCGCGGCGAAAACTGGCTGCTGTTCAAGAAACGCGACGCACACGCGCGCCCTCGCGCCGAGTTCGACGTCGTCGCCGAACGCCCCGACAGCGTCGCCGCAGCGGCCGCCCCGCGCTCGCGGCGGGCCCGTACGGAAACCGCAGCGGCGAAACCGCGCCAGCGCCGGCCCGCAGCCGCGCTGGCCCTGGACGCGCTGGCGCCCAAGGCGCCGCAGCCGGCGACGCTGGCACCGCAGCTCGCCACGCTGGCCTGCGCAGCACCCGCCGGCGGCGGCTGGCTCTACGAGACCAAGTACGACGGCTACCGGCTGCTGGCCCGCATCCGCCGCGGCGCGGTGCGGCTGTTCACGCGCAACGGCCACGACTGGACGGCCAAACTGCCGGTACTGGCCGCGGCGCTCGAAGGGCTTGGCCTGCAGTCGGCCTGGATCGACGGCGAACTGGTCGCGCTCGGCGCGCGCGGCGGTGCCGACTTCGGCCTGCTGCAAAAAGCCTTCGACGGCAGCGGCACCGCCCGCCTCGTCTACTGCGTCTTCGACCTGCCCTATCTGCAGGGCCGCGACCTGCGCGAGCTGCCGCTGGACGCCCGCCGGGCGCTCTTGAAGTCGCTAGTCGACGAGCAGGAGCGGCCGCTGCTGCGCTACTCGGCCGAACTCGAGCCGGGGCCCGACGGCGCGCTCGCCACTGCCTGCAGCCAGCAACTCGAAGGCGTGATCGCCAAGCGCCGCGACGCGCCCTACCGCTCGGTACGCAGCGACAGCTGGCTCAAGCTGAAATGCCGCCGGCGCCAGGAGTTCGTCGTCGGCGGATTCACCGAACGCAGCGGCGCCACTGGCGAGATCGGCAGCCTGCTGCTCGGCGTGCACGACGCGGCCGGCCAGCTGCAGCACGCCGGCAGCGTCGGCACCGGCTGGGACAGCCAGGCGGCGCAGGCGCTGCACCGGCGGCTGGCCGCCCTGGCCGTCGACACACCGCCGTTTGCCGGCGGTGCACGCGCGCGGGGGCGCTGGAGCCGTCGCGGCCCGGGGCTGGAGCGCTGGGTGCGGCCCGAACTCGTCGTCGAGGTCGAGTTCGCCGACTGGACCGAAGCCGGCCGCGTGCGCCACGCCGTCTTCGTCGGCGTGCGCGAGGACAAGCCGGCGCGCCAGATCGTGCGCGAACGAGCCCTGGCCCCCGACGCACTGCCGAGTGCGGCGCCCACTGCCGCGTCTTCCGGGCGCGTCGGCCGCATGCGCGTGACACACGGCGAGCGCATCGTCGACGCCGCCAGCGGGCTCACCAAGCTCGACCTGCTGCGCTGGTACGACGCGGTCGCGGCGCGCATGCTGCCGCATCTCAAGGGGCGGCCGGTCGCCTTCCTGCGCGCGCCGCAGGGCGTGGGGCACGCCGGCTTCTTCCAGAAACACGCCGAGCGCACGAGCATCCCCGGCGTCACCGAACTCGACCCGGCGCTGTGGCCCGGCCACGAGCCGCTGCTCGAGATCCGCACACCCGAGGCGCTGCTGGCTGCGGCGCAGATGAACGTGATCGAGTTCCACACCTGGAACACGCGGGCCGCCGCGATCGCCACGCCCGACCGCATGGTCTTCGACCTGGACCCGGGCGAAGGCGTGGATTTCGGCGCGGTGCGCGACGGCACGCTGCTCGTGCGCACGCTGCTCGACGAACTGGGCCTGGCGGCGTGGCTGAAGACCAGCGGCGGCAAAGGCCTGCACGTCGTCGTGCCGATCGCCGAGCGCCTTGGCGTCGACGTCGTCAAGGCCTTCGCGCGTGCCATCGTCGCCCACCTGGCGCAGGAACTGCCCGAGCGTTTCGTGCTCAAGAGCGGGCCGTCGAACCGCGTCGGCCGCATCTTCGTCGACTACCTGCGCAACGGCGAAGGCGCGACCACCGTTTGCGCGTTCTCGGCCCGCGCCCGGCCCGGGCTGGGCGTGTCCATGCCGCTGCACTGGGACGAACTGCCGGCGCTGCGCAGCGCGGCGCAGTGGACGGTGGCCGACGCCGCTGCCCGCCTTGCCGCCGCAACCGCCGACCCCTGGGCCGACTACTGGCGCAAGCGCCAGCCGCTCGCGGCCGCGATGAAGCGGCTGGGTTTCGACCCGGCGGCACCGCTGCGCCGTGCCTGACGCGCGCCCGCCGGCGCCGACACCCGCTGCCGGCCTGTTCCTACACACGCTGCGCCTGCGGGACGACTCCGGGCGCCGCACCGATCGCGACACTGAGTTCACGTTTTTGGGAGCCTGCCATGAGCATCGCCATCCAGACCCCCCCGCGCGCCGCGCACCTGCCCTGGGTGCACGCGCAGCCGGTCGTCGCCTTCCTCGGCGGTGCCGCCACCGGCCGGCCGCCGGGCCACGACCACCAGAGCAAGGCACGCGTCGCCGCCGGCCTGGCCGAACTGCTGGGCTATGACTATGTCGGCGACTACGCCGCGCTCGGCCCGACCCACCGCCCGGTCTACCTGGTGCCGCGCGACACGCTGACGCAGGCCGAAGCGCTGCGCCTGGGCGTGCGCGGCCCGGCCGACCTGTTCGGCGGCGTCGTGCCCCAGCCTTTCGTCGCCACCAAGCTGATCACGCACCCGGCTGTCGGCGCAGCGCCGCCGCCTGCCGGCTGGTCCGCCGCGTTCTGCCACGCCGTGCGCGGCGCGGTGCTGCCGGGCTGTTCCTGCTTCTCGGCCGCCGACCTGCGGCGTGCGGCGACGCGGCTGCTGCACCGCGGCGCGGTGCGGCTGAAGGATCCGGGCGGCGTCGGCGGCCTGGGCCAGTGGGTGGTGCGCGACGGCGCCGAGCTCGAGCGGGTGCTGGGCGAACTCGATCCGCTTGCGATCGAGCTTCACGGCCTCGTCGCCGAGGCCAACCTGCGCGACGTCAGCACGATGTCGGTCGGCCAGGTGCGTGTCGGCGAATGGCTCGCCTCCTACTACGGCAGCCAGCGCCTGACGCGCAACCGCGAAGGCCAGGAGGTCTATGGCGGCTCCGACCTGGTCGTCGTGCGCGGCGGCTTCGACGCGCTGCTGCAGCGCGAGCTGCCGTCGCCGGTGCGCCTGGGCATCGAGCAGGCGCTGACCTACCACCACGCTGCGATCGAGTTTTTCCCCGGTTTCCACGCCTCGCGCGCCAACTACGATGTGGCCCAGGGGCTGGACGAGTCCGGTCGCTGGCGCTCCGGCGTGCTCGAGCAGTCCTGGCGCATCGGCGGCGCCAGCGGCGCCGAACTGGTCGCGCTGCAGGCCTTGCGCGACGACCCCGAACGCCGCCTGGTGCACGCCTCGACGCACGAGGTGCACGGTGGCGCCGAGATCCCGGCCGGGGCGATGCCGCTGTACGACGGCGTCGACGCCGAGGTCGGCCGCCTCACCAAGTACGCCTTCGCCCAGACGCATGTCGACAACTGAGGAAACGATAGACATCGAGGTCGACGACGAACGCATCGCCGGCACCTTCGTCGCGCCCGGCACGCTGATCCCGGGCGTGCTCTTCGTGCACGGCTGGGGCGGCAGCCGCTCGCAGTACCTGGCGCGGGCGCGAGAGCTGGCGGCGCTGGGTTGCGTCTGCCTGGCCTTCGACCTGCGCGGCCACGCCGGCACCCAGGCGCAGCAGGCGCGGGTCTCGCGCGAGAGCAATCTGCGCGACCTGGTCGCCGCCTACGAGCGGCTGGTCGCGCACCCCGAGGTCGACCCGCAGGCGATCTGTGTCGTCGGCAGCAGCTACGGCGGCTACCTCGCCGCGATCCTGACGACGCTCAAGCCCGTGAAGTGGCTCGCACTGCGCGCGCCGGCGCTCTACCTCGACGCCGGCTGGGAGCTGCCCAAGCTGCAGTTGCACCAGGAACAGGACCTGAAGACTTATCGCCGCAGCGTCGTGCCGCCCAAGGACAACCGGGCCTTGCGCGCCTTCCAGCAGTTCGAGGGCGACGTGCTGCTGATCGAGTCGGAGAACGACCGCATCATTCCGCACGCCGTCATCACCAGCTACCAGGAGGCGGCGCGCCAGGTGAAGTCGCTGACGCTGCGCTGCCTGGCCGGCGCCGACCACGGCCTGTCGGACGAAGCCGACCAGCGCGCCTACACCCAGGTGCTGGTCGGCTGGTTCAAGGAGATGCTGCTCGGTGCCCGCCGCGGTACGGTGCAGCCGGCGACCGCCGACGGCGCGCCGCCCGAGCGGCCGCTGCCGACGAAAAAGGCGGTCAGCGCCGCCGCCGCCGCGCAACCGTCAGCATGACGAGCGCCAGGCCCAGGCCCATCGTCGCCACGGTGGCCGGCTCGGGCACCGCGAACGCGAGCGACAGGTCGAGCGAGGCGTCGCGCGCCCCCCGGCCGGTCGCATGCAGCGTGTAGGTGCCGGGGCCCAGCGCCCCGGCGAGCAGCGAGGTCCTGACGCCCGCGGCGCGGCCGGCAAAGGAGTCGCTGAACACCACGTTGCCGTCGGCGTCGAGCAGGTCGATGTCGACACCCAGCAGGCGCGAGCCGCCACGCACGACGTTCCAGCTCGCCTCGCCCGTGGCATAGGCGGCCGAGGCCAGCGTGAAGGTGATCGACTGGTCGAAACGGCCGCGCTGGCCGGCGGCAAAACTGTCGAGCACGAGGGCGTCGCCGCCTCGCAGCGGCGTGTCCAGCCGCGTCGACTCGATCAGCTGGTCGAAGTCGACCACCTGCACCGCCGCCCGTGCCGGCAGCGCCGCCGCGAGCATCACCGCCGCCACCAGCCCCGCTGTCGCCATGCGCTTCATCGCTGCCCTCCGCTTGAAACAGGTCAAGCGCAGGTGTAGCCGAAGGCCGCGCCATCGGCACCCCCGCGGCTGCGGGCCGCGCGGGGCCAAGCGGTAACCGGAGGTCAGCGGAGGTCAGCGGCGTGCCGCCGCTCAGTCCGCTTCGGACTCGACGACGAAGAGGTAGCCGACGAGTTCGCCGTCGTCGGCGGTCATCTCGTAGACCTCGGCGTCGGCGATCGCGTCGGCGCCCGACATCTCGACCGCGGCCTCGGTCGCGGCGGCCAGTGCGGCCTCGCGTCCCGGGTCGGCCTCCAGGGCCTGCGCCAGCGCGGCGTTGTAGCGCTCGCGTGCGGCCAGCACCTCGTGCGTGTCGCCGCCCTCGCCGTCCGGGCTCAGCATGCCGGCGACGCGGGCGAACTCGTACTCGTGGCGCACATCGTCGCGTGTCGTGCCGGCCGCGGCCAACACCGGCGCCAGGTGCACGCCAGGCGGAACACGCGCCGGCTCCATGTGCGGCTCCTGCGCCCAGGCGCTGCCGGCCAGCGCGCACGCGCCCAGCAGCATGGCAATCGTTCGTTTCATCGTCTGTCTCCAGGTGCCAAGGCCAGTTCGAGCACGTTTTCCACCACGCGCACACCGTCGACACCGGCGGCGATCGCGGCCGCCCGTTCGCGTGCGGCCTCGTCCGGGGCGACGCCGCGCAGCGCGACGTGGCCGCCGACGCAGTCGACGTCGACCGGCGCCGTCGCCAGTTGCGGGTCGCGCCCGAGCTCGGCGCTGACCGCGGCGCCGATGCCGGCGTCGGTGACC
>NZ_NRRU01000031.1 GCF_016583785.1 Rubrivivax gelatinosus | reverse complement strand
TGCGAGGGCTGAGGACATCGGGCGGGGGAGGGGTTCGAGCATAAGAGCCGCGACTTGACTGCGAAGTGAAGGTCTTGTCGCCCTTTCTTGTATCGATCGCGGCGGCGCCTCCCGCGCCATCCTTGCGGCCAACGATTCGCCCACGGCTCCCGCCCGATGTCCTCAGCCCTCGCATCCCGTCGCCTCTACGTCCTGGACCTCGCACGCCGCATCGGCGACATGGAGTGCGGTGTCCTGCCACTGGAGCCGCTGACCTACCGCGTCGTCGCCCGGCGCCTGCGCCAGGCGCTGGCCGGCCTGCCCGAGGTGCTGCTGGTCGGCGCCGGGGTCGACGAACTCGCCGCGCTGATTCCGCTGCTCGAAGCGCGCCATTTCGACGAACACGGCGTGCTGCGTGGCGACCATGCGCAATCCAGTCGCGACGTCGCCGAATCGCTGTTCGAACGCATCGGCATTCGTCTCGAAGACTGAGCCATTGCCTGGCGCGATTGCCGCCTATTGCAATCGCGAAGCAGCTTTACGCTCGATGAGGACCCAGGGTTTCCCCTTGGTGCGACACTCTCGTCTGCCGCGCGGGGTCACGCGCGGGGAGAGAACATGGACTCGTCGAACCGGCACCGGCCTTTTTATCGTTCGCTGTACGTACAAGTACTTATTGCAATTGCATTCGGCGTCGCATTAGGCCATTTCTGGCCTGAAACCGGCGCTGCGATGAAACCGTTGGGCGACGGCTTCATCAAGCTGATCAAGATGATCATTGCGCCGATCATCTTCTGCACCGTCGTCGTCGGCATCGCCGGCATGGAAGACATGAAGCAGGTCGGCAAGACCGGTGGTCTGGCGCTGCTGTACTTCGAGGTCGTCAGCTCGATCGCGCTCGTCATCGGGCTGGTCATCATCAACCTGGTGCAGCCGGGCGCCGGCATGCACGTCGACCCGGCGACGCTCAACGGCTCGGCCGTCGCTGCCTACACCGGCCCGGGCAAGATGGAGGGCACGGTCGACTTCCTGCTGCACGTGATCCCGACGACGGTCTTCGACGCCTTCGCCAAGGGCGAGATCCTGCAGGTGCTGTTCTTCTCGGTGCTGTTCGGCTTCGCGCTGCACCGCTTCGGTGGCCGCGGCTCGATGGTCTTCGACTTCATCGAGAAGACCAGCCACGTGCTCTTCGGCATCGTCGGCATCATCATGAAGGTGGCGCCGATCGGCGCCTTCGGCGCGATGGCCTTCACGATCGGCAAGTACGGCGTCGGCACGCTGCTGTCGCTGGGTGCGCTGATGGCCACCTTCTACGCCACCTGCCTGCTGTTCATCTTCGTCGTGCTCGGCACGATCGCGCGTGCGCACGGCTTCTCGGTCTGGAAGTTCTGCCGCTACATCAAGGAAGAACTGCTGATCGTGCTCGGCACCTCGTCGTCGGAGTCGGTGCTGCCGCGCATGATGGCCAAACTGGAGAACCTGGGCGCGCGCAAGTCGGTCGTCGGCCTGGTGATCCCGACGGGTTATTCGTTCAACCTCGACGGCACCTCGATCTACCTGACGATGGCCGCGGTCTTCATCGCCCAGGCCACCGACACGCCGATGACGCTGACGCAGCAGCTCACGCTGCTGCTGGTGCTGCTGCTGACGTCCAAGGGCGCCGCCGGCGTCACCGGCAGCGGGTTCATCGTGCTGGCGGCAACGCTGTCGGCCGTGGGCCACGTGCCGGTGGCGGGGCTGGCGCTGATCCTGGGAATAGACCGCTTCATGTCCGAAGCGCGTGCGCTGACCAATCTGATCGGCAACGGCGTCGCGACGCTGGTGGTCGCCAAGTGGACCGGCGGCCTGGACAGCGAGCGCATGCGGCGCCAGCTCGACGGCGAGACCGTGGTCGAAGCTCAGAAGCCCGAGGCCGTGCTCGACGCGGTCGAAGCCCACATGGCCGTGCCTCCGACGGTGCGGCCGGCGCAGCGCTGATGTGCCGGCCGGCCGCGCTACAGTGGCGCGGCTGGCCATGAAAGCGCTCTGCCACCTCCTTGCCGCCGCCGCGCTCGCAGGCGCTGTCGTCGGCGTGCCCGCACAGACGCTGCTCACGCCCGGCTACCGCGTGAGCGTCGAGCCGCGCTGCGTCGAAGGCGAGGTGGCCTGTGCCGACGTCGAATACGTCGGCCGCAGCCGCCGCAGCGGGCGCAGCATCCGGCTCGACGGCCGGGCGCTGCATACCCAGTGCGCCGATGGCGTCACGCCCTGCCGCTTCCTCGGCTGGGAGTTCCACAACGGCGACACCGTCTACCGCGTGTTCGAGGCGGGTGAACTCGTCGTCACGCGCGGCGACACCGTGCTGCTGCGCGAGCAGGGCCGCTGGCTACCCGCACGCTGACACATCGCCGACACACGGCGCCGGCAAGATGGCGGCATCGGCGTGCGAAACCGGCCGCAACACTGGGCGACACACGGGAACCCGTAACCCGGCATAGCCGATGCCAACTTCACGCCTCGCCGCTTGCGGCGGGGCGTTTTCACTTCGGTGCTGCCGCCGGCCGTTCAGGCCGCCGTGCACGACGTCGGTGATGAAGGCGCGGGTCGATCTTCAGCTTGTTCGTCGGCAGGCGCTTCAGGCAGCTCGGCGACAAGGAACGCGGGCGGGGCGGCACGGCCGCGGTCGCCGGCCGCGCGCCTTCAGCAGGCCTCGGCGGGACTGTCCGCCTCGGGCTGCCGCTGCGGCGATCGAGCCGCCGCGGCCGGCTCGAGCCGGCCCAGAGGCGGAATCACCAGCGTCGTGTACTCGGCATAACGTGCCTCGGGCAGGTCGCGCAAGGCCAGGCGCTCGACGCGCGGCTGCTCGATCGGCAGCCACGCCGCCTCGTACAGGATGACTTCGTGCTCCGGGGGATACCAGCACTGCAGCTTGTCCACCAGCGCCTGCAGCCCTTCGCGCTCGGCGTGGAAACGCGTGCAGCTCAGGTCGCCGGCCAGTGCCACCTGCCATAGCAGCACCAGGCCGGCACGGTCGAGCTGGCGGTCGTAGACCAGAAACTGGGTGGCCTCCATCGACTGCACGCCACGCCGGCCCGGGTCCAGCCCGAGGTCGGCGTACAGGCAGGCCTCGGCCGAGATGCCTGGCTCCATGCGCGCCGGAATGCCTTCGGCACGAGCCTTGCGCACCACCACATGCGGCACGTCGGCAAACACGCCCGGGTGGCCATAGAACACGGCGCACACGCGCTTGCCGGCACGCACCTCGGCCATGATCCGGGCGTCGATCTCGCGGTAGGTCTCGCGCCTGTCCTTGCCGGGCGCGTAGTGCAAGCCGAGGTTGATCGCATCCGGCCGCAAACTGCTGATCATCGCCAGGGCGATCGGATTCACCAGGCAGAACACCACCTCGGCTTCGCGGATCTCGGACAGGCTGCGCTCGCTGGCGTGGCGGCCGAAATCGATCCCGCTGCCCACGACCACCAGGCCTGCCCGCCTGCCGGTGCCCGGCTCCTCGCTGCCGGCACGCACCACGCGGTTGCGCCCGCCGTGCTTGGCGCGATACAGCGCCTGGTCGGCCTCGTGAACCAGCTGCTCCAGCGTGCTCACCTGGTCGTTGGCCACGCAGAGCCCCGAGCTGATGCTGAAGTGCACGGTCTTGCCGAACACCTCCATCGGCTCGATGCGCTCGCGCAGCCGCTGCAGCAGCGCCTCGGCCTGCGCCGCGTCTTCCTGGAGCAGGATCGTGAACTCGTCGCCGCCGCTGCGCCCGGCGATGCCGCGCTCGCCCACCACTTCGGCGATCCACACGCCCAGGTTGCGAAGCGCCGCGTCGCCGGCGGCGTGCCCGAAGTGGTCGTTGACGCCCTTGAAGCGGTCGACGTCGGCGACGATCGCGGTGAACGGCTGCCCACGCCGGCGTGCCGCAGCGAACGCCGCCTCGCCGAGCTTGCGCACCTGCTGGTAGTTGTAGAGCCGGGTCAGGCCGTCGTGCTCGGACTGCCAGCGGTAGCGCTGGCGCTCGATGAACGCACGCCGCAGCAGAATCGTCAGCAGCATCGAGACCAGCGCCAGCCCGCCCACGCCTGCCCACAGCAGCCACTGCCGGCGCTGCTCCACGGTGACCTGCAGCGCGGCCACTTCCTTCTCCGCTTCCAGCAGCGCGATCTGCTGCTCCTTCAGCCGGATGTCGAACTGCACCTGCAGATACGCCAAACGACGCTCGCGGGCATCGTTCTCGGCTGACGCCGTTGCCACGGTCGCCCGCTTGTAGTGCGCCAACGCTTCGGCAGGGTCGCCGCGCTTCTCGGCAAGGCGCGCCAGGAGTTGTTCGGTCTCCGCGATCATGTCTGGCGTTTTCTGATCGCGGTAGTAGCGCAAGGCGTCGGCCAGCAGGTGGCCGGCGCGATCAAGGTCGCGACCCGAATCGATCAGAATGCCGGCGAGCGCCAGCCGCACCCCCCAGGTGCCTGGGGCATACCCGGCCTCTTCGTAGCCCGCCAGCGCCTGATCCGCCCAGTGCAGGGCCTGGTCGTAGCGACCCTGCGCGGCCAGCATCTTCGTGACACCCCACTTTCCGTCGGCGGCAAAGATCAGGTCGCCGGCACGAACGCAGGCATCGATCTGGCGCCAGCGCCAACGCTCGGACTCGTTGATCCGGCCGGAACTCGCGTCCGCCGTCGCCAGGTGGCTCAGGGCGAGGCATTTGGCGCGTTCATCGGTGCCCTTGTCGGCCAGGGCAAGCTCGCGCAGCGCAAGTTCACGCGCCTTCCCGGTTTCCCCGACCAGGTTGTGCAGGTAGCTGGCGATGCCCAGCAGACGCACCGACTGTTGCGGCTCTTCGCCCAGGTAGGCAAGAGCCTCGCCGAGCCAGGTGAATGCCTGCGACCATTGCTCTGCGTTCGCGGCGACATTGATGGCCGTGCCGTAAACGCGCATGCGCAGGTCCGCGGCGAGCGGCTCTTGCAACAACGCGCCGAGGCCGGACGCCGCGCCGGCCATGTCGCCCGACAGCGCCAGCATGCGCAGGCGCACGTACTCCACGCGCTGTCGCTGTTCCCTGCTCAGTGACCCGAGTTGCGGGGACAGCGTCTGGATCTTCGCGTTGACGTCGCGCCAGTTCGCGGAGATGCCGAGCCGCTCGATCTCAGCCACCTGCGATTCCAGCGACTGATCAGCAAAGACCGGTCCGGCGGCGAGCGCCAGCAGCAGTGCAGCGATGGAGCTGTATCGGCGCATGCCGGCGTACGGGGCCCGAGACCTCCCGCTAGTCGTAGGCCTGGATGGAGTGCTGCGTGGAGAACTGCCCGTCCTGCAGCCCGGTGAGGCGCTTGATCGCCTCGTAGTCCTTGTCCAGCAGCGCGGCGCCTTCTTCCGCGGACAGGCCGAAACGGAGGATCACCGCTTGGGGGTCCGTTTCGTAATCGCTGTTCAACGCGGCATCGCTTCCGAGCTTTCGCATCAGGTCCAGCAGCTTCGACATGTTGATTTCTCGGTGATCGGGCGCTGTCGGCACTGGGTTGCCGGATCGGGCGCGCCTTCTATTGCAAGCACACAAAAATACTGACTTCCAGTATAGGGGGCGAGGTCGCACCGCCTTGTGACGCGCGCCACATCTGCGTGCCTTGCACAACGGCGAGGCCGCCTGGCGAGTGCTCGCTGAGTCGTACGGCGCGTGCCGCGTGACGCGAGGCGACCCGGTGCCGGTGCAGGAGCAGGAGCAGGAGCAGCGCCTGGCGCCCCGAGTTCGCGCTGCTGGCCGAACTGGCGCGGCTGCAACCCTCCGGGCCCGAGACACCCCGGATGCTGCAGGCGCTGGACGGCGGCTAGACGAAGCGCTGGATGACCTTGCCCGTGTGGTCGCAGATGTAGATGCGGGCCGCCACCGAATACCCGGCGACGAAGGCGGCGTGCCGGCGCACGTAGGCCAGGTCGGTGTGGTAGGCGGCGAACACCTTCGTCAGGCGGCCGTTGGCATCACGCACGACCTCGACGACGCGGTACAGGTTCTGGTTCTGCTGGCTGACGGAGCCCATGAAGCACGGCGGCCGGCCGCTGGATGCGGCAGCCGCTCTGTTTGGCCGGCATTGTCCGGCTCGCGGCCGGCGCCCGGTTTGATGCGTGCCAGTACCGGGCGCCGTCAATGCGGCTGCGGCGCCACCGCCGGTGCACCCCAGGACTTCAGCGCGCGCAGCAGCGGCCGCTTCTTGTCCTGGTGCGCCTGCATGCGGCGCAGGATGTCGTCGAGCGTGCGCATCGCGTCGACGACGTGCGGGCCCTTGTTCAGCATCACGCACTCGGCGCGGCCGGCCATCGCCGCGTCGGTGATCTCGGCGCGGCTGGGCATGCCGGTCTTGGCCAGGCCTTCGAGCACCTGGGTCGCCCAGACCACCGGCAGGTGGGCGGCTTCGCAGGCCCAGAGGATCTCCTCCTGCAGCTCGGCCATGCGCTCGAAGCCGCATTCGACCGCCAGGTCGCCGCGAGCGATCATCACGCCGGCCGCGGGCACGCACATCGCGGCCAGCAGGATCTCGGGCAGGGCCTCGAAACCGCGCCGCGTCTCCAGCTTCAGCATCAGCGCCGGCGTCGGGCCGGGCAGGGCGGCCAGCGCCGCGCGCAGTGCGTCGACGTCGGCGGCCGACTGCGTGAACGACAGGCCGACGATGTCGGCGTGCGCCGCCACCACCGGCAGGTCCGCCAGGTCCTGCAGCGTCAGCGCCGGCAGCTCGATCTCGGTGTCGGGCAGGTTGATGCCCTTGTCGGCCGCGAGCTTCTGGCCGCCTTCGCGCGCCTGGGTGATCTCGACCTCGACCTTGCGCGCGCCGCTGCGGCGCACGACGCCGCCCAGATGGCCGTCGTCGAACCAGACGCGGTCGCCCTTGCGCGCCTGGGCCAGCGCCTGCGGCAGCGTGCAGCCGATCGTGGGCGGGCTGGCCGCGGGGTCGGCCGGATGGCCTTCGCGCTCGGGCACCAGCACCAGGCGCGAGCCGCGGTGCAGCAGCAGCGCGCCGGGCTCCTGCGGCAGGCCGTGCAGGCGCGCGCCGTCGGGCTCGCCGGCGCGCACGAGTTCGCTCGCCTCGCCCAGCCACAGGCTGCGCCGGCATTCGAGCAGCACGCCGGCGGCGCGGCGTTCGGCCACGCGCAGGCGCCGGCGCCGGCCGCGCGTGTCCACGCACTCGACGCGGTCGCCGGCATCCAGGGTCTCCAGCCAGTCGGCGTCGACCTCCAGTGTCAGCGCCGCGCCCGCCACCTCGGCCGTGGTTCCGGGCGCGCGCAGCCCCAGGCGCGCCGGCTGCACGACGCGGCCGAGCGCGTCGCGTTCGGGGCGCAGGTGCGCCAGTGCCGGGCCGGCGCGCAGGGTGCCGGTGCGCAGCTTGGGCCCGCCCAGGTCCATCAGCACGCGCACCGGGCGGCCGCCGTGGCGCGCGTGGCGGCGCACGCGCTCGGCCATCGCGGTCCAGGCGGCGGCGTCGTCGTGGGCGCAGTTGATGCGGGCGATGTCCATGCCGGCAGCCACCAGCGCCGCGACCAGCGCGTCGTCGTGCGCTGCCTCGCTGGGCAGCGTGACCATGATGCGGGCGTCGCGTTGCGGCGGCGGCGCGCCCAGCAGCGCCTCGGCGTGGCGCGCCAGCAGCTGCGCGCCGTGGTGCAGGCCGCCCGGCTCCTCGGTCGAATGCGACTGCCAGCCGCGCCCGGCGAGCCGGTGCAGGATGCCCAGCACCTTGTCCAGGTTGGCGAGCACGTGGGTCTCGGCGCGGCCGAGCGAGGACAGGCCCATCGTCGCCAGCCGCTGCTGCACGTGGCGCAGGTCGTAGCGGCGCAGCGCCAGGTAGTGGGCGAGGTTGACCGCGCTGTCGCGGTACGAGGGGTCGACTGCGGCCAGCCGCGGCGCCAGCCGTGCCTCGTGTTCGAGCATGGCTTCGCGCAGCACCTGCAACTCGGCGATCAGCGCGTCGCAGGCCAGGCGGTCCCAGGGGCCGGCCGCTTCGGGCTGGCGTTCGTGTCGTGCGCGTTCCATGTCGGTATCTCCCGCCTCGACTGTGCCGCGTGCAGATGGCGGCTTCATGACCGTCACCGCCGCGTCACGCCGGGTTGCGAGCATCGGCGCATGACGACCATCGACCTCGTGTACTTCAACGCTGGCGGCGGCCATCGGGCCGCGGTCCAGGCCCTGCAGGAGGCGGCGAAGGAACAGGGGCGGCCGTGGACGCTGCGCCCGCTGAACCTGGTGCGCGTGCTCGACCCGAACGCGAGCTTCCAGCGCCTCACCGGCTTCGAACCCGAGGACTACTACAACCTGCGGCTGCGCCGCGGCTGGACCGCCGGCCTGGCGCAGGAGCTCAAGCTGCTGCAGGGCATGATCCACCTCGCGCACCGGCCGATGCTGGCGGCGCTGCGCCGCCACTGGCTGCAGGCGCGGCCCGATCTGGTGGTTTCGGTCGTGCCCAACTTCAACCGCGTGCTCGCCCAGTCGCTGCAGGCCGCCTGTCCCGGCGTGCCCTTCGCGACCGTGATGACCGACCTCGCCGACCACCCGCCGCGGTTCTGGATCGAACCCGGCGTCGAGCAGCACCTGGTCTGCGGCACGCCGCGTGCGGCGGAGCAGGCGCTGGCGGCCGGCGTGCCGGGCGCGCGCCTGCACCACGTCTCGGGCATGGTGCTGCGCCCGGCCTTCTACCGCCAGGTGCTCAGCGACCGGCGCGCCGACCGCGCCGCGCTCGGGCTGGACCCGGACCGCCCGGTGGCGGCGGTGATGTTCGGCGGCCACGGCTCGCGCCAGATGCTGAAGATCGCGCGCGCCTTGCCCGACACCCAGCTGCTGCTGCTGTGCGGCCACAACGCCGCGCTGCAGGCCGAGCTGAAGGCGCTGCAGCGCCCGGCAGCGCACGTCGCGCTCGGCTTCACGCAGAACGTGCCGCGCGTGCTGCAGCTGGCCGACGTCTTCGTCGGCAAGCCCGGGCCGGGTTCGATCAGCGAGGCGGTGCAGCTGGGGCTGCCGGTGCTGAGCTTCGAGAACGCCTCGACGCTGCCGCAGGAGCGCTACAACGTGCAGTGGCTGCGCGAGCTGGGCCTGGGGCTGGCGGTGGCGTCGGTGCGCGAGCTGCCGGAGGCGATGCGCGGCCTGCTGCAGCGGCTGCCGCAGTACCAGGCGCGGGTGCGCTGGGTCGACAACCGCGCCGTCTACGAGGTGCTGGAGGTGTTCGACGAGCTGCTGCGCACGCGCGGTGCCGCGGCGCAGGGGCAGCGCGAACAAGCGGCCGCACTGGCGGCCTGAGCCTTTTCAGACGGTCGCGGCGGGCTCGGGCTCGGCCGCCGGCACCGCAGCCGTCGCGGGCGGCAGCTGGGGGCGCCCGCCGCGCACGATCTCGAGCCGGCCGTCGGCGTGTTCGACCAGCGCCGTCAGGCTCTCGACCCAGTCGCCGTCGTTGCAGTACAGGATGCCGTCGATCGTGCGGATCTCGGCGTGGTGGATGTGGCCGCAGACGACGCCGTGCGCGCCGCGCCGGCGTGCTTCGTGCGCGAGCACGGTCTCGAAGTCGTCGATGTAGCTGACGGCGCGCTTGACCTTGTGCTTCAGGTAGCCCGACAGGCTCCAGTAGGGCAGGCCGAAGTGCGAGCGCGCGCGGTTGAACCAGCGGTTGAGCTCCAGCGCCAGCGTGTAGGCGGCGTCGCCGACGTGCGCCAGCCAGCGTGCGTGCTGCACGATGCCGTCGAACAGGTCGCCGTGCGTGACCCAGAGCATGCGGCCGTCGGCAGTCTGGTGCAGGCAGTCCTCGACGACCTCGACGCCGCCGAAGCTCAGTTCGACGTAGCGCCGCGCAAAGCCGTCGTGGTTGCCGGGCACGAAGACCACGCGTGTGCCCTTGCGCGCCTTGCGCAGGATCTTCTGCACGACGTCGTTGTGCGCCTGCGGCCAGTACCAGCTGCGTTTCAACTGCCAGCCGTCGACGATGTCGCCGACGAGGTAGAGCGTGTCGCACTCCAGGTCGCGCAGGAAGTCGAGCAACGCAGGCGCCTGGCAGCCGGGCGTGCCCAGGTGGATGTCGGAGATCCAGGCCGTGCGCACGCGCAGCGGCGTGCCGTCCGCGCCGTCGCCGGCGTCGGGCGGGGATGGGGGCGCCTTCTGCATGGACCGTCATCGTCGTCGACCGGCGTGACGTGGCCGTGACGGTGGCCTGCGCTCAATGCAGCTCGCGTGACCTTGACGCCAGCCATGCGCCGCGTCAGCGCGCCACCGGCCGCGTGCGCCAGCAGAGCCAGAACTCGGCCACGAACGGCCCCAGCACCAGCAGCAGCGAAGCGCCGAAGAAGCTCGCCAGGTACCAGGCCGGCAGCGGCTCGGCCTTCCAGCGCAGCGACCAGTCGGCGGCCTCGCTGCCCAGCCCGAGCGCGGCCAAGGCCTGGTCGCCGCTCAGCACGGCGATGCCGGCGAACGCCGCCCAGGGCAGCACCTGCTGCAGCCCGTGCACCAGCTGTTCGTACCAGGGGATGTCGCGCCGGGTGTCGGCATAGGCCAGGTCGGCCCAGGTCGTCAGCTCGTGCGCTACGCAGGCGGCGAGCATCAGCGCCAGCGCCGCGGCCGTGGTCTCCAGCAGCAGCGCCACCAGCACCGCGATGCCCAGTTCGGCCAGCATCAGCAGGTGCAGCGCCGACTCGCGCAGGCCGGTGCTGGTTTCGATGCGCTGCACGCGGTGGCAGAGCCAGTCGGCGCTGCCGGCGAGCATCCATACCGGCGCGAGCACGCCGAGCAGCGCGCCCTGCAGCAGCGCTGCCGTGTCGGCCACGCTTCAGCGCCGCAGCGCGACCAGGCCACCCAGCGCCAGGCCGAGCGCGAAGCCGCCGTAGACCAGCGTCAGGCTGGGCCGCGAGAGCTTGTGCTCGAAGCCCGGCGTCAGCCGCTGCGGCACCAGCTTCAGGTCGACGGTGGCGGCCAGCGCGGTGACGGCGGCGGCGTCGGCGAGCGCGTTCAGCGGTGTCGGCCGGCGGCGACGCGAGCGCAGCAGGTCGAACACGCCGGCCCACAGCATCGACGAGGCGACATGGATCAGCGTGCCGGTGGCCGTGTGGCGCCACGACAGGTCCTCGCGCTGCAGCCCCTGGCGCGGCCAGATCCAGTGGCTGACCGCGTTCAGCGGCGCCGCCGGTGTCGAGTCGCGCCGGCCGCGCCAGACCAGCGCCACGCCGGAGATCGCGCCGGCGAGCAGGCCGTCGGTCACGGTGTCGCGCACGATGTTGCGCGGCGCCAGGGAAATCGTCGTCATCATCGAGGCCACTCCGTCGGACCGGGGCGCTGGCGGAATGCGGATTGCCCGGTCGGCGCCGGCGTGCGGCAAGCGCCGTTCCCAGCGAACCAGCGGCGACGATGCGGATTCTCCTGACGGGCAGCAGCGGTTTCGTCGGCAGCCGGCTGCGCGACGCACTGCGTGCCGCCGGGCACGAACTCATCTGCGCCGGCCGCCGGCCCGACGACAGCGGCTGCCGTTTCGTCGCCGCCGACTTCGCCGCGCCGCCGCCGCACTGGGCGGCGCTGCTGGACGGGGTCGAGGTCGTCGTCAACGCCGTCGGCATCTTCCGCGAGCGCCCCGGCGCCAGCTTCGCGGCGCTGCACGTTGCCGGGCCGCTGGCCTTGTTCGAAGCCTGCGCCGCGGCCGGCGTGCGCCGGGTCGTGCAGCTCTCCGCGCTCGGGGCCGACGACGGCGCGAGCACCGCCTACCACCGCAGCAAGGCCGAAGCCGACCGCCGGCTGCTGGCGCTGCCGCTGGACGCGACCGTGGTCCAGCCCTCGCTCGTCTTCGGTGCCGAAGGTCCGAGCGCGGCGCTGTTCCTGGCGCTCGCGGCGCTGCCGCTGCTGCCGCTGCCGGCCGGTGGCCACCAGCCGCTGCAGCCGGTGCATGTCGACGACGCGGTCGCGGCCATCGTCGCGCTGGTGCAGGCGCCGCCGGGCCGCTGGCGCGGCCGGCGTGTCGCGCTCGTCGGCCCGCGCTCGCTGCCGCTGGCGGCTTATCTGCAGGGCCTGCGCGCGGGGCTGGAGCTGCGCCCGGCGGCGACGCTGGCGCTGCCGGCCGCGCTCGTCACCGCGGCGGCGGGTCTCGGCAGCCGCTTCGGTGGCGGCCTGCTCGACCGCGACGCCTGGCGCATGCTGCAGCGGGGCAATACGGCCGCTGTCGCGGACACGATGGCCTTGCTGGGCGCGGCGCCGCGGCCGGTCGAGGCCTTCATCCCGCGCCCGCTGGCGCCGGCGCTGCGGGCGCGCGCCGAACTGGCGTGGACGCTGCCGCTGCTGCGCCTGTCGCTGGCCGTGGTCTGGCTGGTGACGGCCTGGGTGTCGCTGTTCGTGCATCCGCGCGACGACAGCCTGGCGCTGCTGGCACGCGCGGGTGTGCCGGCGGCGCTGCAGGCTGCGGCGCTGCTGGGCGCGGCCGGGCTGGACGCGGTGTTCGGGGTGCTGACGCTGGCCCCCTGGCGCGGCGGCGCGCGCCGCTGGCTGTGGCTGGCGCAGGCGGCGCTGATCGCCGGCTACACGCTGGTGATCAGCGTCGCGCTGCCCGAGTTCTGGTCCCATCCCTACGGGCCGCTGACGAAGAACCTGCCGCTGCTCGCGCTGCTGGCGCTGCTGTGGGCGCAGGACCGGCCACCGCCACGCTGAGCGCGACGATGGACTACCTGGTCGCGAAGTGGCTGCACATCCTGTCGTCGACGCTTCTGTTCGGCACCGGCATCGGCTCGGCTTTCCACATGCTGCTGGCGAGCCTGAACCGCCAGCCGCAGGCGGTGGCGGTGGTCGTGCGCCAGGTCGTCTGGGCCGACTGGTTGTTCACCGCGACCAGCATCGTGCTGCAGCCGGCGAGCGGGCTGTACCTGCTGCACGTGCTGCAGCTGCCGCTGACCACGCCCTGGGTGCTGTGGAGCATCGCGCTGTACCTGCTGGCCGGCGGCTGCTGGCTGCCGGTGGTCTGGCTGCAGATGAGGATGCGGCGGCTGGCCGAAGCGGCGGCGGCCGCCGGCGAGGGGCTGCCGCCGCTGTACTTCCACTATCTGCGCTGGTGGGCGGCGCTGGGCGTGCCGGCCTTCGTCGCGCTGCTGGCGATCTTCTGGCTGATGGTCGCCAAACCGGCCTGAGCGGCCGCCCATGCGAGCGCAGTAACCCCGGTCAGCGCTTGCCGGCGGTGACCAGCAGCACGCCGCCGAGCACGAGGGCGCCGACGCCGGCCCAGACGGGGATGTTCACGTTCTTCTTTTCTTTGACCGTGAGTTCGATCGGCCCGATCTTGGCGGCGGACGTGTCCTGGGTATAGCTGAAGCCGCCGTACAGGAGTGCGAGCGCTCCGCCGACGATGAGTACAAGTGCAACTGCCCTGATGGAGTTCATAGACCTTTCGCTCTCGAATGCGAGCCCGGATGAAGCCGCCCAATGCGGCGTGCGAAAAAAGCAGGCCGATTGGCTCATGGGAAGGGGCAGTTTGTTTGTGCGCCGTCGCACCGAAGCCGCCGGAAAACACCGGCGACAGGCCTGTGTCGCGGGCTCGGCGGGCCAGCCGGCTTCAGTTCAGAGCGGGCGGCCGAGGCGCTTTTCGACCTGGCGGCGCTCCCAGTCGGGGCCGAGGAAGCGGGCGGGCCCCCAGACCTGCAGCGCCTGCATGACGATGGCGAAGCCCCAGCCCAGCGCCGGCCAGACCACCCACAGGTGCTGCGGCCTCGTCAGCAGGTTGATCGCCAGCAGCATCGACAGCACCGCGACATACAGGGCGAGGTGACCGTAGTAGGCGCGCAGCCGGCGCACGTGGCGCAGCGCCAGGCGCTCCTCGGCGCTCTGGCGTTCGGTTTGCGGCGGCGGCGCGCGACGTCAGCGCCGCGACATGCCACGACACGAAGATGACAGTGTCGTGTCAGGCCTGTGGTTTCGGCGCCCACGATCCGTCTGCCACGAGCCGCCGGGTGCTGCGATGATGCAGCAGGAAGTCGGGCGGCGCAGACCGGTGCCACCCGCCACTTCCGGTGCCGGCCCTTGGCCTGGGTCAAAACCTCAGCCGCGGCTCGGCGCCTAATGGTTGCCGACTGCCCCAGCGGCGGTCATGCGACATCACGTCAGGAGGTCTGCATGTCCATTGCACAACAAACGGCGTTCATCAAGGCCGTCGTCCGCGAGATCCTGCCCCGTACCGGGCTGGCCTACCTCGACGGCGACGACGATCGCGAGTGGACCGTCACGAAAAGCACGCCGGGGGCCGACTTCGACCATCTGAGCCCGGGCGCGCGCGTCGAGTTGTGCGTCGAGCGCTACGACGCCTGCTTGATCGTCTCGGAATACGCCGAACTCGACGACTGAGCGCGCACGCGCGTCACCGCAACGCGGTGCACGCAGCCTGTGGCCGAGCGCGATGTCACGCGCGAAGGCCTTGCCTTCACGGGGCACCCCGATTGCCTTCACGAGGCTCCGATCTTCCGGAGCACGAGATGGCATCCCATTCTTCCGATTCCAGCGCCGACGCGGCACCCGACACCGCGCCCGAAGCCGAAAAGCGCCGCGACGGTGGCCCGTCGATACGCAAGAACCGCGCGACCGGCCAGCGCAGCAGCAAGGAACGCGGGGCTCATACCCGCAGCAAGAAGAACCCCGGCAAACGCTCGCATCACGGCGGCAGCTCGGCCTGAAAGAGGGCCGGCTTGCGCCGGCCCCCCGCTTCAGCGTTTGTCTGCCTGTGGCCGCGCCGGCGGCTCGCCGCGCACCTCCGCCTGCACCGAGCGCCGGCCCTCGCGCCGGGCCTTGGTCACCTTGCGGTACTGATAGAGACCGAACGCCAGCGCGATCAACAAGGTGATCACGAACAGCGCCGGGATGATGCCTTCGTCCATGCCAGCTCTCCTGGTTGCGATGCAGGACTTCTGGCAACCCCGGTGCCCGCCACCGGGCGGGCCGCAGGCTTCAGCCCGCAGGCCGCAGCGTCGCCGCGCCCACCGGCAGCCAGCGCAGCAGCTGCGCATACAGGCGCTCGGCCGCCACCGGCTTGGCGAGATGGTCGTTCATGCCGGCCGCGAGGCAGGCCTCGCGATCCTCGCCGAAGGCGTTGGCGGTCATCGCGATCACCGGCACCTGCGGACAGCCGGGCAGCGCGCGGATCGCGCGCGTGGCCTGCAGGCCGTCGAGCACCGGCATCTGCACGTCCATCAGGATCGCCGCGTAAGCGCCGCGGCCGGCCATCTCGACCGCCTGCTGGCCGTCGCCGGCGATGTCGACCAGCAGGCCGGCGCATTCCAGCAGTTCCTCGGCGACGAGCTGGTTGATCTCGTTGTCCTCGGCGACGAGCACACGCGTGCCGGCATGGCGCTGGTAGAGCAGCGTCTCCAGGTCCTGGCCCGAGGCGCCGGCCTGCAGCTCGGCTGCCTGCTCGGGCTGGCGCGGCGGCTGCAGCACGACCTCGATCGTGAACGTGCTGCCCTGGCCAGGCACGCTGTGCACGGCGATGCGGCCGTGCATCATCTCGACGAGGTGGCGACAGATCGCCAGGCCGAGCCCGGTGCCGCCGAAACGGCGCGTGGTCGAGCTGTCGGCTTGCTCGAAGGGGTCGAAGAGCTGCGCCTGCCGCTCCGCGGCAATGCCGATGCCGGTGTCGGCCACCTCCAGCACCAGCCGCGGCGAGCCGGGCTCGCTGCGCTCGAGCGTGCAGGTCAGCCGCACCTCGCCGTGGTCGGTGAACTTCACCGCGTTGCCCAGCAGGTTGAGCATCAGCTGGGCGATGCGGGTCGGGTCGCCGCACAGGCGGGTGCTGCCGGCGCGGTTGTCGACGAGCAGCCTCAGGCCCTTCTCGGCGGCGAGTTCGCCGATCAGCCCACGCGCACGCTCGACGAGCTCGTCGACACCGAAGTCGACGCTCTCCAGCGTCAGCTTGCCCGACTCGATCTTGGACAGGTCGAGCACGTCGTTGACGATGGACAGCAGGTGGTCGACGGCGCGCGCGATCACCGCCAGCGAGCGCTGCTGCGGCGCGCTCGCCTGGCGCTCGAGCAGGTGGACCATGCCGGTGATCGCGTTCAGCGGCGTGCGGATCTCGTGGCTCATGTTCGCGAGGAAGGCGCTCTTGGCCTGGTTCGCGGCCTCGGCCTTGCGCGTGCGCTCCTCGACCAGGGCCTCGAGGTGGTGGCGGTGGCGTTCGAGCTCGGCGACGATGCGGCGGCGTTCGGTCGTGTCGCGCAGCAGGCCCAGCACCGCGGGCCGGCCGCCGTGTTCGAAGCGCGCCGCGCGCAGCTCCATCCAGACGCGCTGCCCGCCACGGTGCAGCAGCGCGACCTCGTAATGGCCTTCGGGCTCCAGGCTGGCCGGCGCCAGGCGCTGCCGGTAACGTTCGTCCCAGAGCGCGAGCGATTCGGGCGCGACCGCGGCGTCGAAGGCGCGGCCCTCGAACTCGGCGTGCGTGAAGCCCAGCAGCGTCGGCAGCGCCGGGTTGACGAAGACGAAGCGCCGGTCCTGGGCGATGAACAGGCCGTCGCCGATCGAGCCGACGATCATGCGGTTGAAGGCCTCGCTCTCGGCCAGCGCGCGCGCCGCGTGCGCGGCCTCGTCGCGCCGGCGCACGTCCTCGAGGCAGCGCTGCACCGCCGGGATCAGCCGCGCCATGCGGTCCTTGAGCACGAAGTCGGCGACGCCGCGGCGCAGCAGGTCGACCGCGAGTTCCTCGCCCACCGTGCCCGTCACCAGGATCACCGGCACGCCGGGCAGGCTTTCGTTCACCCAGGACAGCGTGGTCTCGAAGTCCAGCCCGGGCAGCGAATGGTCGGCCAGCACCAGCTGCCAGCCGCCTTCGGCCAGCGCCGCGTGCACCGACTCGGGCGAGGCCGCGCGCCGGCATTCGGCGCCCATGCCGTGCTGCTGCAGCTGGCGCTGCAGCAGTCGGAAGTCGGGCTCGACATCCTCGATGATCAGCACCCGGTCGGCCGCGGCCGGCGGCACGGTGGCGTCGGCCATCTCAGTCCCGCCGCAGCGGCTCGTTGGTCGCGAGCCAGTAAACGCCCAGGCTGGCGACGGTCTCGGCGAAGTCGCCGAAGTCCACCGGCTTGCGCACGAAGCTGTTGGCGCCGCCTTCGTAGCTGGCGATGCGGTCGGTGTCCTCGTCGCTGGAGGTCAGCATCACCACCGGCAGCAGCCGCGTGCGGGCGTCGGCGCGCAGCCGCGTCAGCACCTCCAGCCCGGTGAGCCGGGGCAGGCCGATGTCCAGCAGCACCACCGTCGGCAGCTCCGGGCCGTCGCGGCCGGCGAACTCGCCGTCGCGGAACAGGTAGTCCAGCGCCTGCTGGCCGTCGCGCACGACGTCGATGTGGTTGGCCACGCGTGCCCGCTTGAGCGCGCGCAGCGTCAGCATCTCGTCCTGCGGGTTGTCCTCGACCAGCAGGATCACGCGTTCGCTCATGCCCTGGCTCCTTGATCGCTGTGCGTCTGCGGCCGCTCCGGCAGGCTGAAGCGGAAACAGGCTCCCTGGCCGATGGTGGCCTCGGCCTCGATGCGCCCGCCGTGCCGGTTGACGATGCGCTGCACCGTCGCCAGGCCTATGCCCAGACCGGGGAACTCGTCCTGGCGGTGCAGGCGTGCAAAGGCCTTGAACAGGCGTCCGGCGTGCGCCATCTCGAAACCGGCGCCATTGTCCTCCACGCAGAACCAACGTATCCCGTCACGCATGACGGCGTAGAGCCGGATCTTCGCGTCGCCGCGGCCGGCGCTGTACTTCCAGGCGTTGCCCAGCAGGTTGTTCAGCAGCGCCGCGAGCATGCGGCGGTCGCCTTGCGCGACCAGCCCGGGTTCGATCTCGACCTCGACCCTGCGCTGCGGCTCGGCGCGTTGCAGGTCTGCCAGCGCGAGCTGCGCCAGCGCCGACAGGTCCACCGGCGCCACCGACAGCGCGCCGCGCACCGTGCGCGACAGCGTCAGCAGGCCTTCGACCAGGTCGCTCATGCGCTGGCCGGCGAGCACGATCTGGTCGAGGTAGCTGCGCGCCGGCGGCTCCAGCGCCGGGCCGAAGTCCTCGACCAGTGCCTGCGAGAAGCCCGTCATCGCGCGCAGCGGCGCGCGCAGGTCGTGCGAGACGGCGTAGGCGAAGGCGTCGAGTTCGGCGTTGGCTGCCTGCAGCTCGGCGGTGCGTGCGGCCACGCGGGCCTCGAGCTGGGCGTTGAGCTCGCGCAGCGCCGCCTGCGCCTGGCGTTGTTCGGTGATGTCGTGCAGCACCACCTGCACGCCCTGGCCTTCGGCGAGCGCGAGCAGCATCGCCGTCGACTCGACCGCGGCGATGCTGCCGTCCAGGCGCCGGATGCGGTGTTCGAGCGTCGGCGTCGGCGCACCGTCGGCGCGCAGCGCCTGCTGCTGGCGCAGGCGTGCGGCAGCGAGCGCGGCGTCGCCGGCGTCGAAGAGCTCGGTGGTGCCGCGGCCTTCCAGCTGCGCCAGCGAAGCCGCGCCGTACAGCCGCAGGCAGGCGTCGTTGGCGATGCGCAGCCGGTCGTCGATGGCGACGTAGATCGCCACCGGTGCGTCGCGGAACAGGGTCTCGTAGCGCGCGGTGGCCAGCTGCTGATCGGCGAGCCGGCGCGAGAGCTCGTCGTGCAGCCGCCTGAGCGCGTGCGCGACTTCGGCAACCTCGTCCTCGCGTTCGGGCGGGATCGCCGCGAACTCGGGCGGCTGGTCGTGCACGACGCGCAGCGCCGCCGCCGAGAGTTCGCCGATCGGGCGCGCGATGCGCCCTGCGAGCCAGACGCTGAGCAGCATGAAGGCCAGCGTGCCGGCCATGCCCTGCAGCAGCAGCCGGCGCGACATCTCGGCCGCCGGCTCGAAGGCCAGCGCCGCCGGCTGGCGCAGCAGCACCGTCAGGCCCGAGCCGGCCGGCGGCGCCGCCACCCAGGTGCTGAGGAACTCGCCGTCGGGCCATTGCAGCAGGCCCGGCGCCGCCCCGGGGCGCGGCGCCAGCGCTGGCGCCGCCCCGGGGCGCGGCGCCAGCGCTGGCGGCTGGTCGAGCCAGCCCGCCGGGCCGAGCAGCACCCGGCCGTCGCGGTCGAGCACGATGCTCTCGATGCCGGCGCCGGCATCGCCGCGCAGCGAGCGCTGCAGCTCCTGCAGCCAGTCCCAGCGCAGGCGCGCGGCGAGCACGCCGGTCGGCCGGCCGGTCATGTCGGTCATCGGCAGGCCCAGGTCGACCAGCTGCGGCGGCTGGCCGTCGACCAGGCCCAGGCTGGCGGCGAGCGCGGGATCGGCCGGGCGCCGGGTGCCGATCCACGGCCCCTGGCGCGCGTGCCCGAACCAGGCTTCGGTACCGAGGTTGCGGCCTTCGAGCAGCGCGTTGGTCGCGACCTCGACGCGGCCGTCGGGCGCCACCAGCGCCAGCCAGGCGAACGCCGGCTGCTGCGCACGCAGGCCTTCGAGCAGCAGGCGTGCGTCGCCGGGCTCGAACAGGCCGCTGGCCAGCAGCGGGTGGTCGGCCGTGGCCTGCAGCTGGTCCAGGCGCTGGCGCAAGGCGCCGTCGAGCACCCGGGCCAGCAGCAGCGCCTCGCGCCGCATCGCCTGGCCCTGCTGCTCGGTGAGCTGGCTGCGCTGCACGATGGCGACGACGGCGGCGGTCAGCAGCGCCAGCGCCAGGCCGCTGGCGCCCAGGATCAGCGCAAAGCGCGCGCGCAGGCTGCGGCGCGGGTCCAGCCAGGCCGGCAGCACGGCGCTCATCGGCCGTAATAGCCGGCGGCGCGCATCTCGCGGTCGGCAGCGGCCTGGGCGGCGCGCAGCGCCTGTTCGACGCTGGCGCGCCCCAGCAGCGCGGCGGCGATCTGCTGGCCGGTGGCAACGCCGATGTTCTGGAACTCGGGGATCGCGACGTACTGAATGCCCTGGTAGGGCCGGTCGGGCAGGGCGCCTTCGACCAGCGAGATGCCGTCCAGCGCCTTCTTCTCGGCGCTGGCGAAGTGGCCGGCAACGCGCTGGAACTCGGGGTTGGCATAGGTGGAGCGGCGGGTGCCGGTGGGCACCGCGCCCCAGCCGCGCTCGCGCGCCACCAGTGCCGTGTACTCGCGCGAGGTCGCCCAGGTGACGAAGCGCCTGGCCTCGGCCGGGTGGGTGCTGCTGGCAGGCACGGCCAGCGACCAGGCCCAGAGCCAGCTGGCGCCCTGGGGCGTCACCGAGTAGGGCGCCTGCGCGAAGGCCACGCGCCCGGCGACGCTGCTGCCGACCGGGTCGCTGACGAAGCCGGCGGCGATCGTCGCGTCGACCCAGAGCGCGCAGCGGCCGGCGCGAAACAGCGTCAGCAGTTCGTTGTAGCTGTTCGCCGCCGAACCCGGCGGCCCCCAGCGGGTCAGCAGCTCGACGTAGAGCGAGACCGCGTCGCGCCAGGGCTTGCTCTGCAGCTGCGGGCGCCAGTCCATGCCGAACCACTGGCCGCCGAAGCCGTTGACCATGGTCGACACCAGCGCCATGTTGTCGCCCCAGCCCGGTTTGCCGCGCAGGCAGATGCCGTAGACGCCGGCCTTCGGGTCGTGCAGGCGTTCGGCGGCGTCGCGCACCTGGCGCCAGGTGGGGCGCTCGGGCAGGGTGATGCCGGCGCGTTCGGTCAGGTCGCGGCGGTACATCAGCATCGAACTCTCGCCGTAGAACGGCGCGGCGTAGAGCCGGCCCGAGATCGACAGCCCGGAGCGGATCGCCGGCAGCAGGTCGTAGACGTCGTAGGACGGCGGCGGGTCCAGCGGCCGCAGCCGGCCCTGGCGGCCCCAGACCTGGGTCTCGTACATGCCGATCGTCAGCACGTCGTAGCGCGAGCTGCCGCGCGCGATGTCGGTGGCCACGCGCTGGCGCAGCAGCCCTTCCTCGAGCGTGACCCAGCGCACGCGCAGGTCGGGGTTGGCGCGCTCGAAATGCGGCGTCAGGCGCTGCATCTCGATCATGTGTTCGTTGTTCACCGTCGCGACGACGATTTCCGTCGCGGCCAGCGCCGGCGCCGCCAGGACGCCGCAGCCGCACAGCATGCGCACGATCAGCCCCGCCATCGTCCCCTCCCGGCGGGCTCGTGGCCGCCTGTGGCGCGCATGTTCGCGCGTTTTGAAGTCGCGCGGCGGGCTCCGGTGGGTGGCGGCGGCAAAAGAACGCCGCGGCGTCGCCTTTCTAACGCGCCGGGTGGTGCGGCGGGTACCTGCTTTGCCCCCTGTAACCGCTCGCATCGGGCAGCAAGCAGTACGAGGTAGCCATGACGACCCACGGGCGCGAGCGTCGCGCCGACCGGATGGTGGATCTGTTGCAAGGCGGCGACGACGCCGAGGCGCTGTTCGAACGTTGGCTCAGCCAGGGCCCGCCCGGCGTGCCGCAGGCGCCGGTGCCGGTCGAAGGCGATGTCGCAGCGCCGGCGCCAGCCGAAGACGATGCCAAGCCGGCGGCCTGGGGGCGGCCCGGCTCCTGGCAGCCGATGCGGCGCCCGCGCTGAGCCTCCGGGCTCAGTTCTGCCGCGCGCGGGCGGCTTCGGCCGCGGTGGCCGGCTCGGCGGGGCCGTCGAGCGAACTGCGGGCATTCAGGTGCGCGTGCGGCGAGACGCCGACACCGAGCCGGGCGACGAGTTCGCCGCCGAGCCAGGCCGTCACCATGGACACCGCGGCGCCGCAGAACGACACCACCCAGGCGACCACGCTCGGCAGATGCGCCGGGTCGGCCTGGCGCAGCCACCAGCTGGCGGCGAACAGCAGCAGCACGATCAGGTTGCCGCCGCCGTGCAGCGCGCCGATGGCCTTGGCGCGCGTGCCGCGCGGGATCGCCAGCCAGTCCAGCGTGCCCCAGGGTGCGGCGATCGCACCGGCGATCAGCCCGGCCGCGATCAGCATGTAGGACACGCTGGCGGCGAAGGTGTTGCCGCCGATCAGGTAGACCAGGTCGAAGACGACCGAGGTACCCAGCAGGCCGAGCGGGAAGACGACGAGCATCTGGTGCAGCGGATGACCCAGCACCTTGATCTTGCTTTCCATGGCAACCCCTTGGCCGTGATGGCGGAGCCGCCACCAGGGCAAGCCCGATGCCGGCACCGGGGCGCCGGGTTCAGGCCTGCAGTTCGCCGAGCGCGCGCAGCACGTCCCAGCAGGCGCCCATGTCGTGGTAGTCGGTCTTGCCGGCGGGGCTCTTCTCGTCGCTCAGCTTGCGGTTGTCGGGCGACAGGATGCGGTACCAGGCGCCGTGCTCGTGGTCGACGAAGTGCCGCCAGACGTAGCCCCAGATGCGCTCGTACCAGCCCCAGTAGCGCTCGTCGCCCAGGGCGAGCGCAAGCCAGGCCGCCGCCGCCAGGCTTTCGGCCTGGACCCAGTGGTACTTGTCGGCGTCGCAGACCTTGCGGTCGGGGCCGAGACCGTAGACCAGGCCGCCGTGGCGCGCGTCCCAGCCGTGCGCCAGCGCGTTGTCGAAGAAGCGCGACGCGGTCGCGGCCAGCCAGGCGGGCGCGGCTTCGGGCCCCAGCCGGGCCTGCAACTGCAGCAGCAGCTTGGCCCATTCGGTCAGATGGCCGGTCTGGTAGCCCCAGGGGCGGAAGATGTTCGTGCGGTCGCCGCGGTTGTAGTCCCAGTCGATCTGCCAGGGCCCGGGCCCGGCGGCGCGCCAGTGTTCCCAGACCAGGCCGCCGCCGCGCGCCGCCAGACCCTGGGCCACGTTCCCGGCCAGCGTCAGCGCGCGCTGCAGGTGGCGGGCCTCGCCGGTGGCCTCGTGCGCCGCCAGCATCGCCTCGCAGGCGTGCATGTTGGCGTTCTGGCCGCGGTAGGGCGAGAGCGTCCAGCCGGCGTCGGCTTCGTCGGCGTAGAGCCCGTTCTCGGGCTCCCAGAAGCGGCGCTCCATCAGCTCGACGGTCTCGTCGAGCCCGGCGCGCGCCTCGGCGATGCCGGCCATCAGCGCGTGCGCGTGCGCCAGCAGCACGAAGGCCAGGCCGTAACAGTGGTTCGTAGCGTCGAGCACCTGCGCGCGGCCCTCGTGCCAGTCGAGCACCCAGGCGTAGCCGCCGTCGGCGCGGCGGTGGGCGGTGTGCAGGAAACGCAGCCCGTGGCGCGCGAGCTCGCGGTCTTCTTCGCTGCCGAAGTGGCGCGCCGCCATCGCATGGTTGAAGACGAAGCGCGTGCTGCTGACGAGGTGGCGCGTGCGCCGGTCGTAGACGCTGCCGTCGTCGCGGAAGAAGTGGAAGAAGCCGCCCGACGGGTCGGCGGCGCGGCCGGCATAGAAGGCCATCGTCGCGCGGATGTGAGCGCGCAGGAAGCCGGGTGCGCGGAAGTCGGGCAGGGCGCCGTCGGGCGCCGTCGTCGATTCGTTGTCCATCGGGTGGCCGGTACTGCAGGCGCGCCGATTATGAAGGCCCGAGGCGGCCGCGGCGACGTTGCGGCCGGGCTGCGGATTTGGTGAATTTCGGCCCCAATCTGGTGCGTTCGCCCGCGGCTGTGGCCACCCGGGGGTGTTGCGGGTTTTCCCGATGCGCCCTCGCGGTGCGGGCGCCGGGCCCGGCTCTTGCGCTATAGCACCCGAGGCCGAATCAACGGCCGCTGGCATTCAACTTTTCCCCCGATCGGACGATAGGCGTCCATAAGCGTCCCGGCGAATTGCCGGCGGCCCGAACCCAAGACTCGTCAGACCCATGCTCAGATTTCTGCGCCGCTTCACGCTCCGGACCCGTCTTCTGGCTTCGATGGCCTTCCTCACCGCCGCCCTGCTCGGCCTCGGTGCCTGGGGCGTGGTCGAAAACGGCATCGTCACGCAGCGCACCGCGGCCCTGTTCGACGAGGCGCAGCAGGGTGCCGACGCCGTCGCGAGGCTGCGCGAGGCGCTGGGCAACCTGCGCCGGCTGCAGGCCGACGCGATCGCCTCGGGCTCGAACGCGATCGAGGTCGAACGCATCGTCGGCCTGTGGAAGGCCGAGGCCGAACGGGTGAAGACGCTCGGCAACGAACTCGCCAAGGTCGACGCCGACAACACGACACTGGTCGCGCTGGTCAAGGTGCAGCAGGGCCAGCTCGCCCAGTACACCGAGGCCGTGGCCCCGGTGCTGGATAAGCTGCAGTCGGCGGTGCTGGACAGCGCCGGCGCGCTCGCCTATGCCGAAGCGGCGGAGGAGTACGTGACGGCGCTGCGCACCGGTGCCGACGCAATGCTGAAGGCCAGCCAGTCGCGCCAGGCGACGATCCGGGCCGAACTCGCCGACGCGGCGACGCTGGCCGCCAACCTGCGCCTGGGCCTGACGGTGCTGGCGGTGCTGCTGCTGCTGCCGGCGCTGTGGCTGACGCTGCGTTCGGTGTGCGAGCCGCTGCAGCACGCGGTGGCCGCGGCCGAACGCATCGCGCGCGGCGACCTGGGCGAGGACCTGCAGGTCGAAGGCCAGGACGAGACCGCGACGCTGCTGCGCGCGCTGCAGCAGATGCAGGACTCGCTGCGTCGCCTCGTCGGCCAGGTGCGCCAGTCGGCCGATTCGATCCAGACCGCCAGCAGCGAGGTCGCCACCGGCAACGCCGACCTCAGCCAGCGCACCGAGGAGCAGGCCAGCAACCTGCAGCAGACCGCCTCGTCGATGGAGATGCTGACCGACTCGGTGCGCCACAACGCCGACTCGGCGCAGCGCGCCAACAGCCTGGCCAGCGACGCCGCCGGCGCCGCGGCCCAGGGCGGCCAGGTCGTCGGCCAGGCGGTGACGACGATGCGCGACATCGCCGCGTCCTCGCAGAAGATCGCCGAGATCATCGCCGTCATCGACGGCATCGCCTTCCAGACCAACATCCTGGCGCTGAACGCCGCGGTCGAAGCGGCACGCGCCGGCGAGCAGGGGCGTGGTTTCGCCGTCGTCGCTGGCGAGGTGCGCTCGCTGGCCCAGCGCTCGGCCGGCGCGGCGCGCGAGATCAAGACCTTGATCACCGCCAGCGTCGAACGTGTCGAGGCCGGCACGCGCCAGGTCAACGACGCCGGCCAGGCGATGCAGGAGATCGTCACCAAGGTCGAACGCGTCAGCCAGCTGATCAACGACATCTCGGGTGCCACCGTGGCGCAGTCGCGCGACATCGGCCAGGTCGGCGACGCCGTCGGCCAGCTCGACCGCGTGACGCAGCAGAACGCGGCCCTGGTCGAAGAGAGCGCCGCGGCGGCCGAAAGCCTGCGTGCGCAGGCGGCGCGGCTGTCCGAGGTCGTCGGCGTGTTCCGCGTCGGCGCCTGACGCGGCCGCCGGGCGTGCTGCCCGGTTGACCCAGATCAGCCGGCGCCGCCTTGGCGCCGGTGCGTGCCGCCCGGCGGTCCCGGGCTTGCTTTCCGGGCTGGCATGCACCCGCATGCCAGCCGTTTTGTCGCTTTCACGACGCCGCCCGCCGACGCCGCCGGTGCCGGCGCGCCGCCGCCGGGTTTCGTGCCGCGGCGCCTGGTGCGCGGCCAGCGCCTGTGCATGCCGGGCGATGGCCGCAACCTCGTGTTCGTCGTCGCCAGCGGCCGGCTGCGTGTGCACCTGTCGGGCACCAGCCGTGAGCTGACGCTGGCCTTCCTCGAACCCGGCGACGTCTACTCGACCCATTCGCCGGCCTGGGTCACCGCGGCGGCCGCGACCACCGTCTGGACGATCGAGACCCGCGCCTTCATGCACCGCCTGGCCGACGACCCGACGCTGCTGCCGCCGGTGATGGCGGTGCTGGGCCGGCTGCTGACCAGCGCCGTCGGCCTGGTCGAGGACCTGGCCTTCCGCGAGGTGCCGAGCCGGCTCGCACGCTTCGTCATCGGCCTGGCGCAGCGCCGCGGCGAGCGCATCGGCGAGGCCTGGCTGGTGCCACTGGAGCTGAGCCTGGAGGACATCGCCAGCCTGCTGGGCAGCACACGCCAGACGGTATCGACGCTGGTCAGCCAGTGGCAGCGCGAAGGCGTGCTGCAGCGCCGCGGCCGGCGCTGCCTGCTGATCCCGTCGGCCGAGGCGATGGCAGCGCTGCAGACGCTGGCCGGCCGGCGCGCGGCGAGCTGACTGTCGCCTGGCCGACGGACGCCGCCCACAGCAGGCCCTAAGGTCGCGGCACACCAACCGACGGAGCACCGATCCCGTGAGCACTGGACCCTGCGACTGCCGCAAGACCGACCGCTACGTCAGCTTCAGCGGCATCGACTGCGCCGGCAACGCGCGCCGCATCATCGAGACCATAGACGGCCACCTGGCCGTGCCCGGCCGGCGCGACCGCTTCTGGGAGTATTTCGACCGCAAGCGCGCCGGCGGCTCGGGCCCGCGGCCCGACGACCTGTTCCTGGTGCACTCGCACCTGAACCAGATCCGCGAGTACTTCGAGGCCTGGGAGGACGCGGCCGCGCTGCAGCTGCTCGACCAGGTCGAGCAGGAGTGCTGCTGAAGGCGCGCGCGGCGGCCGCTAGGAGGCGCAGTCGCGGTTGACGACGTTGAGGTCGCAGAGCTCTTCGCGCGTCAGCGGCCGGGTGTACAGGATCGAGGTGCTGAACATCAGCCGCACCAGCCCCGGCACGTCGATCTGGTCGGCGCGCGACAGCAGGTACGGCCCCAGGCGCTGCTCCACTGTCTCGGCGGCGGACTCCGCGCGTTCGCGCTGAGCTGCCAGCACCGCGGCGCCGAAGCCCTCGTCCAGGTGCGGCGCTTTCTTGTCCTTCTGCGCCCGAAGGTAGACCGTTGCGGCGGCAGCGAACTCGCGTGTCACCCAGGCGAAGTAGTGCTGCTCGTCCAGGGCTGGTGTTTGGGCGTCGGGCGCGAGCAGGCGTGCGAAGGCGCGGCGGGCGGCCACGCGCTCCAGCTCGGGCATCGCGGTGGCCAGGATCGCGTCGAGGTTGGTGATGAAGCCGCGCTGCGCCGCGGGCAGGGCGACGAAGTCCAGCGCCGCGCGCAGCACCGCGGCGCCGTTGAGCAGGCGCGGCGTGGCGAAAGCGGCCGACCAGTCGGCCGCCCACGCGAAACGTGCGTCGCCTTCGGCCAGCGCCTGCAGCCAGCGGCCGATCAGCATCAGCCGCGGGATCTTCAGATCCAGCTTCTCCGGATCGAGTCGGCCGCCGTCGATCGCGCTGGCGATCGCGACGTCTATGCGGGCGCCGGAGAAGGAGGAGAAGCCGTGCGGCTCGAACGAGCCGCCAGCGGCGACGTCGCGCAGCCGGCCGCCGACGAAGAGGAAGGTGCAGGCGCTGATGCAGACCTTGCCGCGGCGCACCTGGGTGGCCACCGGCCGCGATCCGGAGCCGGCGGCCACCAGCGCCCGCGCGATCGCGAGCGCCTCCGTGACGGCGCCGCCGCCGGAGTGCAGGTCCACGGTTCGCAACCCGGGCCAGTTCGACGGATAACACCCGCCGAAGGCTTCGGAGAAGCGGTCGTACTCGCCTTCCTTGATGGCGCCGGCGAAGGCCAGCACGCGTGCGCCACCGCCGACGTCGAGACACTTCCATTCGCCCGCGCAGGCCGGCAGCGCGGCCAGCAGGGCGAACACGGCGGCAGCCAGGCGTTTCATCGTCAGGCCGCCGGTGCCTCGCGCGCGTCGGTGCGCACCATCTGGCCCGAGGAGTTCGGGCACCAGGTCTCGAACTGGCGCGCGCGTCCGGTAGGCGTCTGCACCAGCACCGAATAGTCGGTGCAGGAGCCGGCGGCGCCCTCAGTGCCCGCGGCGCCGGTGGCCGCCGGTGCCGCCGGCGCCTGCACCTGGATCGTCGAGGTGCCGCCGCCGCCCAGATCCACCTTCACCGGCTTGGCGATGCTGGTCTCGTAGGCGGCGCGGGCGCGTTCGAGCTCGGCGTCGCGCTTGGCGCGCTGCGTGTTCGTGCTCGCCGGCATGGCCTGCAGGCGCTGGGTGGTGGCGGTGTACTGCTGCTGCTCGAGCGCCCGGCGCCGTGCCTCCTTGGTCATTTCCTCCTCGTGGCGCGCGCGCTGGCGCTCGTCCATCACGCGGCCGATGGCGGTGGCCGCCAGACCCACGACGCATCCGCCCGCCGCCGCCTTGGCCAGGCGCTGCTTCTGCTCGCTGGAGGACTTGCCGCTCGCGCGGTCGATGGCGGCGATCACGATGGCTCCCAGGACGGCGCCGGTCAGGCAGCTCGTCGCGTAGTCCGAGGCGGGCGAGCTGGAACTGCCTGGCATCGTCGCATTGCAACCGCTCACCACCAAGGCAGCGGCGGCCAGGGAGCACAAGCATCGGGCACGGGTTTGGCGGAGGTGTCGCGGGAGCATGGAAGTCCTCGGTTGGAGAATCAGCGGCAGGTTTCCCGGTCGAGCGGGATGGGGTCGCCGGCCGCCGGCGGGTTGGCCAGCGCTGCCAGGCGCCGGTCCAGGGCGGCCAGGTACTGCGGCCCCTGGATGCGGGCGGCGCGCAACTGCGTGACGCGGGCGCGTGCGTCCTCGCAGCGCTGCTGTTCGCGCTGCGGATGGCGCGCTGCGGCATCGACCTCGGCGAGCCAGCGGCTGCGTGCTTCCTGGGCCTGACGCCCGACCTCGTTGCGGCAGGCGGCCTGGACGCGGCCGAAGACGCGCAGGCCGTCGGCGTGTTCGAGGAAGGTGCGCCCTTTGGCCGCGGCCTCCCGTACCAGGGCGGCATCGGCAGCAACGATGGCCAGGCGCAGGCCCGGCATGGACTCGGCCAGCGGCCGCGCCTCGCCGCGGCCGCGCCAGTCGGCGGCGGCGCCGGCGTCGGTGAACAGCGGGCCCAGGTCCACGCGGGCTGCGACCTCGCGCTCCCAGTGCAGCGCGCAGAGCGCGCCGGCGACGGCCGGCAGCTCTGCCGGCTCGAGCGCGGCCGCCGGGCGCGGCGGGCCTGGCCGCGCAGGCGGAACCGGGCAGGCCGCCTGTCCGGCCATGACGGCCGCGCCGAAGTCCTTCTCGTGCTGGCCGAGTTCGTTGTCGGCGTCCCGGATCTGGGCTTCGACGCGCTCGCGCTCGCCGCGCAGCGAGATCTGTTCGCCGGCTCTGCCGATCTCCCGCTCCCAGGCCGGGTTGCGGAAGGCGAACCCGGCGTCGCCGGGTTCGGCCGCACGCACGCTCAGGGCCTGCTGGCGCATGTCGACGATGGCCAGGCAGGGTGGCGCGGCTGCATCCACGCCGACCAGCGGCAACTGGAACAGGTAGCCGCCGAGTCGGGCGTCGTAACTGGCGCGCGCGATGTCGCGCCGGGTCTGCACATCCACCAGCCGCAGCGGCGCGCCAGTGGCGGCTGCGGGTGCCGGCGGCTGGGCGCGGTTGTAGGGCCATGCGGGGATCTGCCGCCCGGGCGCCGCCGCCGCGGGTGCGGCGACGAGGCCCCGGTAGAGCACCGTGTAAGGCGTGCCGGTGAGTTCGACCGCGCCGGCGTGCAGCCAGGCGGCGGACAGCGCCAGGGCGGCGGCGTGGCGGGTCATCATCATCGGGACATGTCCTCCTGCAGCAGCGACGCGACGCGGCGCGCGGTTTCCAGCCGGGCACCGTCACAGGCCGGCCCCAGGCCCCTGGCCGGTGGCTGGCCGAGCGTGCGCCGGGCGCACTGATGCGCCGCCGCGAGCACGTCGAGGTCCTGGCTGTACGCTCTGAGCTCGGGCGTGGGGCTGACGAAGTGCTCGCGCCCCGACTCCACCACCTCGAACCAGCGCTCGGCGCCCTGGCGCAGGGTGGTGATCGCGCCGGCGGCCCGCTCCAGCGGCAGCAGCCGGAGCTGGTGCCCGAGCAGCGTGGCCGCCACCGAGCCCTGGAACAGCAGCGTGGCGGCGTCGGCGGCGCGCAGCTGCGCGCGGTTCTGCGGCGAGTCGGCCGCGACGCGCAGCCGCCAGGCGATGCCGGCCTGCTGCAGCAGCGGCAGGCGCACGAGGTCGACCAGCGGCGTGCCGCTGGCGACCAGGCGCTGCCGCACGGCGAAGATGGCGCCGTCGACGCAGGTGCCGAGCCGTCCCAGCCGCCGGTCCTCGACCTCCCAAAAGCGCCGCGGCACCATCCAGTCGCCGCAGGCCCACAGGCGCATCTCCAGCGTGTGCGGCCAGGGCAGGGCCTCGGCAAGCGTCTGGGCATCGGGCACGAGCGCGTCGGTCAGGGCGCGCACGCGCTCGCCGTAGCGCGCGTCTTCGACCTCGTCGTCGCGGCGGAACGCGGCGAAGGCCTGCTCGTCGTAATGCAGCCGGAACGGCGCCAGCCGCGCCCGGTCGTTGGGGAACTGGCGCGCGGCATACGACTGGTCGTCCCAGGCCGACATGCTGCGGTCGTCGGCAAGCAGCACCGGCAGCGCGTTCACGCCAGCCTCGTCGAGCTCACCGTCCACACGCCCGAAGTTGCGGCCGTCGTAACGGTATTGGCCGTAGAGCGCATGGGCGCCGGTGTCGCGGCTGTAGTAGAGCCCGCGCACGGCAGCGCCTTCGCGGCGCAGCGCCACGGGCTGGGTGCGCAGCGTGAACTCGGCGGCCACCCGGTAGCCGCCGCCTGGCTCCGCCGCGAGCACCAGCGCACGGCAGGGCCGCGGCCCGGTGGCGACGACGGCGCACTCGTCACGCCGGGTACGCAGCACGACCAGGGCGTCCGGCAGCTTGTCGCCGTCGAGCCACAGCCACAGCAGCTTGCGCGTGGCCGTCGGCACCGGCTCGGCTCCGGTGGCCACGAGGTAGTCGTCCACTGCATTGCCCAGCGCCTGCAGCCGGGCTTCGAAGCCTTGCGCCCGCGCCCCGACGGCGAGGGTCGACGCGACAGCAGCGATGGCGATCAGTCGAGCAATAAAGCGTGTCGCGGCGTGAGGCCCATGCAAAAGTGTTTCCTCCGTGGCTCGAATCCATACTGCCATGGGGGCTTTGTTTCTCGTCATCCCTGATTCAGATGGTTGCGCCCGAGGGTGCAACTGTTGCGTGCCGCACTTCAGCCGGTCTGGTCGCCGTCGGGGCGCCCGGCGCTGATGCCTGCTTCTGCGGCCTGGGGCCGGCCCGACGCTCACGGAGCTGTGCCGCGGAACGGCGATTGCCAGTGAACCGCGTGCCGATGCTCGGGCTGCAGTCGATCGATTCCACCGCCGGGTGCGCAGCCTTGCCGGAGTTGCCATGACGCCGGCCGGCTCGCCCCGGGAAGTGCCGCTGCATGCCTATCTGCGCCGACTGATCTGGTGGTGCATGCTGCCGACGCTGCTGCTGGCCGTCTGGCTCGGCGCCCAGGGCATCCGGCAGCAGGGCCAGCAGCACCAGCAGCAGGCCGAGGCCCTGCTCGCGGCGACTTCGGCCACCATCGACCAGCAGCTGGCGCTGCGCGTCGGGGCCTTGACGGTGCTGGCGCAGTCACCGGCCGCGGGCGGCGACGCCGCGTTCTACGCGCAGATGCTGTCCTTCCGCCGCGCGCTCGGTGGTCATCTCGCGGTGTCCGATCGCGACGGCCACATGCGGCTGAACACGCGCCGACCACTGGGCAGCGCCTTGCCGCCGCTGCAGGCCGACGGCATCGCGCTCGCGCGGCGTGCCCTCGACAGCGGCCGGGCCGTCGTCGGCGAGAGCCGCTACGGCCCCGTGTCGGAGCGCCAGGTGGTGACCATCGTGCTGCCGCTGCCGCTGCAGCGACCCGGCGCCCGGCTGCTGCTGTGGTCGACGCTGGAGCCGCAGGAGCTCGAGTCCTGGTTCGCGGCGACACAGCTTCCCGCCGGCGCGGCGCTGACGCTGCTCGACCGCGACCAGCGGGTGCTGGCGCGACGTGGTGCACCCCTGCCGGCGCAGGCCGCGCCTTCGATCCCGGACGTCCCGAGCGTCTCGGCGCGCTCACGGCTGGCGCCCTGGACCCTGGTGCTGGACCTGCCCCGGGTCCACGAACGCGAGACCCTGCTGGCCGCCGCCTGGTGGCTGCTCGCGGCGCTGGCGGCGGCGGTCTTCACCGGGCTGCTGGGCGGCGCGCGTGCCAGCCGCTCGCTCGCGCGCGGGCTCGCGACGCTGGGTGGCGAAGGCGGCCCGGCCGCCGAGCCCGAGATCACCGAGATCGTGGCGCTGCGCCAGCGGCTGGAGGGCGCCGAACGTGCCAGCGCCAGCGCCGCGTCGGCGCTCAGCGACAGCCAGGCCAGCCTGCGCCTGATCGTGCAGAGCATGAACGACATCGTCATCCTGGCCGACGACGAGCGCCGCATCCGCCTCGTCAACCGCGCCTTCACGACCCAGTTCGGCTACACACCCGAAGAGGCCATCGGCCGCAGCACGCAGTTCCTCTACGCTGACGCGCGCGACTACGAAGTGCTGGCCGAAGAGCGCCTGCCGCCCGACCGTCCGGCGGCGGGTGCGACCTTCGAGATGCGCTACCGGCGCCGTGACGGCAGCGAGTTCTGGGCCGAGACCGACGCCGTGCGCCTGGTCGGCGAGGACGGGCGCACGATCGGCATGCTCGGCGTGCTGCGCGACGTCTCGCTGCGGCGCCACGCCGAACAGCGCCTGCGCCAGGCGAGCGCGCTGCTCACCGCCTTCGTCGAGCACGCGCCGCACAGCATCGGGTTGTTCGACCGTGAGATGCACTACCTGGCGGCGAGCGCCCGCTGGCGGCGCGACTTCGGCGTCGGGCCCGACATCGTCGGACGCTCGCATTACGAGGTGTTCCCGGACCTGCTGCTGAAGTGGCGCGAGGTCCACCGGCGCGCGCTCGGCGGTGAGACGATCACCAGCGAAGCCGAGGAATGGCCGCGCACCGACGGCCCTCGGCTGTGGCTGTCGTGGTCGGTCGTGCCCTGGCGCGACGGGGCCGGCGCGATCGGCGGCGTGATCATCTCGACCGAGGACATCACGGTGCGCATCGCCTCGGCCGCGGCGCTGCGCGAGAGCACCGACCGTTTCGAGCGCGTGTTCCGCAACAGCCCGGTCGCGATCGCGATCACCGGCCTGGACGACCGGCGGTTCGTCGACGTCAACCCGGCCTACGAGGCGATGCTCGGCTGGCGCCGCGACGAGCTCTTCGGCCGCGGCAGCCGCGAACTGGGCATCTGGGTCGACGAGGGCGAACGCGAGACGGTGATCGCCCGCGTGCTCGCCGACGGCGCCGCGCAGGCCCAGGTCTGCTGGCGCGCACGCGACGGCAGCCTCGTCGACGTCGTGTTTTCCGGCGCCAGCGTCGAGATCGGCGGCGTGCCGCACCTGGTCGGCATGGCCGCCGACATCCGCGTGCAGAAGGCGGCGCAGCGCGCGCTGGAGCGCCAGCAGGAGGAGCTGGAGGCGCTGGTGGCCCGCCGCACCGCCGAACTCGAGGCCGCCAACGCCGCGCTCGAGCAGCGCGCCGAAGCCATCGCCGACCTCTACGACCGTGCGCCCTGCGGCTATTTCTCGCTCGATGCGGCCGGTGTCATCGCCACCGTCAACGCCACCGCGCTGGCGATGCTGGGCCATGCGCGCGACGCCATGGTGGGGCGTGCGCTGCTGGACTTCGTCGCGCCGGGCTGCGCCGTGCTGCACGGCGACCTTCTCGGGCTGTCAGGGGGGCCGGCGCGGCGCCGCGGCGTCGAATGCGAGCTGCTGCGCGCCGACGGCGCGCCGCTGCCGGTGCTGGTGGCCGCCGACCGCGTCGCCGATCCGGCCGGCGGCACGACGACGCGTGTGACCATCATCGACGACAGCGAGCGCCGCCAGCGTGGCCGCGAGATCGCCGCGATGCAGGCCGAGCTGGCGCACCGGGCGCAGCAGGCCGAGGCCGCCAACCGCGCGAAAAGTTCGTTCCTGGCCAACATGAGCCACGAGATCCGCACGCCGATGAACGCGATCCTGGGCCTCACGCACCTGCTCGGGCGCGAAATCGTCGACGCGCACCAGCTCGACCGCCTGGCCAAGATCGGCGGCGCCGGCGAACACCTGCTGCAGGTGATCAACGACATCCTCGACGTCTCCAAGATCGAGGCCGGCAAGATGGTGCTCGAGGACACCGAGTTCTCGCTCGAGGAACTGCTGGCGCGCTGCTTCCAGCTCGTCGGCGAACGGGCGCGCCACAAGGGGCTGGAGCTGGTGCTGGACACCGAGCGCGTGCCGCCGCGGCTGCGCGGCGACCCGACGCGTTTGTCGCAGGCGCTGATCAACCTGTTGTCCAACGCGATCAAGTTCACCGAGCAGGGCTGGGTGCGCCTGCGCTGCGAGCTGCTGGAGGAGGACGAGGCGCGGCTGCTGGTGCGTTTCGAGGTCCGCGACACCGGCGAAGGCATAGCGCCGCAGCGCCAGGCGCGGCTGTTCCACGCCTTCGAGCAGGCCGACACCTCGAGCACGCGGCGCCACGGCGGCACCGGTCTCGGGCTGGCGCTGACGCGCCACATCGCCGAGCTGATGGGCGGCGAGGTCGGTGTCAGCAGCAGGCCCGGCGAGGGCAGCTGTTTCTGGTTCAGCGCCCGCCTGGGCCGGGGCAGCACGGAACGGCCCGACGAAGACACCGCCCCCGGCGGCAGCGGGCCGCTCACGCTCGTCGGCCTGAGCGCCTTGCTCGTCGACGACCTGGACGAGGCGCGTGCGGTGATTGCCGACCGGCTGGCGCGCCTGGGCATGCACGTCGACACCGCCGACGGCGGCGAAGCAGCGCTGGAACTCGCGCGCCGCCGGCTGGCCGAGGGCCGTCGCTACGACGTCGCACTCGTCGACTGGTTGATGGCGCCGCTGGACGGGCTGCAGACCACGCGCCGCCTGGCCGCGCTGCTCGGGCCGGCGATGCCGCCGACGGTGCTGGTCACCGCCTCCGACGATCCGCGCATCGGTGCGCTCGCCGCCGAAGCCGGCTGCGCCGCGGTGCTGGCCAAGCCGGTGACGCCTTCGGCTCTGCTGGACACCGTGATGCGCCTGGTGAGCCGGCGCCCGGCGCCGCAGGACGCGCCGCGGCCGGAACCCGGCGACGCCGAGCAGCGGCTGCGCGCGCGCCACGCCGGCCAGCGTGTGCTGCTGGCCGAGGACAACCCGGTCAACCAGGAGGTGGCCGAAGAACTGCTGCGTTCGGTCGGCCTCGTCGTCGACACCGCAACCGACGGCGAGCAGGCGCTGCAGATGGCGCTGGCCGGCGGCCATGCGCTGGTGCTGATGGACCTGCAGATGCCGGGCCTGGACGGTTTTGCCGCGACCCGCGAGATCCGCCGCCGCCTGGGCCCGGCGCTGCCGGTGGTGGCGATGACCGCCAACGCCTTCGACGAGGACCGCGAGCTGTGCCTGGCCGCCGGCATGAACGACCACGTCGCCAAGCCGGTGAGCCCCGAACGGCTGTACGCGACGCTGCTGCACTGGCTGCCGGCGGCAGCCGGCGAGCCGCCGCCGGCCACTGCCGGACCCGCGCCGCCGGCGCCGCGCGGCGGCGACAAGCGCCTGCCGGCGGCGCTGCTGCGGGTGCCGGGGCTGGACCTCGAGGCCACGCTGGCGCGGCTGGGCGGCAACACAGCGATGCTGGAACGCATGCTGCGCCTGTTTGTGCAGACCTACGGCGAGGGCTCGACAGCGCTGCGCGCCGCGGCTGCGGCCGGCGACGCCGAGGCCTGCCGCGAGGCGGCGCATTCGCTGCGCGGCGCGGGCGCGACGATCGGCGCGGTGGACCTGGTCGCACAACTGGCGGCGCTGGAGCAGGGCGCACGCGACCCGGAGCGCGTGGGCTCGACGCCGGGCGCGGCGCTGGCCGCCGAAGCCGCGCTGCGCGCCCTGGTCGCCCGGCTGGGGGCCGCGCTCGGCTGATGGTGCGGCCCGGCGCGGGGCAGGGCACGCGTGTTGCCCGCAGCGGTGATGGCCGGCGCACCCGCCGGCCGGGGGACCTGCATGCATGCCTACCCGCGTCCGCAGCTGGTGCGCGACGACTGGACCTCGCTCGACGGCCGCTGGCAGTTCTGCTTCGACGACGAGGGCCGCTGGCACTGCCCCGAGGACGTCGAAGACTGGCCGCTCCAGATCGAGGTGCCGTTCGCGCCCGAAGCGCGCGCCAGCGGCATCGGCGACACCGGCTTCCACCCGGTGTGCTGGTACCGGCGCGAGTTCGAATGCAGGCCCGGCCCGGAGCGTGTGGTGTTGCGTTTCGGCGCCGTCGACTACGCCGCGCGCGTCTGGGTCAACGGCCGGCTGGCGGTGACGCACGAAGGCGGCCACACGCCGTTCTGGGCCGACATCAGCGGGCTGCTCGACGAGTCCGGCCACCAGGTCGTCGTCGTGCGGGTCGACGACGACCCCTCGGACCTCGCCAAGCCGCGCGGCAAGCAGGACTGGCAGCTGGCGCCGCACGCGATCTGGTATCCGCGCACCAGCGGCATCTGGCAGACGGTGTGGTTCGAGCGCCTGCCCGCCACCTTCGTCGACCGCATCCGCTGGACGCCGCAGGTCGAGAACTTCGCGATCGGGCTGGAAATCCGCGTCGGCGGCGATCGCAGCGGCGAGGTCTGGGCCGAGGTCGAACTGAGCGCTGCCGGCCGCGTGCTCGCGCGCGACCGCTACCTGATCGTCGACGGCGAGGCCGACCGTTTCATCGTGCTGTCCGACCCCGGCATCGACGACTTCCGCAACGAGCTGCTGTGGTGCCCCGAGCGGCCGACGCTGATCGAGGCCCGGGTGCGGCTGCTGCGCGGCGACGTGCTGCAGGAGGAGGTCGGCTCGTACACCGCGCTGCGCTCGGTGACCATCCTGCGCGACCGCTTCATGCTCAACGGCCGCCCCTACACGCTGCGCATGGTGCTGGACCAGGGCTACTGGCCCGAGACGCTGATGACCTCGCCCGACGACGACGCGCTACGCCGCGACGTCGAACTCGCCAAGGCCATGGGTTTCAACGGCGTGCGCAAGCACCAGAAGATCGAGGACCCGCGCTACCTCTACTGGGCCGACCGCCTGGGCCTGCTGGTCTGGGAGGAGATGCCCTCGGCCTACCGCTTCACGCGCGGCGCGATCCGGCGCACGGTGCGCGAGTGGACCGATGCCATCGAGCGCGACTACAGCCACCCCTGCGTCATCGTCTGGGTGCCGTTCAACGAGAGCTGGGGCGTGCCCGAGCTGACCGCCGTGCGCACCCAGCGCCATGCGGTCGAGGCGCTGTACCACCTGACACGCACGCTGGACGCCACGCGCCCGGTGATCGGCAACGACGGCTGGGAAAGCAGCGCCACCGACATCATCGGCATCCACGACTACGACGCCAGCTGCGAGCACCTGCGCCAGCGCTACGGCGCCGAGATCAAGCCCGAGCAGCTGTTCGACCGGCGCCGCCCGGGCGGGCGCATCCTGACGCTGGACGGCTACCCGCACCGTGGCCAGCCGATCATGCTCACCGAGTTCGGCGGCATCGCCTTCGTCAAGCAGCCCGAGGGCGGCGCCACCTGGGGCTACTCGGCGGCGCGCGACGAGGCCCAGTTCACCACGCTATACAGCGACCTGCTGCACACGGTGATCCACACCGCGCTGTTCTCGGGCTTCTGCTACACGCAGTTCGCCGACACCTTCCAGGAAGCCAACGGCCTGCTGACGGCGGCACGCGAGCCCAAGATCCCGCTCGAAGACATCGCGCGTGCGACACGCGAGTCGCGCACCCACATCGTCGGCGGGGTCTGAATGCAGGCCCTCGATCTGCTGAAACCCGACGGCCGGCGCTTGACGCTGTACGGCCACCACGCGCCGACGCCGCCGGCCAGCGTGCCCAGCCCGTTCGCCGACCCGCTGGCCGCCGCCGCCCACCTGCGCTGGCACCCGCTGCGCGGCGAGTGGATCAGCTACGCCGCCTTCCGCCAGGACCGCACCTTCCTGCCGCCGCCCGAATACAACCCGCTGGCACCGACCCGCGACCCGGCGGCGCCGACCGAGCTGCCGGCGGGCGACTGGGAGATCGCGGTGTTCGAGAACCGCTTTCCCTCGCTCGGCGGCCCGCTGCAGCCGCCGCCGGCGGCGATCGTCGAGACCGCGCCGGCGCAGGGCGCCTGCGAGGTGGTGGTCTTCACGCAGGACCCGGCGACGGCGCTGGGCGCGCTGCCGCTGGCGCGCCTGGAGCTGCTGCTCGAGGTCTGGGGCGACCGCAGCACGCGGCTGGCGGCACGCGGCGACATCGCCTGGGTGCTGCCGTTCGAGAACCGCGGCTCGGAAGTCGGCGTCACGCTGCACCACCCGCACGGCCAGATCTACGCCTACCCGACGTTGCCGCCGCTGCCGGCGCGCCTGGACGAACACGCCAGCCGCCACCACGCCGCCACCGGGCGCACTGCGCTGCAGGACTTGATCGCCGCTGAACGCGGCGAGGGCAATCGCATGCTCTACGCCGGCGAACACGCGGTCGCCTTCGTGCCGGTGTGCGCGCGCTACCCGTACGAGTGCTGGGTCGCGCCGATCGCGCCGGTGGCGGACTTCGCCGCCTTGTCCGGGCCGGTGCGCGCCGACCTGGCGCGCGCGCTGAAGACCACGCTGCTCAAACTCGACGGCCTGTGGCAGCGGCCCATGCCCTATCTGATGGCCTGGTACCAGGCGCCCTGCGACGGCCGGCCGCAGGCGCCCTGGCATCTGCACGCCGAGATCTGGCCGGCCTACCGCTCGCGCGAGCGCCTCAAATACCTGGCCGGCACCGAGCTGGCGGCGGGCTGGTTCGCGATGGACGCGCTGCCCGAGGCCACCGCGGCCGAACTGCAGCGTGTCGAGGTGCTGCTGACATGAACGCCGCCGAGCTCGAGGCCTTCACGCACGATCGTTTCCTCGCCGAGTTCGGTGTGCCGGCCGAAGCCGTCGCGTCGGCGCCCGGACGCGTCAACCTGCTGGGCGAACACACCGACTACAACGAAGGTTTCGTGCTGCCGGTGGCGATCCCGCAGCGCACCGCGGTCGCGCTGCGGCCCTCGGTCGAACGCGATTTCGCGCTGCACAGCGACGCCCACGGCCGCACCGTGCGCTTCGTTCTCGGGCGTGCACCCGACGAGGACTTCGCGCGCTACGTCTATGGCTGCCTGATGCAGGCGCAGGGCGCCGGCGTCGTGCTGCCGGCGGCGCTGGCCATCCTGGTGCATTCCGAGGTGCCGATCGGCATCGGCCTGTCCTCGAGCGCGGCCCTGGAGGTGGCGACGCTGCGTGCGCTGCGCACGCTCACCGGCGCCGCGCTCGACGACGTCGAGATCGCGCGCCTGGGCCAGCGCGCCGAGATCGAATACGCCGGCGTCAACTGCGGCATCCTCGACCAGATGGCCTCCAGCCTGGCCGGCGAAGACCGGGCGCTGCTGCTGGACGTGCGCAGCGGCGAGCGCCACCTGGTCGGGCTGCCGCCGGGCAGCGCGCTGCTGGTGCTGGACTCGGGCGTCGTGCGCACGCTCGCCGCCAGCGGCTACAACATCCGCCGCGCCGAATGCGAGGCGGCGGCGCATGCGCTCGGCCTGGCCTCGCTGCGCGACCTGGACGACGCCACGCGCGCCGCCGCGCTGCCGCCGCCGCTGCCGCGGCGGGTGCGCCACGTCGTCAGCGAGAACGCGCGCGTCATCCAGGCCGCGGCGACACACGATCCGCGTGTCTTCGGCCGGCTGATGAACGCCTCGCATGCCAGCCAGCGCGACGACTACGAAGTCTCGACACCCGAGGTCGACGCGCTGGTCGCGCGGCTGCAGGCGCACCCGGACGTCTTCGGCGCGCGCCTGACCGGCGGCGGTTTCGGCGGTGCCTGCGTCGCACTGGTGCGCACCGGCTGCGAGGCGCGTGTCGCCGCCGACGCCGGACGCGGGGCAAGGGCACTCGTGCCCGCGTTCGACGCGCCGGCCGCCAGCGGCTAGGCTGCAGGCCTGTCCACGAGCCCGATGCCGATGTCCAAGTCCTTCCTGTCACGGTCTGCCGGGCCCACGGCGCTGGCCGTGGCCTTGCTTGCGGGCTGCAGCTCGACACCGCGTGGTGTCGACGCCCAGTGGCGCGCACCCGAGACCGCCCGGCCGCTCGCCGGCGCGCGCGTGCTCGTCGCTTGCGAAGCCGCCGAAACCGTGCTCGTGCGGCTGTGCGTCGAACGTTTTGCCGCCGAGCTGACGGCGCTCGGGGCCCGCGTCGTGTCCGCGCCCGAGGCGCCGCCGCCGCCGGCCGCAGGGCCGCGCGACGACGCACGCTACGTGGAACTCGCGCGCCGCGAAGGCGCGCAGGCGGTCTGGATCGGCAGCGTCTCGGCGGCACCGGCCGAACCTTCGTCGAGCGGGATGTCGATCGGGCTCGGCGGTTTTCGCATCGGGGGTGGCGGCAGCGGCGTCGGTGTCGGCGTGTCGCTGCCTGTGGGCTCTCTCGGCGGCGGTGCCGCGGTGCTCTACGGCGCCGAGGCGCGCATCAGCGACGTCGCCAGCGGCCGGCTGCAGTGGACCGCACGTGCCGGTGGCGGCGATTCCGGCGACGCCGGCGCGCAGCTCGACGCGCTCGCGCGCCGCCTCGTCGACGCCGCGGCTGCGGCCGGCCTGTTCTGAGTCCCGCCGCCCGCGGCACCGGCGCCTGATGCGGCCGGTGCGAATCGTCTGGGTGCTCGGCCTGCTGCACGCGCTGCTCGCGTGGCGGCTGGCCGCGCCGCTGCCGCTGGCCGGTGCTGCGGCCGTCGTGCTGGCGGCACTCTGCTCCTGGGTGCTGATCCCGATGGCTTTCTACGGCCGGCGCGGCACGCGGCCCGAGGTGGCCGACCGCTGGTCCTGGGCCGGGTACATCGCGCTCGGCCACTTCGGGCTGGTGGTGGCGCTGGTGCTGCTGCGCGAGTTCGGGCTGCTGGCCGCCTGGCTGCTGGGCTGGGCGCCGCATGCTCGCGGCAGCGCGTTCGCCGTGCTGGCGCTGGCGCCGCTGCTGACGTTGCTGGCGCTGCGCAACGCGCGCGCGACGCCGGCGCTGCTTGAAGTGCGGCTGCCGGTGCCCGGGCTGGCAGCGGCGCTGGAGGGCTTCACGGTGCTGCAGATCAGCGACCTGCACGTCGGCCCGACCATCAAGCGCGGCTGGGTCCAGGCCGTCGTCGAACGCGCCAACAGCCGGCCCGTCGATCTGGTGGCGCTGACCGGCGACCTGGTCGACGGGCGGGTCGAGGACCTGCGTGCCGACCTCGCGCCGTTGGCCGGCCTGCGCTCGCGCCACGGCGTCTTCGCCGTCACCGGCAACCACGAGTTCTACAGCGGCGCCGCGCCCTGGGTCGCCGAATGGCGCCGGCTGGGCTTCGTGCCGCTGCAGGACGAACACCGCGTCGTCGAGCACGAGGGCGCGACCGTCGTCGTCGCCGGTGTCGACGACTTCAGCGCCGCGCATGTCGAGCCGGGGCGGCGCAGCGACCCGAAGCAGGCGCTGGCCGGTGCGCCGCCGGCGGCGCTGCGGCTGCTGCTCGCGCACCAGCCGCGCAGTGCGGCGGCGGCGGCCGAGGCGGGCTTCGACGTCCAGCTCTCGGGCCACACCCACGGCGGCCAGATCTGGCCCTGGGGGCTGCTGGTGCCGCTGCAGCAGCCGATCACCGCCGGGCTGCAGCGTGTCGGCCGGCTGCGGGTCTACGTCAGCCGCGGCACCGGCTACTGGGGGCCGCCGCTGCGGCTGGGGGCGCCGTCGGAGATCACGCGCATCGTGCTGGTGCGCGAGCGCTGAGGCGTAGTGGTACAGGGCAGGGCAGGTTCATTCGTCGATTTCCTGTGGATCGTGCTGTTCGTTTTGCTCTGCGTGGTGAGGTGAGCTGGAACCGTATCGACCGCGTCTGGATCGGGCTGGTGATCGCCAACGGGCTGGCGCGGCAGACCGCCGGCGCCTGACCTGAATGCGGGGGCGCGGCCCCCAGGGCACGGGGTTTGCGGCGCCGCCGGGCGGCCCGAACATGGCCCCATGGACACGCCCCAACCCGGTACCACCGCGTCGCAGGTCCCCGCCTCGGCCCGCACGGCGCTCGCCGCGCTGGTCGAACTGCGCGACGAACTGCAGAAGATGCACGCCGAACTCGAATACCTGCGGCTGATGCTGCGTGTCGGCGCGCGCAACTAGCCGGCGACGACCTCCAGCCCGGGCACGAAGCGGTCGACCGCCGCCAGCAGCGCGTCGACGTCGAGCGGCTTGGCGAGGAAGGCGCTGGCCCCCGCGGCCCGCGCCGCCGCCGCCTCCGCGCTGCCGGCTTCCGCCGACACCGCCAGGCAGGTGAGGCCGGCGGTGCGCGGGTCGGTCTTCAGGCGCCGCAGCAGCTCCAGGCCCGGCAGGTCGGGCAGCTGCAGGTCCACCAGCACCAGGTCCGGCAGCAACTCCAGCGCCCGGTCCAGGCCGCGCCGACCGGAGGCCGCCACCTCGACGTGCAGCGGCGCCCGCGCTTCCAGCAGCCCGATCATCAGCTCGGCGTTGACCGCGTTGTCCTCGATGTAAAGGATGTGCCGCGGCACACCGGCGCCGCCCGCCGCCGGTGCCGGGGCAGCGCTCTCCTTGACGATCTCCAGCAGTTCACGCGCCGCAGCCTCGACCCGGGCGACGCGTGCGGCGGCCGTAGCCGAAGCGCTCAGCGCCGGGTCGCGCGCCAGCAGGTGGGCGTAACCGAGCATCGCCTGCAGGGCGGTGCGCACGTCGCGGCAGCGGGCATGCAGCGTCGCACCTTCGCGTTCGGCGACTTCCGCGCGCGCCTGCGCCAGCCGCAGCTGCTCGGCCTGCACCTGGGCCTCGACGTCCTGCACGCAGCCCAGCAGCCCGGCGCCGCCCGGCTGCGGCGCGGCGATGAAACGCAGCCAGCGGCGGGCGCCGTCGCTGCCGCGCACGCGGGCGTCGAACACGAAACCGGCGCCCGCGTTCCGTGCCGCCTCGAGCGAACGCCGCGCGTTCTCGCGCTCGTCGCGCTCGCTGAAGCCGGCGCACAGCTGCACGAGCGTGGCCGCGTCGGCCAGGTCGCCGAGCAGATCGCGGGCGCCGTCGGACAGCCAGAGCGCGCTGGCGGGGCCGTCGCAGCTCCAGGCGCCGGCGCCGGCGGCGCGCTGGCAGCACTGCAGCCGGTCGTGCAGCTGCCGCAGTTCCCGCTCGGCCCGGTGACGCTCGTCGACGTCGACCAGCGCGGCCAGCAGCCGGCCGGCGTCGGCCGGGTCGCGCCGCAGCGCCAGCATCAGCTGCCGGCTGCCGGTGCCGCAGGGGGTGTGGAACTCGAGGTCCAGGGTGCTGGCTTCGGCCGTCGCCGCCGCTTCCAGCGCCGCCCGCAGCCGGGAGCGGCCGGCCGGCGCCGCGAACGAGACGATGTCGCGGCCGAAGCCGGCGCCTGGGCCCAGCAAGCGCAGTGCGCGCCGGTTGACCCGGTCGACGCTGCCATCGGCCTGCAGCGTCAGCAGGCCCACCGGAGCGTCTTCGAAGAGGCTGCTGTGGGGGGCTGCACGGGCGGACGGCACGTCCGGCGGCGGTGGCCAGCGCGGCGAGTCCGCGCCGGGCGCCCGCGTCGACGGGGCGGCGGGGCGGTCGTCGGCGGCTGGCGGTGTTCCGCTCATCGGATGCGCCGTCTCCTGCTGGGTGATGCGGCAGTATGCGCCGGCCGTGCCCGCCGCGGGCGCGCACTGTCGTGACGATACGTCACCGGAAGATGACGTAAAAAGACCCGGAAAGACCCCGGCGTGATATTCCGACATACGCCGTAGAAACTCGTGGCGGCAGCGTCATGAAAACCCCGCGAGAAAAGGTATGGCAGGGTTTGCGGGTGTTATTCGAGGAATTCCCCGGGGGCGTCTATTCCTAAGCTGGCGGCACTTGGAAGGAGTGACCATGAGCAGCATCGGATCCCTGGCTACGGCTTACATCAACCCGCGCACCGAGGTCGGTGCCTATGAACGCAACGCCAAGGCATTCGGCCCGGTGGTCGCCACCGCGATCGGTGCCGCGAATGCCGCCGGTGGCGTCTGCGATAGCACCTGCTCGTTCAGCTCCGGCGCGCTCAGCGCGCTCGACGACTGGGTCGACCAGGGTGTCGACGCGGTCTCCTCGGTCGGCCAGACGCTGGCCGGTGCTGCACAGGCGGTCGAAGACGGTGTCGGCGACACCTACAGCGACATCAAGCAGGCCCTGGGCAGTGTCGTCGACACCGTCGAAGGTGCCGCCCAAAGCGTCAGCGAAACCGTCGTCGACGCCGTCGACGGCGTCACCGACTTCGTCTCCGACACCGCCAGCGCGGTCGCCGACGCCGGTGGCGATGTCATCGACACCGTCGGCGATGCCTTCAACACCGTGGCCGGCTACGCCGCGATGGGCGCGCTGTCGATCGGGCAGGCCATCCATGACGTCGCCTGACTGCCGCCGCGGGCTGGCGTTGCTGGCGGCGGCGGCGCTGCTGCCGGGCTGTTCGATCATCTCGCCGGTGCCCGCGATCGAACTGATCAAGGCCGCCGGGGGCGCTGCGCACCACGCCGTGATGTACGGCCCGAGCCAGGCCAGCAATACCGTCTTCCACGAACCGATGACGCTGTCGAAATTGTGCATCGAATATCGCCCGGACGGCCATATCGTCGATTTCGTGCCGGCACTGCAGGCCGAACTGAAAAAACACGACGTCGACAGCCGGGTGTACGAGGCGGGCACGCCGCTGGAAACCTGCGGCGCCTGGCTGAAATACAGCGCGGCGATCGCCTGGGATACCACTTTGTTCGGCAACGAATACCAGCCCTACCTGCGCCAGGCGGCACTCACGCTGCAGACCTCGTCGGGCCGCACGCTGGCGTCCAGCCAGTACCGCCTCGAAGGCCTGCTGGAAGCCGGCAAATGGTCGTCGACACGCGACAAGCTCGCCCCGGTGGTCACCGCGCTGCTGACCGGCGAGTGACGCCAACCCAAACCCCAACGCGAAATCCGAAGAGGTCCGTCATGAACATCCAGACCCTGTGGCCGCTGGCCGGCTGCGCCGCACTCCTGGCCGGCTGCGCCGAGACGCCGACGACGACGCTGCGGGTTCCCACCGCGGTCACCGCGGTCGCGCCGCCTTCCTACGTCGAACGCGCGCCGACCGGCTCGCTGTTCCAGCCCAACGCGCCGATCGCGACGATGTTCTCGGGCGAGAAGCGCCCGCGTGCGATCGGCGACACGCTGAAGGTGCAGATCGACGAGAAGCTGTCGGCCAACCAGAAGGTTGCCACCGACACCAGCCGCGAGAACAAGATCGCGACCAAGGGCCCGGGCACCGATTCGAACAACGTGCGCGGCGCGCTCAAGAGCATCCTGAACCTGGACGCCGAAGCCAGCGGCAGCGACTCCTTTGTCGGCAAGGGCACCACCGAGAACAGCAACCGCTTCACCGGCCGCATCGCCGCCTCGGTCATCAACGTGCTGCCCAACGGCCACCTGGTCGTCGCCGGCGAGCGCAGCATCGCCTACAACGAAGGCGTGACGACGCTGCGTTTCTCGGGTGTCGTGAACCCGGAAGACATCAAGGCCGGCAACGTCGTCGCCTCGGCCGACATCGTCGACGCACGCCTGGAGGCAGTGGGCCGTGGCGGTGTCGCCGACACCGCGTCGCGCAGTTGGGTGCAGCGCGTGCTGAGCAAGGGCCTGGCGATCTGGTGAGCGCGGCGCGGCGGCGGCTTATGCGCGCGCCGCCATGGCGGCCGGCTGAGGGCGCTGGGCGTCTAGCCAGCCGGCGATCGCGGCGTTCAAGGCCGGGCCTTGCTGGATCATCACCCAGTGGCCCGCGTCCAGCGCGAGCACGCCGCAGCCCGGGCTGGCCTGCAGCCGCTCCAGCCAGCGCCGGGAATGGAACATGAATGGTTTGCGCGTGCCGTAGACGTACAGCATCGGGCACTGCGGCAGGAACACTCGCGGCCGGCCGAAGCCGCCGGCCGCGCCGAACCACTGCACCGCGTACGGCCAGCCCATCGCGGCCCGGGTCTCGCCGGCTGCCGGCGCCCGGAACGCACCGGCAAGCGCACGTGCGACCGCGTCGCCGGCGCGCCCGCCGAGGCGCCAGGCCAGCGCCAGCGTCAGCTGGTAGGCGAGCGCGCCCGCCTGGCCACGCCAGCCCATCTCGGCACGGTTGGCGCGTGAACCGGCGTCGCCGCCGATGTCGATCGCGACGATCGCCCGCACACGGTCGCCATGGCGTTCGGCGAAGCGGTAACCGAAGAAGCAGCCCCAGTCGTGCAGCACCAGCACCACCGGTTGCCCGGGGCTGGCCGCATCCACGACCGCCAGCAGCGTGGCGACGATCTCGTCGAGTGAACGCGCCCGGCCGTCGTCGCCGGGGGCGAAGCCGGGCAGCGTGAAACGCAAACACCGCCACGACGCCGACAGCGCCGCGACCTGCGAATCCCAGACCTGATGGCTGTCGGGCCAGCCATGGACGAAGACCAGGGTTTGTTCGCCCTGGCCTTCGATGTGAACGGTGACGCCACCGACCTCCAGGACCGAGATCGCAGCCGCCGGGGTGGCTGCGGGTTGGACGTGGCAGGCGGGTGGCGCCGGCGTCACGGCTTGCGCGTCAGATCATGCACGGCTTCGCGCACGTCGCCGGCCTTCTTCTGCGTCTTGCCTTCGGCCTGCTTGGCCAGGCCCTTGGCCTGCTGCTCGTCGCTGCCGATGGCTTCGCCCGTCTTGCGTTGGATCTTGCCGGCCATGTCCTTGGCGGCTCCCTTGACCTGGTCCTTGTTCATGACTTCCTTTCGTCGCGGCGGACATCCGCCATGAACACAGGATGCCGCGCAGCCCGCAGCCCGGATGCCAGCCGATTTCGCGGCCGCGGGTGGGACCGATCCTACGGCCTGCGCGAGGCTGCCTGTTTCTGCAGCAAGCTAGTGAAAACCCCCGGGTGGCAAGCACTTGCGAGCCGCGCCCCCGGGTTGTCCACAGGGATACCCAGTGGTGCGGGGGACAGAAAGCCGGCGCGCGCCCAGCGCGGGCCTTGCGCTGGCGCAAGCCGGATCCGGCACGACGAGGGGCGGCGCCGCTCGCGCGCGCTGAATGCCGGCGTGTCGCCCGGCGCAGGGCGAGGGCGGTGCCGCCCACGGTGCGTGCAGTGCTTCACGCCGGCGCAAGCTCCGTTCGACGGGTGTCCTCACGGGGACTGACAAGCGTGCGCCATGTCGCGCCTTGTCCCTTCACACCGGCCCCGGCGGGTCGATAGCCCGTCAGCAGCGCCCGCGATCGCCTGTCGTGGTGCGGGGTCGCCGCGGTGTCGGGGGTTCGGGATGAAGAGCTGGAACGATCTGCGCATCGGCATGAAGCTGGGCATCGGCTTCGCGCTCGTGATGTTGGCGACGGCGGCGGTGGCCCTGTTCGGCCGCAGCGCGCTCCAGGGTGTCGGCGGACAGGTACAGGAACTGGTCGAGCAGCGCCAGCACAGCGTGGGCATGGCGCGCGACGTCAAGGACCAGCTCAACGTCGTCGCGCGCGGCGTGCGCAACGTCGTGCTGCTGGACGACCCGAAACAGATCCAGGCCGAGATCGAGCGCATCCGCGGCTGCGAGAGCCAGGTCGCCGGCCTGCTGGACAAGCTCCAGGCCGCCGACCACGACGCCGAGAGTGCCAAACGTCTCGAAGCGGTGCAGGCCAGCCGCGTCACCTACCAGCCCAAGCTGCAGGCGGCGCTGGAACTGGCCGTCGCCAACCGCTCGGCCGAAGCGCGCGACATGCTGCTGAAGGACGTGCGCCCGGTGCAGGCGGCCTACCTGAAGGCGCTGGACGCCTTCGTCGAACACGAGGTCGAGCGCATGGAGGCCAGTGCCGCGGCGACCGCGGCCGCGATCTCGCGCGCCGAGATCGTGATGATGATCGTCGCGCTGGCGGCCATCGCCTGCGGCAGCGCACTCGGCTGGGCGATCACGCTGAGCGTCACGCGCCCGCTGCGCGCCGCGCTGCAAGTGACCGAACGTGTGGCCGACGGCGACCTCGCGGGCGCGGTGCCCGCCGGTGGCCGCGACGAGCTCGGCGTGCTGCTGGGCGCGCTGGACGGCATGCAGCAGAGCCTGCGCGAGCTCGTCGGCGGCGTGCGCGGCAACGCCGAGAGCGTGGCCACGGCCAGCGCCCAGATCGCGCTCGGCAACCAGGACCTGAGCCAGCGCACCGAGGAACAGGCCGGTGCGCTGCAGCAGACCGCGGCGACGATGGAGCAGCTCGGTGCGACCGTGCGCCAGAACGCCGAGAACGCCCGCGAGGCGAACACGCTGGCGCATGGCGCAGCCAAGGTCGCGAGCCAGGGCGGCAGCGCCGTCGACGAGATGCTGGCGTCGATGAAGAGCATCAGCACCGCGTCGCGTCAGGTGGCCGAGATCGTCGGCGTCATCGACGCGATCGCGTTCCAGACCAACATCCTGGCGCTCAACGCTGCGGTCGAGTCGGCGCGTGCCGGCGAGGCCGGCCGCGGTTTCGCAGTCGTCGCCGCCGAGGTGCGCACGCTGGCGCAGCGCAGCGCCGAGTCGGCGCGCCAGATCCGCACGCTGATCGGCCAGAGCGTCGAACGCGTCGAGCAGGGCGCGGTGCAGGCCGAGCGTGTCGGCCAGACGATGCACGAACTGGTGCAGGCCATCGGCCGCGTCAGCAGCGTCGTCGAGGCGATCAGCGCCGCCAGCGCCGAGCAGAGCGACGGCGTGTCGCAGGTCGGTGACGCCGTCGGCCAGATGGACACCGTGACGCAGCAGAACGCCGCGCTGGTGGAAGAGAGCGCGGCGGCGGCCGAGAGCCTGCGCATCCAGGCGCAGCAGCTCGTCGGCGTGGTCTCGCGTTTCCGTCTGCCGCAGCACGCCTGAAACGAAAAAGCCCGCCTTGCGGCGGGCCCCGTGTTCAGCGCGCAGGCGGCGTCAGCCGCAGGCGCCGATGTGGCCGCAGTTGGTGCACTTGGTGCAGCCGTCGATGTGGTGCATGTCGTGCGCGCCGCATTCCGGGCACTTGGCGCCGGTGCCGGCGGCGAACTGCATGCCGGTGGCGGGTTTGGCCTCGACTTCCGGCGTCGCCGCCGGAGCCGCTGCCGGTGCCGCCGCCGGGGCCGCACCAGCAGCGTGGCGGCGCCCCAGTTCACGCACCGGCACCTGGGCGCCCGAGGCGGTGAGGAAGCCACGCGCATACAGCAGCTGCTGCACCGCATAGGCCAGCGCCGCGACCTCGGAGTCGTGGAAACGCGGAATCGTCGTGCCGTCGCCGCGCGTCAGGAAGCCGCTGCGCACCGCGCCGTTGGTCCAGGCGATCTCGCGCAGGTTCTCCAGCGCCTTCTCGATCGACGCGCCCGAACGGGCGGCCAGCGACAGCAGGCGCATCGCGCCGTCCAGCCACTGGTCCTGCTCGCCTTGCAGCAGGAACTCGACCGGGCGCTCGATCGTCACCTTCTGGCCGTCGACGACGCCGTCCACCGGCAGGAAGCCGACGGTGACGTACATCGACCGTTTGCCCGCCTGCGTCCACATCTCGACCTTCTCGGTCAGGCTGGCGATGCGGCCCACCGGGCGGCCGACGTGTTTGGTCAGCGGGTCGTCCTCGCGCGGCGAGGCCGGGGCAGCCGGCGCGGCGGCCGGCGTGCTGACCGAAAGCACCGAGCCCAGCACCGAGTTCGGGCGATAGGTCGCCAGGCCCTTCAGGCCCGCCTTCCAGGCGTCCAGGTACAGGTTCTGGAAGTCCTCGTACGGGTAGTCGGCGGGAACGTTGACGGTCTTGCTGATCGAGGTGTCGAGGAAGGGCTGGACCGCCTCGAGCATGCGCATGTGGTCGTTGGCCGACATCTCGAGCGCGGTGACGAACTGCGGCGGCAACTGCATCACGTCGCCGCCGAGGTGGCGGAACAGGCGCCAGGCGCGGTCAGCGACCTCGAAGATGCGGTGGCCGCCGTCGGCTTCGCGCTTCTTGCGGTTGTAGGTCCAGGAGAACGGCGGTTCGATGCCGTTGCTGGCGTTGTCGGCAAAAGCCAGCGAGATCGTGCCGGTGGGCGCGATCGCCAGCAGATGGCTGTTGCGGATGCCGTGTTTGCGGATCGCCTTGCGGATCGCCTCCGGCAGGCGCTGGGCAAAACCGCTCTTCAGGTACTTGGCCTTCTCCAGCTTGGGGAAGGCGCCGCGTTCGACGGCCAGGTCGACCGAGGCCAGGTAGGAGGCGTCGCGCATCGTCTCGGCGATCTTGGCGGCGAGCGCGCGGCCTTCGTCGCTGTCGTAGCGGATGCCCAGCATCACCAGCGAGCTGCCCAGGCCCAGGAAACCCAGGCCGACGCGGCGCTTGGCGGCGGCTTCGGCGTGCTGCTGCGGCAGCGGCCAATAGGTGACGTCGAGCACGTTGTCGAGCATGCGCACGCCCACGCGCACGACCGCGGCGAAACCTTCGAAGTCGAAGTGCGCGTCATCCGAGAAGGCGCCGACGACGTGGCGCGTGAGGTCGACCGAGCCCAGGCAGCAGCAGCCGTAGTCGGGCAGCGGCTCCTCGGCGCAGGGGTTGGTGGCCTCGATCGTCTCGCAGTAGTGCAGGTTGTTCTCGCGGTTCATCTGGTCGATGAACAGCACGCCCGGCTCGGCGTGGTCGTAGGTCGACCGCATGATCTGGTCCCAGACCTCGCGCGCCTTGACGCTGCGGTAGATCCACTTGCCGTCCTCGCGCTGGCGCGCGCCGGCAGCCACCAGTTCGTCGTGCGGACGCGCAGCGTGCACGAGTTCGAACTCGCCGTCGGCGATCACCGCCTGCACCAGCGCGTCGGTGACACCGACGCTGATGTTGAAGTTGCGCAGCTCGCCCTTGTCCTTGGCGTGGATGAAGGCCTCGATGTCGGGGTGGTCGCAGCGCAGCACGCCCATCTGCGCGCCGCGGCGCGCACCGGCCGACTCGACCGTCTCGCACGAGGCGTCGAAGACGCGCATGAAGGACACCGGGCCCGAGGCGCGCGAATGCGTCTGCGTCACCAGCGCGCCCTGCGGGCGGATGCGGCTGAAGTCGTAGCCGACGCCGCCGCCACGGCGCATCGTTTCCGCCGCTTCGGTGACGGCGGTGTAGATGCCGGGCTTGTCGCCTTCGTAGCCAGTGATGGAGTCGCCGACCGGCTGCACGAAGCAGTTGATCAGCGTCGCCTGGATGTCGGTGCCGGCGGCCGACATGATGCGGCCGGCGGGCACGAAGCCGCGCTGCATCGCCCACAGGAACTCGGCTTCGCGCGCCGAACGGGCGTCCTCGGCCTCGATCGAAGCGAGTGCCCGGGCGACACGCGCCTGCACCTGGGCGATGTTCTGTTCCTCACCCTTGGCGTACTTCTCCAGCAGGGCGACGGTGGCAATTTCCTGGGGTTCCAGGGCATCGAGCAGGTGCTTGTCGGGGGCGTTCATCGGCAATGGAAAAGGCGACGCCGCGGGAGGCGCGGCGTGGGGTTGATGGGGTTTGGCGGGGGA